>CAMAQZ010000061.1 GCA_945860725.1 Klebsiella pneumoniae | reverse complement strand
CCTCTTGCTTGAGGCTTTGCGTGCGGCAGGCATCGATGCCGTGATGGCCGGTTGGCGTGGTGGTAGCACGGACTGGCGGGAGCCAGTACCGACGCTGCTGCGCTCGACTTGGGATTATCTGCATGCCGTCGACGACTTCGAGGCTTGGGTCGGTGTCGCGGCTGCGGCCGCGCCGTTGTGGAACCCACCGGCGGTGTTGTTCGGCAATCTGCACAAACGCTATCTGCTCGAGCTCGCGTCACGCGGCGTGCCGGTGACGCCCACGGTGCTGCTGCCGAGGGGTGACACCCGAAGCTTGTCGGCGATCGCCGCCGAGCATGGCTGGCCGGATGTGGTGCTGAAGCCTGCGATCGGCGCGGCGTCCTTCGAGACCCATCGGCTGCGGCCCGGTGCCGGCGCCCCTTCAGCTTGGGCACAGGCTGATTCATTGTGCGCGCGTCTGGTCGCAGCACGCGACATGCTGGTGCAGCCTTATCTGTCCTCCGTCGAAGGGCATGGCGAGCGCGCGTTGGTATGGATCGACGGCGAGTTCACGCATGCGGTGCGCAAGACGCCACGGTTCGCCGACGGCGTCGAACAGGTCTCCGAGGCGCTGCCGATCAGCGCGGCGGAACATGCGCTCGGCACCGCCGCCTTGGCGGGGCTCGAGTCCGAGTTGCTCTACGCGCGGGTGGATGTCGCCCCCGGTGTGGACGGCGCCCCGGTGGTCATGGAACTCGAGATGATCGAGCCGTCCTTGTTCCTGCTGCAGTCGCCTGTGGCGCTGCAGCGCTTGGTCGACGCTGTCGTCCGCCGGCTCGGTTGATCCGCCCGCTCGGTTGAACCGTCGGCTGGGTTGAACCGCTGCCGTGACGCCGTGATGGGGTCGCGGCATCAGCCGTCGACGGTCACCCACGCCACCCCTTCCGGGCTTTCGAGCACTGGGCCGGACTGCACGCCTACTCTCCTGCCGGCTGCAATCCGAACGATCGCCGGGCCGTCGTGGTCGTCCTCGCGGTGGATGCCGAACGGCAGCCCACCCGCGGTGCGCCGCGTGCAGGGCCAGTCTTCGGGCGCCGCGCCATCCGGTACCGCGCCGAGCAGTTCCCAGAAGCGCAGGCTCAGTTCCGGGTCGGGCGAGGGCAGGCTGAAGAACGCGCGGCCGGACATCGGCAGTGCATCGTGGGTATCGGCCTCCAGCAGCGTGACCATCTGACCGGCGGGATCCCGGAAGCCAAATTCATTGAAGAGATCCGGGCCGGTCTTGGCGAAGGCGATGACCATGCCGGCATCCCGGTGTTCCTCGAGCGCGGTGGCGATGTCGGGGTGTACGCAGGTCACCGACGGTGAGGGGAACCGGTACTCGTGCAGGCCGATCACGAGAGCGCCATAAGAGAGCGCGGCATACGGGTGGGGCCAGACCGGTCGGACCTGCGCCTGCGTCCAGCCTTGCGCGCGCCAGAACCCGATCGAGGCGGCGAGGTCGCCGGTGCTGAGGCTGATCTCGTGGAACCGCCCGAGCGGCAGCAGCTCGCTCAACGATCGATGCCAGCCTGCCACAACACGAACGCGTACTCCTCGGCGACCTCGCGGTAGCGCTCAAAGCGCCCGGATTTTCCGCCGTGGCCGGCCTCCATGTTCATCCTCATCAAGAGCGGGTTGCTGTCGGTCTTCAAGGTGCGCAGACGCGCCACCCACTTGGCCGGCTCCCAGTACTGCACTTGACTGTCCCACAGACCGCCCGTCACCAACATCGCCGGATAGGCCTGCCGCGACACCTGGTCGTAGGGCGAATAGGACAGCATGTAGTCGTAGACCGCCTTGCCCGAGACCGGGTTGCCCCATTCGTCGAATTCATTGGTCGTCAACGGGATGCTCTCATCCAGCATGGTCGTGACCACATCGACGAACGGCACGTGCGCGACGATGCCCTTATAGTCGCCGGGCGAGAGGTTGGCGATGGCACCCATTAAAAGTCCGCCGGCGCTGCCGCCCATTGCGAACACCCGCCGCGGATCGGCGACCTTCTCTTTGACGAGGAAGCGGGTGACATCTATGAAGTCGTTGAAGCTGTTGACCTTCTTCATCAGCTTGCCGTCTTCGTACCAGTCGCGGCCCATCTCCTGACCGCCGCGGATGTGTGCGATCGCGTAGACGAAACCGCGGTCGACCAACGACAGCACCGCCGAGCGGAAGGTCGGGTCGGTCGAGTAGCCGTAGGACCCGTAGGCGTACTGGTAGAGCGGCGCCGTGCCGTCGAGCTTCGTGCCGCGACGATACAGCAGCGTCACCGGTACGCGCGTACCGTCACGCGCGGTGGCGAAGCGGAACTCGGCGGTGTAATTCGCGGAGTCGAAACCGCCCAGCACCGGTTCACGCTTGAGCTCGCGACGCTCGCCGGTGCGCATGTTGTAGTCGTAGGTGGTCGCCGGTGTGGTCGGTGAGGTGTAGATGTAGCGCAGCAGCGGTGTGGTGGTCTCGGTGTTGGAGCCGAATTCCATCGTGTAGGCGGGGTCGGCGGCGTCGAGCAGGAAGTCCCGTCCGTCTTTCCAGCCTCGCACCCGCAGCTTAGACAAGCCGCCGGAGCGCTCGTTGACGGCGAGATAGTCGTCGAACACTTCAAAGGATTCGACGAACGCGTCGGCGCGATGCGGGATGACGTCCTGCCATGCGCTGCGGTCCGCGATCTTGTCGATCGGCGCAGCGACGATGCGGAAGTTGCGCGCTTGCCAGTTGCTGCGGAGCACGAAGCGGTCGCCGACGTCCTCCAATTGGTATTCGTGGTCGCGTTCGCGCGGCACCGCGACCTTGAAGTTAAGCGCAGGGTCGGCGGCATCGGCATAGCGCCATTCAGCGGACACTGTGCTCTGCACCGTGATGAAGAGGAAGCGGTCGGACTTCGAGCGACCGAGCCCCATGTAGAAGCTGTCGTCCTGCTCTTCGTAGACGAGGGTGTCCTGCGCGGGATCGGCACCGCGGCGGTGCCGATAGACCTTGTCGCCGAGCAGTGTCTGCGGATCTTTGCGGATGTAAAGAAGCGTGGCGTTGTCGTCGGCCCAGACAAGTGATGCCTCAGCGTCCGACAGCACGGCCGGCAGCCACTCGTCGGTCTGCAGGTCTTTGATACGAATCTGGTACTGACGCCTGCCGACGGTGTCCTCGGCGATCGCGGCCCAGCGGCCATCAGGACTCACCTCGAGATTGCCGACTGAATAGAAATCGTGTCCTTTGGCCCGCTCGTTACCGTCGAGGATGATCGCCTCGGGTGCTTCGAGGCTGCCTTTGCGCCGTGCCAGGATCGGGTACTGCTTACCGGTCTCGTAGCGTTGGTAGTACCACCAGCCGTTGCGACGCTGCGGCACCGAGGCGTCGTCCTGCTTGATGCGGCCGACGATCTCGTCATAGACCTTCTGCTCCAGCGCCCGATGCGGGACCATCGCCTTGGCAAGGTGGGCGTTCTCCGCTTCGAGGTAGGCGAGCATGTCCGGGTCGCTGCGTTTGTCGTCGCGCAGCCAGTACCAGGGATCGGGGCGGGCGCCGAACGGGGAGGTCACCATGAACGGTCGCTGCTCCGCGAGCGGCGCGCCGTCGGCGGTCGATGGGGCGGGCGCGGTCATGGCCGGCAGGCTGCTGAGCGTGAGCAAAGCGCCGAGTAGCACGGCAGAAAATCGCTTGAGCGGACGGTCATATCGGCACATGGCGGCACGGGTGCTCCAGATCGGAAAACCAAGAGAAGGGTCGGATACATAATACCGCCGAAGCCAGCAGGCCCGTAGTCCCAGCGATGCGGCAACCGCCGGCGCCCGGTCAACCCGCGACCGATTGAGCCCTTAAGGCGCGTTCGATCAACAGCATCGCGCCGAGCGATACGCAGGCGAGCGCGGTACAGACCGCTAACGCCGGCACCGGGGTGTCGGTGCGGACGAACCCGAGCCCTTGGACCGCTGCCGCGGCGATCGACTGTTGGGAGAATCCGATTAGTCCGGCGGTGACGCCGGCGTAGCCCGGTGCGAGCCTGACGGCGGTCGCTGTGATGTGCGGCAGTGCGAGCCCTTGCGCGAAGGCGAGCGGCAGCATCGGTCCGAACCAGAACAGCGGGTGGGTGAATCCGGCGAGGACGAACGCGAACGCGAGCGCAACAGAGCCCGCCTGCAGCCAGATCCCGAAGCGCGCCACACGGTCGAGGTCGGCGTGACCTTTAAGCCGGGTGACGACCATGTTGCCGAGGAAGTACCCGGTAGAGAGCAGCAGCAGATAAAGGCCGAAGCTCGTGGCGGGCTCCCCTAACATCTCGCTCATGATGTGGGGGGCGATTGAGATGAAGCCGAGATAGACGGCGTAGATTACGCCGGCGTCGATCACGCAGCTAAGGAAGATGCGGTTGCGCAGCACCACGCGTGAGGCCTCGCCGAGTTCGCGGAAGGAGGAGCGGCCGCTCGGTGCGCGCGTCTCGGGGAGCGCGACGAACGCCGCCACCCCGATGATCGCCGCAAGCACCACCATCAGCGCGAGCGGTGCGTGCCAGCCCATCGATTCGGTGATTAGGCCGCCGAGCCAAGGCGAGATCGCGGTGCCGGTCATCATCACCAAGGTGAGGCGTGCGAGTGCGCGGGCGAGCCGCCAGTCAGGGTAGAGATCACCGAGCACAGCACGGGCGACGGTGGCCGTCGCGGCACAGCCGATCGCCTGCAGCGCTCGGGCGAACACCAGCACTTCCAGCGATGGGGCGAGGGCGCCGAGCAACGAACCGATGAGGAAGATGAAGATACCGCCGACCAGGAGCGGGCGTCGTCCATAGCGGTCCGAGAGCGGGCCGGCCAGCGGGATGCCGATGGCGAACACGATCAGGAACACGCTGATGACGCTCTGGGTGGCTGCGATGGTGCCGCCGAAATCAGCGCGGATCGCCGGTAACGCCGGCATCAGCATCAGTGAGGAGACCGGTCCGAGCGAGCTGGCAGCCGCCAACAAAATCGTAAGTCCACGCGAGGCAGGTTCAGCGGGCGGCACGCCGTCATCGATCACTGCGACAGGCCGCCGACGCAGACATACTTGAGTTCGGTGTAGTCGTCGATGCCGTGGCGCGAGCCTTCGCGGCCGAGGCCAGATTCTTTGACGCCGCCGAAGGGGGCGACCTCCGTCGAGATCAGGCCTGTGTTGACGCCGATGAGTCCGTACTCGAGCGCCTCTTGCACACGCCAACTGCGCGCGAGGTCACGGGTAAAGAAGTAGGCGGCGAGACCAGCGGCGGTATCGTTGGCAAGGCGCAGCACCTCGACCTCGTCGGTGAAACGGATCAGCGGTGCGACCGGGCCGAAGGTCTCCTCGCGCGCAACGCGCATACCGGGGGTCACATCGAGCAGCACGGTCGGTTCGTAGAAGTTGCCGCCGAGCGCGTGGCGCCGGCCACCGCTCGCGATCCGCGCACCCTGTGCCACGGCATCGGCGACATGCGCCTCGACCTTGGCGAGCGCGCGCTCGTCGATGAGCGGACCTTGGTCCGTCGGGCCGGACAGGCCTGCGCCGACCCGCAGTGCGGATACCGCGGTCACGAGCCGTGCCGCGAACTCGTCGTAGACGCTGGTGTGCACGAACAATCGGTTGGCGCAGACGCAGGTCTGACCGGTGTTGCGGTACTTGCTCGCCATGACGCCCTGCACGGCCGCCTCGAGATCGGCGTCCTCGAATACGATGAAGGGCGCGTTCCCGCCGAGCTCCAGCGAGACTTTCTTCACCGTGCCGGCGCACTGCGCGAGCAGTGTCTTGCCGACCGCAGTCGAACCCGTGAAGCTGAATTTACGCACCAACGGATTGCCGGTGAGCTCGCTGCCGATCGCCGCCGCGTCGCCGGTCACGATGTTCAGCACGCCGGCGGGCAGGCCTGCGCGACGGCCGAGTTCGGCGAGCGCGAGCGCCGAGAACGGGGTCTGTGGCGCAGGTTTGCAGACGAAGGTGCAGCCCGCGGCCAGTGCCGGGCCGAGCTTGCGGGTGATCATCGCCGCGGGGAAGTTCCAGGGCGTGATCGCAGCGGCGACACCCACCGGCTGGCGCAGCACCATCAGCCGCGCATCGGCACGGAAGGTCGGGATGATTTCGCCGTAGACGCGCTTGCCTTCTTCGGCGAACCACTCGAGGAAGGAGGCGGCGTAGCCGATTTCGCCGCGCGCTTCAGCGAGCGGCTTGCCTTGTTCGCTCGTCATGATGATGGCGAGGTCATCGGCGTTGGCGATCATCGCCTCGGCGAAGCGGCGCAGCACGGTGGCACGCTCCTTGGCGGTGCGCTTCGACCATTCGGGCAGCGCGCGCGCGGCAGCTTCGATGGCGCGTCGTGTCTCGCCGCCACGCATTACCGGTACGGTGCCGACGATGCTGCCATCGGCGGGGTTGCGGATGTCGACCGTGGCGCCGTCGTCCGCTGCGCACCACGCACCGTCGATGAACGCATCCGATCTGAGCAGCGAGGGATCTTTGAGGTGCATGGTGATGTCCCGGACGAGGGGGTCAGAGGGAGGCGGTCACACCGTACTGCGCACGATAGTCGCGCAGCGCAGCGAGATGCTCCGCAGCAGGCGCGATGGCGCCGTCCACGGGGTTCGCGAGGATGTCGATGAGGGTGTCGAGGGTCAGCAGGCTGACGCAGCGCAGGCCGAGGTCGGCCGCCACCTCTTGGACGGCTGAGCGTTCACCGCGACCGCGCTCCTGTCGATCGAGCGCGAGCAGCACCGCGACCGGCTCGGCGCCGGCGGCTCGGATGAGATCGACGGATTCGCGGATCGCGGTGCCGGCGGTGATCACATCGTCGACGATCACGACGCGGCCTGACAACGCGCGCCCGACCACGTGTCCGCCCTCGCCGTGGTCTTTGGCTTCCTTGCGGTTGAACGCCCAGGGCAGGTTGCGGTTGTGATGCTCGGCGAGCGCCGCGACCGTGGCCGCGACCAGCGGGATGCCCTTGTAGGCCGGTCCGAAGAGCATGTCGCAGGCGACGTCCGAGTCTGCGAGCGCCGCGGCATAACAGCGGCCGAGGCTGGCGAGCGCCGCGCCGTCGTCGAACAGGCCGGCATTGAAGAAGTACGGGCTCTCACGGCCGGACTTGAGCGTGAAGCGTCCGAAACGAAGGGCGTTGCGCGACAGTGCGAGTTCGACGAAGGCACGTTGGTAAGGCTTCATGCCGCTATGATACCCCGGTGCGCGTCATCACTTTGAATGCCAACGGCATCCGTTCCGCTGCCGCCAAGGGCGCCTTCGCCTGGTTGCGGGATCAGTCGGCCGATGTGGTCTGTCTGCAGGAGACCAAGGCGCATGAACCCCAACTCGTCGGCCATGACATCGAGCTGCCGGGCTATCACCGCTTCTTCTGCGATGCCGAGCGTCCCGGCTACTCGGGGACCGCGCTTTACTGCAAGCGTAAGCCGAGCGAGGTGATCCGGGGGTTCGGGGTCGACGAGTTCGACCGCGAGGGTCGGTATCTCGAAGCGCGTTTCGGCGCCTTGTCGGTGGTGTCGCTCTATCTTCCCTCGGGGTCATCGGGCCCGGAGCGGCAGGCCTCGAAATTCCGTTTCCTCGAGGCGTTCCCGTCGCATCTGGCAGGGCTACGCCGACGCCGCAGCGAGTACATCCTCTGCGGCGATTGGAACATTGCCCACAAGGCGATCGACCTGAAGAACTGGAAGTCCAACCAGAAGAACAGCGGCTTTCTGCCCGAGGAGCGCGCCTGGATGGACACCTTGTGCGGCGAGTCAGGCTGGGTCGATGCGTTCCGCGAGGTGGTGCCGGAACCCGATCAATACACCTGGTGGTCCAACCGCGGACAGGCTTGGGCGAAGAACGTCGGTTGGCGCATCGACTATCAGATCGTGAGCGCCGGACTTGCCGGTGCGGCACGCGCCGCCCACATCCACAAGGCGAGCCGCTTCTCAGACCATGCACCGCTCGTCATGGACTACGATCTTTGAGGCGCGCATTTTGAGCAAAGACCTGCTCGCACCGATCCGGCCCTATTTCGCGCGCGAACCGCTGGCGGCGTTCTTCGTCGGTATCTCCTCCGGCTTCCCCTACGCGATGATCGGCGCCACCCTCACCACGCGTCTTGCGCAGGACGGCATCGACAAGCGGACGATCACTGCGTTCGCGCTGGCCTTCCTTGCCTATAACCTGAAGGTCTTCTGGGCGTGGATGGTGGATGGCGTGCGGCTGCCGTTGCTCGGCCGTCTCGGGCAGCGCGTATCCTGGATGTTGTTCTCCGGTGCACTCGTCATCGCCGCGGTGATCAACCTCGCCTTCGTCGATCCGCAGGCGGGCTTGCAGGCGACCATCATCGCGGCAGTGCTGGTCGGCGTCACGGGCGCCACCTTCGATATCGTGATCGACGCCTATCGCATCGAGACGCTGCAGCCTGCGCAGCTCGGCATCGGCGCCGGGATGTCGCAGTACGGTTGGCGCATCGGATCCGCTGCAGCCGGTGCGGTGGCGCTGCTGATCGCCGCGCGTTCAGGCTGGGAGGCGGCGTACCTCGCCTGCGCAGCCTTCGCGTTGCCTGCCATGCTGACGGCGTGGGTGGTGGGTGAGCCCCGGCGACGCGAGGTCGTGGCGCGCCAACGCGGGGTCGGCGCGGTCTGGCGCGCCATCGAAGGCCCATTCCGCGATTTCCTGACGCGGCCCGGTGCGGTGTTGGTGCTCACTTTCGTGCTGGTCCATAAGGTCGGCGACACCCTCGCGAACCTCACCTTGCGGCTGCTGTTCAACGATATGGGCTACAGCAACGATGAGATCGCGGTCTACGACATCGGCGTTGGGTTCTGGGCGTTCCTCGTCGGCATCTTCGTCGGCGGTCTGCTTTATGCGCGTCTCGGTCTCGCGCGAGCGGTGCTGCTCGCGTTGGTGCTGATGGGCGTCTCCAACCTGAGTTTCGCGGCGCTCGCCGCGGTCGGGCACAGCAACTTAGGCCTCGCCGCTGCGATCGGTTTCGAGAACTTCGCGAGCGGCTATGGCGGCGTGGTGGTGGTCGCCTATCTGTCGGCGCTCTGCAACCTCCGGTACACCGCCGCACAATATGCCTTGGTGTCAGCCGCTGCGAGCGTTGCTGGTCGGTTGTTGACCGGCACTACAGCGGGCGGTCTCATCGAGTCGTTGGGCTATGTGAAGTTCTATCTGTTGACCACCGTCGCCGCATTGCCCGGCGTGCTACTCTTCTGGTGGATGTGGCGACGGGGTGTCGTCGACGAGGCGCTCGGCACGGCAGGACGTGAAGTGCCCGCATCGGACGGTTCGGCGCCCGCTGCGCCGGAATCGCGCAGCTGACCGGTCCGACATGCTCGAACAGTTCCTGAAGTTCTTCGTCGTTTTCTTTGTCGTGGTCGATCCGATCGCGCTCGTGCCCGTGTTCGCGGGTCTGACCGAGGGTGCGACGGCGGCCTATCGCAGGCGCATGGCGGTCAAGTCGGTGCTGGTCGCGACCGGCATCATCATCGGCTTCGCGTTGAGCGGCGCAGGCTTCCTCGGCGCCATGGGCATCAGTATCGACTCGTTCCGTATCTTCGGCGGTCTGTTGCTGTTCCTCGTCGCGCTCGAGATGGTGTTCGCCCGCGAATCCGGCACGCGCACCTCGTCGGACGAACAGGCCGAGAGCCGCCGCCGTGCCGACATCTCCGTGTTCCCGCTGGCCTTTCCCTTCATGTCAGGTCCCGGCGCCCTCACCACCATCCTGCTCTGGTTCGGTCCGGTGTCGGTGCTGCAGGATCCGCTGAGGTTCGCGACGCTGCTCGTCGCTGCGCTCGCCGTGCTTGCGATCTCACTCGCTGTGATGCTGGGGGCCGACCGCTTGACGCGGCTGCTGGGCGTGACTGGTACCAATGTCATCAACCGCCTGCTCGGCGTGGTGCTCGGTGCGCTCGCGGTGCAGTTCGTGGTGGACGGCATACGGGCAAGTTTCGGGGTCATGCTGCCGGGTTGATCGGCCCGTCGGTCGGCGCAGCGACCCGCTCGAAGGACAGGTCCCATACACCGTGCCCCAAGCGGTGGCCGCGGCGCTCGAAGCGGGTCAGCGGGCGCCAGGTGGGCCTTGGCACGAAGCCGGGCTCGACGCTTCCGGTGTCGGCGCCGCCCGCGGTGTCGGCGGTGCCCGCGCGGTTGCGCAGCGAGGGTTCAGCCAACAGCACCTCCAACATCTGCCGAGCGTAGGGCTCCCAGTCCGTCGCGAGTTGCAGACGGCCTCCGATGCGCAGGCGCGAGGCGAGCAGTGCGATGAAGTCGGGCTGCACCAGGCGGCGCTTGTGATGGCGCTTCTTGTGCCAAGGGTCCGGGAACAGCACCAACACTTCGTCGAGCATTCCCGGAGCGATCTGATGCTCGAAGGCCTCCACCGCATCGTGCTGCATCACGCGGAGGTTGCCGAGCCCGGCTTCTTCGGCGCGCAGCAGCAGATGACCGACACCTGCGCGGTGCACCTCGATCCCCAAGAAATCTTTCTCGGGATGCGCCGTCGCGAGCGCCAGCAAGTTCTCGCCGTTGCCGAAGCCGATCTCCACCACCAAGGCTGCGCGTCGGCCAAAGCGGGCGGTGAAGTCAAGGGACGCGACGGTTGCGGAGCGATCGGCGTCTTGCAGTGGTGGATCGATACCGAAGCGCGGCCAGCCCTCGGTCAACGCCCGCTGCTGGGCCGGCGTGATACGTCCGGCGCGCAGCACGAAACTGCGGATGCTGCGACGCCTGAGGGATTTGTCCGGATCGTGGTCCATCGACCCGTCAGTATGACAGCAAGCAGACCACACGATGCTTGCAGAAATTCGGCCTACTTGCGACCATCGCGCCCCCGCAAAGTCCTCACCCATCGCCTTCAACGGATGCTTGCTATGCCCGACGCCTCCCACACCGAAATCCTGCGCTATGTCGCCGGCGGCCGCGAACTCGCCAGCTACCTCGCCTGGGATCCGGCGCGCGACGGCAAGCGCCCGGGGGTGCTCGTGCTTCCGGAATGGTGGGGGCTCAATGATTACGCGCGTCGGCGCGCGCGCGAGCTCGCCGGGCTCGGCTTCGCCGCGCTCGCGGTGGATATCTATGGCGATGGACGCGAGGCCGCTGATGCCGCCGAAGCCGGTGCGCTGATGGGCGGACTGTTCGCCGACATCCCGGCATTGAGCGAGCGCTTGCGCGCGGCCTACGAACAGCTACGCGCGCATCCGCAGGTCGACCCGGAGCGCATCGGCGCGATGGGCTATTGCTTGGGCGGTGCGTTGTCGCTGCACATGGGTCGTCTCGGCATGCCGTTGCGCGGCGTGGTGAGCTTCCACGGCGCGCTCACCGCCGCGCACCAGGCGCAGCCCGGCGAGTTCAAGCCCGCCGTACTCATCTGCCACGGCGAGGCCGACGGACTCGTGCCCGCCGAGGACCAGGCGAACTTCCACAAGGAGATGCAGGCGCTCGGCGTCGACTACCAGTTCGTCTCCTACCCCGACGCCAAGCACGGCTTCACGAACCCCGAAGCCACCGAGAAGGGCAAGCAGAACAACCTGCCGCTCGCCTACGACGAGAAGGCCGACCGCCAATCCTGGGAAGACATGAAGGAGTTCTGGTCGAAGGTCTTCCGCTGACCGATCGCGGCGCGTCCCGGTGCGCTACTCGTCGAAGCGCAGGTGCTTGACGCTCTTGCCGTGACGCCGGATGAGGCGTAGCGCCTCGATGCCGATGCGGATGTGCTTCTCCACGAAGACATCCGTCACCCGTTTGTCCGAGGCCTCGGTCTTCACCCCATCCGGCACCATCGGCTGGTCGCTCACCAACAGCAATGCGCCTGAAGGGATGGAGTTGGCGAAGCCTGCGGCGAAGATGGTCGCGGTCTCCATGTCGATTGCCATGCAGCGCGTCTCGCGCAGGTATTCTTTGAACTCGTCGTCGTGCTCCCAGACCCGGCGGTTGGTGGTGTACACCGTGCCGGTCCAATAATCACAATCGAGGTCGCGGATTATGGTCGACACCGCACGCTGCAGGCTGAAAGCGGGCAGGGCGGGGACCTCCGGCAGCAGGTAGTCGTCCGAGGTGCCTTCGCCGCGGATCGCCGCGATCGGCAGCACGAGGTCGCCGAGCTGGTTCTTTTTCTTGAGGCCGCCGCACTTGCCGAGCAGCAGCACGGCCTTGGGCGTGATCGCCGAGAGCAGGTCCATCACCGTCGCGGCGTTCGCGCT
>CAMAQZ010000060.1 GCA_945860725.1 Klebsiella pneumoniae | reverse complement strand
GAACCGCGTGCGCGCTTGGCGCAGGTCCGTGCGGCGGGTTCGGTGTTCCTCGGCCCTTGGAGCCCGGAGCCGGTCGGCGACTACTGCTCGGGGACGAACCATGTGCTGCCCACCTATGGCTATGCCCGCGCCTACAGCGGTCTTTCCGTCCTCGATTTCCTGCGACGCATCACCGTCCAAGAGCTGACGGCGGAGGGTCTTCGCGGTCTCGGTCCTGTCGCCAAAACCCTCGCTGATCTGGAAGGGCTCGATGCGCATGCACTCGCCATCCAGCTGCGGCTTGCCGCCTTGGGTGCGGCATGACGCTCCCCGCCGCGATCCCTGCAGACGCTGCGGCAGCGGCGGCGGTCTTGCAGCTCGCCCGCGCCGATATCCGGGCATTGGAGCCTTATCGCCACGCCAGCGCTGACCGCTCGTTGATCCGTTTGCACGCCAACGAGTCGCCATGGCCGCCGGTCGCGGCGACGAGCGGTGCAGCCGAGGCGCTGAACCACTACCCCCCGCCTCAACCGCCAGCGCTGCTTGAGGCGCTCGCACGTGCTTGGGGTGTCACACCCGCCCAGATCTTGGTCGGTCGGGGCAGCGATGAAGGGATCGACCTGCTGACCCGTGCGTTCTGCGCGGCGGGTCAGGACTCGGTGGTGATCTCTACGCCGACCTTCGGCATGTATTCCGTCGCCGCTCGCATCCAAGGCGCATCGATCCTCGATGTACCGTTGCTGGCCGAGCGGGGCTTTGCGCTCGACCTGCCCGGCATCCGGCGAGCCCTCGATAAGGGACCGAAGATCCTCTGGCTTTGTTCGCCGAACAACCCCACCGGTAACGCGCTCTCCTCGGCGGACATCGAAGCAGTGATCGCGGCGGCATCGGGACGGGCCGTGGTGGTGGTCGATGAAGCGTATGTCGAGTTCACCGGCGAGACGCCTTGGACGCTCGCGGTGGCACGGTATCCACATCTGGTCACGCTGCGCACGATGTCCAAGGCCCACGGCCTTGCCGGCGCGAGGCTCGGCGCCCTGATCGCCCACCCGGACATCATCGGATTGCTGCGCCGTATCGTCCCGCCCTACGCGGTGGCTGGACCGACGCTCGGAGCAGCCCTCGCGGCGCTGTCCCCCGCCGCGCTCGCCGTGACCACCGAGCGCGTCGGGCAATTGCTAAGCGAGCGTGAGCGAATCGCCGCTGCCTTATCCCGATCGGCGCGGGTCTGTCGGGTCTTCCCAAGCGATGCCAATTTCCTGCTTGTACAGTTCGACGACGCCGGGGCCGCACTGCTGAGGTTGCGTGATGCGGGTCTTCTGGTGCGTGATTTCCGCGGCCAATACGGCCTTGGCGAAGCGCTGCGCTTGACGGTTGGCACGCCGCCTCAGAACGATGTAATGATCCGGAGTCTCACATGAAGGTCTTGTTCGTCGATCGTGACGGCACCCTGATCGAGGAGCCCCCTGACGAGCAGGTCGACTCGCTCGAGAAGGTGCGTTTTTTGCCTGGCGTCTTCGCCGCCCTGTCTCGGCTGCGTGATGGTGGCTACACGCTTGTCATGGTGACGAACCAAGACGGCGTTGGTACCGCCTCCTTTCCCACTGTCCGTTTCGAGCTGCCGCAGGCCTTCGTGATCGAGGCGTTCCGCTCGCAGGGATTGGAGTTCGAAGCCGTGTTCGTCTGTCCGCACACGCGCCATGACGGTTGCCGTTGTCGCAAGCCGGGCACTGCGTTGGTGGATGACTGGATACGCGAACGCGGTGTGGACCTCGCCACCAGCGTGATGATCGGCGACCGGGACACCGACCTGCAGTTCGCCCAGAACCTCGGTATCCGCGGCGTCCGGGTGCTTATCGATGGCGGTCCCGCAGAACGCTGGCCGGCGATCGCGGCGGAGCTTTTGGCGCGGCGCGCCTCAGTGGAACGGATCACCCGCGAGACCGCGGTGACGGTCAGCGTCGATCTCGACCACGACGGCACGCCACACGCGCGGACCGGTATTGGTTTCTTCGACCACATGCTCGAGCAATTGGGCAAGCACGGTGGCTTCAAGCTCGAGCTCGAGTGCAAAGGCGACCTTGAGATCGACGAGCATCACACCATCGAGGATTGCGCGCTCGCCCTCGGTGAAGCGCTGCGCAAGGCCTTGGGTGACAAGCGGGGCATCGCGCGTTACGGGTTTCTGTTGCCGATGGACGAAGCCCGCGCACAGGTGGCGCTCGATCTGTCGGGGCGCGCTTACGCGGTCTTCGAAGGGCACTTTAACCGCGAGTCGGTGGGCGGCCTACCGACCGAGTTGGTAGCGCATTTTTTCCGCTCACTCGCCGATTCACTCGGCGCAGCGCTGCATGTCTCGGTCACCGGCGATAACGCCCATCATATGATCGAAGCCTGTTTTAAGGCGGTCGGCCGAACCCTGCGCCAAGCCATCCGACGCGAAGGCGATACGCTGCCCACGACCAAGGGCGTGCTGTGATCCACGATGAAACTTTGATCATCGACTCTGGCGGCGCGAACGTCTCGTCACTGTTATTTGCATTCGAGAGGCTTGGTGTCCCGGCGCGCCTCAGCAATGACCCTGCCGACCTCGCAGCGGCCAGCCGTGCGATCCTCCCCGGGGTGGGCGCAGCCGGACATGCGATGGCGCGCCTGAGCGCATCAGGGATGGATGTTGCCGTGCGCGCGTTCCGAGGTCCCCTGCTCGGTATCTGCCTCGGCATGCAACTGCTGTTCGAGTGCTCGGATGAAGGCGATACGCCGACCCTCGGTGTCGTCCCGGGAAAAGTGTCAGCGTTGACGCCCAGTCCTCGGCTGCCCTCGCCGCACATGGGTTGGAACACCCTGCAATCGCTCCGCGACGATCCTCTGCTTGCCGGGATCAGCCCTGATGACTGGTTCTATTTCGTCCATGGCTATCATGTCGCCGCGGACGTCGATTTCCCGTCTCTGTTGGCCCGCACCGACTACGGTACTGCCATCGCCGCCGCTGTCCGATGCGAGAACTACTGCGGCGTACAGTTCCATCCTGAGCGGTCTGGCCAGGCGGGCGCGAGAGTGCTGCGCAACTTCCTGGAGCTCCGCTGATGCGCCTGCTGCCCTCCATCGACCTGCGCGACGGTCAGTGCGTACGGCTGCTGCACGGCGACTTCGACGCCGAGACGCGCTACGACATCACGCCTCAAGCGCTGCATTCGAGATACCGCGCACTCGGCGCTCAATGGCTGCACTGCGTCGACCTCGACGGCGCGCGTGACGGGCAGCTCGCCAACCGTGATTTGATCGAGGCGATGGCTGCCGACGGCCTGCCCCGGTTGCAGGTCGGTGGCGGCGTGCGGTCGCGAGAGATCGTTGAGGACTTGCTGCAGGCGGGCATAGGTCGCGTCATCGTCGGCAGTGCTGCCATAGAAACGCCCGCGGACGTCGCCCGCTGGATCGAGGTGTTCGGACCCGAGCGCATCGGCTTGGCGATCGATGTACGACTCGATGCCGACAGCGTGCCTCGGGTGCAGACCCGCGGTTGGCGGCGATCGACTTCCGCGACGCTCTGGGACACCGTGCAGCAGTTCCTTTCCGGCGGACTACGCCATGTCCTGTGCACCGATATCGCCCGCGACGGCGCACTACAAGGACCGAACCTCGGACTCTATGCCGACTGTGTGCGCAGGTTTCCTGCGATCGAATGGCAGGCTTCTGGCGGTGTGCGTGACGCTCAGGATCTCGAAGCCCTCGCGGAGGTCGGCGTGGCGCAGGCGATCAGCGGAAAAGCATTGCTGGAGCGACGGTTCGACGATGCGACGCTCGTCCGTTGGCTGGCTGCCTGAGATGCTCGCCCGTCGAATCATCCCTTGCCTTGATGTCCGCGACGGCCAAGTGGTCAAAGGTGTCCGCTTCCGCGACCACCGCGTCGTCGGTGACATCCTCGGACTCGCCGAACGCTATCGCGACGAGGGCGCCGATGAACTCGTGTTCTACGACATCACCGCGAGCCCGCAAGGACGGAGCGTCGATCGCAGTTGGGTGGAGCGTGTCGCTCGGGTGCTCGACATCCCGTTCTGCGTCGCCGGAGGGATTCGCTCGGTCGCCGACGCTGAAGCGGTGCTCGCTGCGGGTGCCGAAAAGGTATCGGTGAACTCACCGGCGCTTGAGGATCCCTCGCTGATCGACCGCCTTGCCCAACGCTTCGGGTCGCAGTGCGTGGTGGTCGGCATCGACAGCGCCGCCGACATGTCCATGCGATCTGCGACGCGCTGGCGCGTGCATCGATACACCGGCGACACCCGACGCTCAGGCGAGGCGGACCGCGACACCCTCGAGTGGCTGTGCGAGGCGCAGGACCGTGGTGCTGGGGAGATCGTGCTCAACTGCATGGGCAGCGATGGGGTCCGGCGTGGCTACGACATCGAGCAACTCGCGGCAGCGCGTGACCGCTGCCATGTGCCCTTGGTCGCCTCGGGTGGCGCAGGTGAGACCGCCCACTTCATCGAGGTGTTCCGTGATGCAGGGGTAGACGCCGCACTCGCCGCGAGCGTCTTTCACAGCGGCGAGCTGCCGATTCCCCGACTGAAATCCGAGCTGCGCGGTGCGGGGATCCTCGTCCGTCCGCCTAAACGGTCGGACACGCCGACAGACACGCTGACGCAGCGCTGACGCTACGCCCACCATCGCCTCGAGACCGCCATGCACATCACCGCCGACAATCTGGACCGCCTCGATTTCAAGAAGGGCGATGGTCTGCTGCCCGCGGTCGTGCAGGACGCGACGAGCGGCGCCGTGTTGATGGTCGGCTGGATGAATCCGGACGCACTGCGCGAAACGCTGCGCCGCGGCCGGGTGGTGTTCTGGAGCCGTAGCCGGCGCTCGTTGTGGGAAAAGGGCGAGACTTCGAGACACACCCTCTCATTGCACACCATCACCGCCGACTGCGACCTCGACACTCTGCTAGTGACCGCCTCGCCCGGTGGTCCGACCTGTCACCTCGGCACGACCACCTGTTTTGGTGAGCCGTCGCTCGTTACGGGCGCCTTCATCGGCCGGCTTCAAGACATCATCGCGTCACGCCTCGAGAACGCCCCGACAGACAGCTACACGGCGCGGATTGCCAGTGCTGGGGTGCAACGCGCCGCGCAGAAAGTCGGCGAAGAAGGGGTGGAGACCGCGCTCGCTGCGGTGTCGGGGGATCGCGAAGCGCTGACGGGTGAGGCGGCAGATCTGCTCTACCACCTGTTGTTGTTGCTGAAGCTGTGCGGGTCGTCGCTGGAAGAGGTCGAGCAGGAACTTTCCCGCCGGCACGATGCCCGTCAGAGCGCAAACTCGGGCGCTGGTTGACGCAAGTTGTAGTCGGATGACATGGCTGCGCCGTAGGCGCCCGCCGTCGCGATAAGGATGACATCACCCTCGCCGGTCGATACCGGCAGCAGCCGTCCGTGGCCCAGCACATCGCCAGTCTCACAGATCGGCCCGACGACATCCACCTCACGCATCGGCCGTTCTCCCAGGCGACTGAGGTTCACTATTTCGTGGTGAGCGCCATAGAGCGCCGGTCGGATCAACGAATTCATACCGGTCGCGATACCGACATAAGCGCTCGCACCTTTCTTTTTCAACTGCGTCACGCGCGCGAGCAGCACCCCCGCCTCCGCCACCAGGAAGCGCCCAGGCTCTAGCCATAACTCACGGCCGCTGAGACCGGGAAGCAGAGACTCGAGCGACGCATCAAGGGCGCCGAGATCGATGTCTGCCCGCCCCTCACGGTCCGGTACACCGAGCCCACCGCCCAGATCGAGGACCCGTACCTCGGGAAAGAACGCACAGGCCTCCAGCAGCAACCGTCCGACGCTCGCCCAATGCGCCGCATCGAGGATCCCGCTGCCTGCATGAACGTGCAATCCGGTGATGCGCACATCGTGCGCCTTCGCGAGCGCCGCACAACGCTCGAGATCATCGACCGCGATACCGAACTTCGACGCCGTTCCACCGGTGCGCACATGCGCATGATGACCACGGCCGACACCGGGATCGATCCGCAGGAACAACGACCGACCAGAGAAGACCGAACCCCACTCGTGCAGAGGATGCAGATTGTCGAGCGTGAGCTGCACTCCGAGACCGAGCGCCCAGTCATACTCGTGCCGCGGCGCGAAGTTGGGGGTGAAGAGGATCTGCGCCGGCGACAGGCCAGGGAGCACCGTGAGCGCATGCTCGATCTCACCGCGTGACACACACTCGATGCCGAAACCCGCCGCGTGGACCGTGCGCAACACAGCAGGGTGTGGATTCGCCTTCATTGCATAAGAGAGGTGCGTAACAGATCGCAGCGCTCGGAGCGCCTCGCAACGCGCGGCCACGGTCGCGGTGTCGTATACATAGGCGGCATCGCGGCCAGCCATGAGGGCAAGCAGCTCCGGTCGGCGTCGATGCCACCAGGCAGGCGCGCCGGTTGGGGCGGTGTCCGGACCCTCGGTCAGTGCCTGCCAAGACTTGCCGAGCACACGATCGTCAGGCGCAGTCGCGATCAACAATTCGTGCAGGTCAGCGACCAGGCGCGCTCCTTGAGCTTCATCGACCACAAAGGTGAGATTGAGGTCATTGGCCGCCTGGCTTACGAGATGGATGCGCTGTTCGGCGAAAAGCTCCAGAGCGCCACCCAGGCCATGCAGGATGCCGCGGATGTTTCGACCGACCAAGCTGACCGATGCGCAGGGACCGATGATCTGCGCCCGGCAGTGCGGCAGCAGATCCCGCTGCAATGCGGCGAGCACCGCATCGCCCAAAGAATTCGCTTGCGGATCGAGCGACACGGTGACATTGGTCTCGCTGGTGGAGATCAGATCGACCGACAAGCCGTGCTGCTTAAACACCTGGAACGCATCGGCAAGGAAGCCGACCTGATGCCACATTCCCGGGCTTTCCATCGAGACGAGAGTGACGCCGTTCCTGGTGCAGATGGCCTTGACTTGGCCACCCTCTCCTGCCGGTGAGTCACTGATGCGGGTGCCACCGAGCGCCGGCGCCTGGGTCGCGTAGACGGACAGCGGTATGCCGTATTGACGCACCGGCAGCAGGCAACGCGGATGCAGCACCTTCGCGCCGGCGGTGGCGATCTCCTGCGCCTCATCGTAGGACAGCTCTAACAATTGTCGTGCAGCCGGCGTGGCCCGTGGATTGGCACTGAACATACCGGGAACGTCGGTCCAGATCTCCAGCTCCCGCGCCTCAAGCATCGCCGCGAAATAGGCCGCTGAGGTATCCGAGCCACCGCGACCGAGCAGCACGGTATCACCTGCGGCATCACCGGCAATAAAGCCCTGCGTCACGACGACCGACCCCAAGGCGCAGAGCCGCGCGCGCAGAGCGGGATCGGGCCGGAAGTCGCAGGTGGCGGAGAGGTACGCAGCCTGTTCGGTCGCGCCCTCTCGGCGCACCGCGCGTAGCACCTCGCGTGCATCGAGCCACACGGCTGGCAGACCTTGAGCGCGCAGATAGGCCTCGCCCAAGGCAGTCGCCAGCAATTCTCCATAAGCGATCACCGCTGCTCGATCGCGCGCGGTCGGCGCCCCGCGCTCGGCAATCACCTCAAGGCATGATTGCAACGACGAGAACCGGGCCTCGAACGAAGGGATCGCGTCGAGACCGAGATCGAGGGCGAGGGAAAGATGACGCTCGCGCAAGGCGAGCAGTTCGGCGGCGGCGCCCTGATCGATCGCCGCGGCGAATGCGCGCTCGAGCAGGTCAGTCACCCCGCTCAGTGCGGAATGAACGATGAGGACAGAACTGCCGTCGTCGCCACGCTGTCGGGCCGTGGCGGCGATATTCCGCCAGTTGACGAGGCTCGAGACACTGGTGCCCCCGAACTTGAGTACTCGCCAAGCGCTGGTCCCGCGGTGATCCGCGTTCGCCATCGCGGCCTCAGCCCTCGTCGTCGTAGACTTCCCGCAGGTCCTTGGCGAGTCGTTTTTCAGCCAAGACCTCTTCGAGCTTGCTCCACGCCGCCTTACCCCGTTTACCGGGAACAGGCCGGGAACGCCGGTCGACGCGATCCAAAAATCGGTCGTAATCCGGCCCTTCTTCCTGAATCGGGGGTTCCCCGAGCAGGTCCTCGTCGATCTCGAAGCTGTCGGAGTCCCGTTCTGACATGGGAGCGGCTGATCCTTTACCTGGTGAAACCTGATTCTATTCGCCAATCAAAACAGAGGGTTACAAAAAACCATGCATCGGCGAAGGCGCACTATATCGAAACCACGTCGCAGCGCAAGCGCGGCAGTGTCCGACGCAAAAACGGGCCTACCTGCGTCGGAGCCCGTCACGCACCACGACCGGTGCGCCCCGCGACAGACCAAGCACTTCTGCCGCCCGTCCCTCCGCCACGGCGATCTCGATCACGCCGAACGAATTCACCAATGCCAAGGCCACCCCAGGACGACAGTCCCCATAGGTCCTACGCAGCACCAACGAGAGGTTACCGGCATATACCAGCGGTTCGCGGAAAGATGCGAGCGTGCCAGAGTCGATGTTGGTGATCAGATTGCCGAAGTGATCGATGGTGACGATCGCACCGGTGATGCGATCCTCGGTGACGATCGGCTCGTCGAGCCACGAGGGGACCAACTCGGCGATCGGCTCACCGACCTGCTCAGGGGTCAACCGCCCGGCTGCAAGTTCGGCAGCGAGCGGCGCAAAGATATCCCGACCGTGGAACGTCGCGCTTGCGCGCCCGATGCCGCAGCGGATCATCCCTTGCGCCGTGAGGCGCCACGCCACGGCCGCCGCGTCGGACTGCTTCACGGGTGAAAGCAGTCCATTGTCAGGCGCAAGCAGCAGATGCCCCCGAGAAGCGAGCAGGACGATATCGCGAGCGGTTCCGACCCCCGGGTCGACGACTGCCACATGCACCGTACCCGGTGGGAACCATCCGTACGACCGTGCCAACCAGAACCCCGCTTCAGCCGGCCAGTGGGCCAGCACCTCATGGGTCAGGTCGATGAGCCTTGCCGCCGGATGGCGCGCGAGGATGCAGCCCTTCATGACACCGACGAACGGATCTCTCGAGCCGAAATCAGAGGTCAGGGTGATGACACCACTGGGCGAGACTGAAGAGGGGCTACCCATCACCCTAGGCTATCATTGTGCGTACGACATGGAAGGAAACCATATGACGAACGACCCCACCCGCGCATTCCGACTGGACGGTCGTGTCGCCGTCATCACCGGAGCCTCGAGCGGCATCGGTGCCGAACTCGCCCGCGCGTTCGCGAGAGCGGGTGCGAGGGTCGCCGTGATCGCTCGCCGCGCCGACCGCCTCGAGACTCTGGTGAGCGAACTGCGCGCCGAGGGCGCGACCGCGCTGCCCGTATCGCTCGATGTCCGCGATACCGCCGCCCTGCCCGCAGCCTTCGACCGTATCACTGCTGAACTCGGCGTCACCGATATACTGGTCAACAACGCCGGTATCGCAAAGGTCGGCAGTTTCCTGCGCGCTTCGGGAGCCGAGCGCGACGATAGCTTTGCCGTCAACTTCGATGCCGCATGGGATCTCTCAGCGGAGGCATCGCGTCGCATGATCGCCGCCGCCCGTCCCGGCTGCATCATCAACATCGCCTCGGTGCTCGCCTTGGGTGCGGCTCCCGGATACGCAGCCTACGCAACATCAAAAGCCGCATTGGTGCAATTGACGCGCTGCCTCGCCCTCGAGTTGCAGCGGCATTCGATCCGAGTCAATGGGCTCGCGCCGGGCTGGTTCGTGACCGAGATGAATGACGGCTGGCTCACTTCGCCTGAAGGTCTGGACTATCTCGCACGGACCCCGGCCCGCCGAGCCGGTCGACTCGAGGAGCTGGTGGGGCCCGCGCTGTTGCTGGCGAGTGACGCGGGGTCCTTCATCAACGGCGTAACGCTGGCGGTCGACGGTGCCCATCACGCGGCGCTCGCCTAAAGCGCGTCAGCGGCTGGCCGATGCTCGCTCTGCGCGCTTACGGCCGCTGCGCCGGGACGCTCGCAGCGACGGTGGCGGACACCTCGGGCTCGGCTGCACCCTCCGGAACCAACTCGAGGCCGACCAACACCGGCATGCCCGTTGCTTCGCGCAAAGCGCGAAGCGCCATCTCCCAGTCGATGATGACTTCGGCCTCGCCCAGCAATTCGTTCAGCCGCGCTTCGAACTCCTCGAAATCGACCGTGAGCACCTGCCCTTTTGCATCCACCGGCGGATGGACTTCGAGCCAGACCTCACCGCCGAAGCGGGATATCTTCACCGGCTCGTTGATGAGCGTCACACGGGTGCCGACCGGAGTGAGGTCGAACAAACGCTCGATATCCTCGGGGTACATGCGCAGACACCCATGGGTGATAGCCATCCCGACCGCGTCCGGGTTGTTGGTGCCGTGGATGAGATAGGCCCCACCCGGGATATCGAGTCGCATGGAGCGTGTGCCGAGCGGATTGTCCGGCCCGGCGGGGACGATCGCGGGTAACGGCGGATCACCCCGATTGATGTGCTCCTCGCGCACGGATTCAGGCGGATACCAAGGCGGATCTTTCTGTTTACGCACCACTTTGGTGACACCGAGCGGCGTATTCCAGTCCATCTTCCCGACGCTCACCGGGAAAGTCAGCACGACGGGTGGCTTGCCCTGCTCGGGCTTGGGAAAATAGAAGAGGCGATGCTCGGGCAGGTTGACCACGATCCCTTCACGCGCCCCGGGCGGCAACAAACGCTGACCCGGGATGAGGATCTCGGTGCCGGCGCCCGGCAGCCAAGGGTCGACGCCCTTGTTGACGCGCCGCAGTTCCTCGTAACCGAGGCTGTGCTGGCGAGCGAGTTGGATCAGCGTGTCCTCGTAGCGGGTCTGGATGCGCTTGACCTCGCCGAACAGGCCACCACCATCGTCACGCAATGGGTACTCGCTTGCCTGCGCCGACGGTACGCAGAACGAAGACAGGCTCAGCAGGACCAGCGGCAGCACCCGCCCAGCGATCTGTTTGATACGGCACATGCCGGCATTCTAGCCAATTCCACAGCGCCTCCGTCAGCCGGTCAGTCGCAGAGCGCCTCACGCACGGCGCGGACCTCCTCGGCCGATCGGCTGAACACGATCTCCCGCTCACGACCCTGAATGCCGAGACGCGCTGCCGAGGACGATCCCGTCAGGCGCCGGGTCAGCTCCGCTGGGGAATCCTTGAACGCATTGAATAATTGGCAGACGAAGAGTAGGTCCATCAGCGGCGACGCCTCGGCACCTCGCTGTTCGACCGACTCGTGATCACAGACCGCATCGACGAACTCGGTGTCCAGACCCCAGCCTTGCAGCAGCCGACGCGCCGCCGGAACCCGCCACTCGTTCAACAAAATCTCAAGTCGCATCGGGTCCTGCAGCACCGCCGGCATCGCGGCTGCTTTGGCCGTCACCCAGATGTGTCCCACGGTGTGGAGCAATCCAGCCGTGTTCGCCCTCTCCCGCGGCACCCCGGCGAATTGGTTAGCCATCGCCCGGGCGACCGGGCACACCGTCGACACCGCCGGCATAGAATCGTTGCTGAGGGTCTGCGATCCGCAGCGGACGTTGCCAGAGCGTTGGGCGAGATGCGCCGATCTGGCCGCTCGTTGCCGCGGACTCAACGATTTCAACGGCGCGTTGGTGGCCTCGCGGATGCGCCGGGTCGAGGGGATGCTCGAGATCCTCACGGGACGCAAGCGGGAAACCCCCATCTACGGTCGCCAAGGACAGCAGGCCTGGGTCGCCGCCGGTCGATTGCTCGCCGCCGAGGCCTGAACAATGCAGGCTGTGCGATGACCGATGACGCGGCGGCGCCAGCCTCGTAGGTGCACAGACCAGCCTTCGAGCGGGCAGTACCCGCACGCCTTCCGGCAGCCCAGGCGGCGACCAGAGCGGTCATTGCAGGCACACAGTTCCGGCGGTGGGGTTCACGACCGCTATTTTTACGACGGTCTCGGCCAAGGCAACTTCAACGCCGTCAAAAAGCGTTCAACCCCGTAAGCTCGCGGCCGAGCGAGAGCTGGTGGATGGTCTCAGTGCCCTCGTAGGTGATCACGCTCTCGAGGTTGAGCGCGTGACGGATGGGGACATGATCGGCGGTGATACCAGAACCCCCAAGCAGATCGCGCGCATCGCGGGCGACATCGATCGCGGCACGGCAGTTGTTCCA
The DNA here is from genome assembly GCA_945860725.1 of Klebsiella pneumoniae. Classification (GTDB taxonomy): domain Bacteria; phylum Pseudomonadota; class Gammaproteobacteria; order Steroidobacterales; family Steroidobacteraceae; genus UBA964. The sequence goes on along the minus strand of CAMAQZ010000060.1, from coordinate 140 downwards.
TTTGGCCAAAGAAACCTGGACAGGCGAGAGGATGCCGCGATCCTTGCGGCGCCCCAAGTGAAGCGCCAGCACCTGCCCCACCGTGATCTTGCGGGCCATCTCGGCGAGGCGGATCTGTACAGATTGGGTGGCCGCCAACG
>CAMAQZ010000059.1 GCA_945860725.1 Klebsiella pneumoniae | reverse complement strand
CGCCGCTCGACGGCCTCATGCACGCTGCGCAACCACCAGAGCAGCACGACACTCACGCCGAGCGCGAGCGCGATGAAGAACCACCGCTGCCAACCGCCCGCCCCTGCAAGGAAGGAAAACGCAGCGCCCGGATTGTGCAGACGGATGATATCGAGCCATGGCAGCACCGCTGTCGACTCCCCGAGCAGGTAGTTCGCCTCGATCCAGCCCTTGCTGAGCTGGTCGGCAACGATGACGAGCAGCACGAGCGGCAGCCAACGCCAGCCGCTGCGACCGAGGGATGGGGTCACCGTGGTCATGCGTAGTGCCTCGTCTCACCCGGACCTGTGATGTTGGTGACGCAGCGACCGCAGAGCTCCGGATGCTCGGCATGCGTGCCGACATCCGCGACGCGGTGCCAACAGCGCACGCATTTCTTTGAAGTGGTCGGCGTGACCCGCACGGCGATCGCCTCTGCACCCGGGACCGCGACGATCGCGGCCGCGGAGGTGATCAGGAAAAAGCGCAGTTCGTCGTCGAGCGCCGACAGGGGGGCGTGGGCAGCCGGCGGACACTCGATGCGCACCTCGGCTTCGAGCGGCGCACCGATCTCGCCCGCCGCGCGCAAGCGTTCGAGCTCGCCCGCGACCTGCGTGCGCAAGCCAATCAACGCCTCCCAATCGATGCCGTCCGCGGGGATCGCCGGGAAACGGTGCCAGGTGGCATGGAACACCGAGGCCTCGCGCGCACCGGGCAGGAATCCCCAGATCTCCTCGGCGGTGAACGACAGGATGGGGGCGAGCCAGCGCACCATCGCCTCGGCGACATGCCACTGGGCGGTCTGCGCGGAGCGCCGCGCCAAGGATCTCTCCGGCGTGGTGTAGAGGCGATCCTTCGTGACATCGAGCCACAGGCCGCCCAGATCCGCGACGCAAAAGTTGTGGATCTTCTGGTAGATGAGGTGGAAGTCGAAGCTCTGGTAGGCCGCACGGATCTCCTCTTGGAGTGCCGCTGCGCGACCGAGCGCCCAGCGATCGAGCGCGACCAGGTCCGCGGGCGCGACCGCATCGGCCACCGGATCGAAACCCGAGAGGTTGCCGAGCAGGAACCGCACGGTATTGCGGATGCGTCGATAGGAGTCCGCCGTGCGCTTGAGGATCTCGTCGGAGACCCCGATCTCGTTCGCGTAGTCGGTGGAGGCCACCCACAAGCGCAGCACATCTGCGCCGAGCGTCGCCGTGACCTTCTGCGGGTCGATGACGTTCCCCAAAGATTTTGACATCTTGCGGCCCTTGTCATCGACCGTGAAGCCGTGGGTGAGCACCGCCTTGTAGGGCGCCCGGCCATCGAGCGCTTCGGACATCAGCAAGGACGAGTGGAACCAACCACGATGCTGATCCGAGCCTTCGAGATAGAGATCGACCGGCGCCGCGATCTCAGGGCGCGCGGTGCCGACGCAGTGGAACGACAGGCCAGAATCCGCCCAGACATCCATTACATCCTTGACCTTGTCGTAGTCGGCGGCCTCAGTACCGAGCAACTCCGCCGGGTCGAGCGCGAACCAGGCCTCGATGCCGCCCTGCTCGACGCGCGCTGCGGCCGCCTCAATGAGTTCCGGTGTGCGCGGATGCAACGCGCCTGTGACCTTGTGCACGAACAACGGGATCGGCACGCCCCAGATGCGTTGCCGCGAGATGCACCAGTCAGGGCGATTGGCGATCATGCCGGTGATGCGCTGCTCGCCCCAAGCGGGCGTCCAGGCCACTTTCGGGATGTCGCGCAGGGCGCCGGTGCGTAAGCCCGCCTGTTCCATGCTGATGAACCACTGCGGCGTGGCGCGGAAGATCACCGCTGTCTTATGGCGCCAGCAATGCGGGTAGGAGTGGCGATACGGCGCCTGCACGATGAGCGTGCCGGCCGCGGTCATGCGTTCACGCAGCTGCGCGCCCGCCTCCTCGAGGCCGAGCCCTTCGACGAAGGGCGTGCCGGGCAGGTAGCGCCCGTCACCGCCAACCGGGTTCACGACCGGCAACTTGTAGCGCTGGCCGACAATGAAGTCTTCCTGGCCGTGCGCAGGCGCCGTGTGCACCGCACCGGTACCCGCCTCGAGCGTGACATGCTCGCCCAAGATCACCGGCACCTGTTTCTCGAGGAAGGGATGCTGCAACGAGAGCCCTTCGAGCGCCTCGCCCTTGAAGCGCGCGAGCACCGACACGGCGCCCGGGTCGACGCCGTAGCGCGTGGCGCAATCGGCGATGAGATCGGCGGCAAGCACCAACGTGCGCGCAGGCGCGGCGTCGGTCCCCGGTACCGAAACGAGCGCGTAGTCGATCTCGCCGCCGAGTGCGACCGCCTCGTTGGCGGGCAAAGTCCAAGTGGTGGTGGTCCAGATGACGACCGCAGGGGTCGTCGTCGCCACGCCCGCGCCGAGCCCGATGCGCGCCGCAAAGTCCGCCCCGTCGGCCACACGGAACGCGACGTCGATCGCGACCGAGGTCTTGTCCTCGTACTCGACTTCAGCCTCGGCGAGCGCGGAGCGACAGTCGAGACACCAGTGCACGGGCTTCGCGCCCTTGTAGAGATGGCCGTTGGCGACGATGCGGCCGAAAGCGCGGATCTGCTGCGCTTCGAACGCGGGCGCCATGGTCATATAGGGACGGTCCCAGTCGCCGAGCACGCCTAAGCGTTTGAAGTCGCGGCGCTGTTGCTCGATCTGCTCCGCCGCGAAGGCGCGGCAGGCGGCGCGGAAGGCGTTGGTGTCGAGCTTCTGGCCCGGACGACCGTGTTTCTTCTCGACCGCGTGTTCGATGGGCAGCCCGTGGCAGTCCCAGCCCGGGATGTACGGCGAATCGAAGCCCTCGAGCGAGCGAGCCTTGACGATGATGTCCTTGAGGATCTTGTTGAGCGCGTGGCCGATGTGGATGGCGCCGTTGGCATACGGCGGCCCGTCGTGCAGCACGAAGCGCGGTCGACCGCGCGCGATCTCGCGCAAGCGGCCGTAGGTGTCCTCGGCCTCCCAACGCGCGAGCAGCGCGGGCTCGCGCTGCGCCAAGTCGGCTTTCATGGGGAAGCCCGTCTGCGGGAGATTGATCGTCTGTTTGTAGTCGGTCACTGGCTCATCCGTTAAAAGAATCCGGCCAAGCGCTTGCGCGCCTCGGTCACATCAGAATGCATCTGCACCACCATGGCCTCGAGCGACTCGAAGCGGGCCTCCTCGCGCAGGTGCGCGACGAACTCCACCTCGAGTTCGCGGCCGTAGAGATCGCCCGCGAAGTCGAACACGAACACCTCGAGCAGCGGCTCGACACCGCCCACCGTGGGTCGGGTACCGAGGCTCGCCACCCCGCCATAGGTCCGCGCGTCCCGCCCGTCGCCGATGCCGTGCACGCGCACCGCGCAGATGCCGCTGAGCGGCAGCCGCCGACGCCGTACACGGATGTTAGCTGTCGGGAAGCCAAGTGTACGACCGAGTTGCTGGCCGGCGACCACCCTGCCCCGCATGCTGTAGCGGCGACCGAGCAGGCGTGCGGCGCCCTCAAGGTCGCGCGCGGCGAGCGCGGCGCGGATACCGGAACTGCTGACGCGCGCCGAATCAGCCGCCACCGCTGCGATCACCTCGACACCGAAGCCGAGACGCAGGCCCGCTTCGCGCAGGAAGTTGGCGTTGGCGGCGCCGCCGCGGCCGAAGTGGAAGTCATGGCCGACCACCACGCCCGCGACCTGCAGGCGTTCATGCAGCAGGCTGACGAAGCCGGCCCCGTCCAAGCCACGCAGCCGCCCGTCGAAGCGCAGTAGCACGAGCGCATCGAGGCCGCTGCGTTCGAGTAGGCGCACGCGCTCGCGCAGGTTGGTGAGGCGGGCGGGCGGTTCGGCTGGCGTGAGGAACTCACGAGGCAGCGGCTCGAAGGTCAATAGCAGCGCGGGACGCCCCGTCGCCGCAGCCTGCGCACGCGTCGCATCGATCAGCGCCCGGTGTCCGAGATGCAGACCATCGAAGCTACCGATCGCCACGATGCCACCGCGGTGGTGCGCCGCGAGGTGACCGACACCGCGTATGAGATCCATCAGCGCCCCTCGTCCGCGCGCAGGTGCGCCGTGCGCAGCCCGGAGACCCACAGCACCGCCGCATAGGCCGCCGCACCCGCGGCGATCAAGGCCAAAAGATAGAAGGCGCGATACATCGGTGGAGCCGAGAGCCAGCGCGCGAGATCCTTCGACAACGCGAGCAACAGACCGGCCATCACCGCATTGGCGAGGAGGACCCGGCCGATGAGCGCACCCCAACCGGCGCGCGGCATATAGACCCCGGAGCGCCGCAGACCACGCCACAACAAAAAGGCGTTCACGGCCGCCGAGATGCAGGTCGAGGTGGCGAGCAGCACGAAGGGGGTCGCAAAACCGGCGTAGTGCGCGGGCAGCACCACCAGCAGATTGAGCGCCATGTTCACGCCGAGCGCGATCAGCCCGACCCGCACCGGCGTGCGGGTGTCCTGGCGCGCGAAATAGCCGGGCGCGAGCACTTTGACGAGACTAAAGCCGATAAGCCCCCAGGAGTAGGCCATCAGGCCGTACTGCGTCATCTCGACATCGCGCGCGGTGAAACTGCCGTAGCCGAAGAGCGTCGCCGTCATCGGTCCAGCCAGCACCAACAGACCGACCGCAGCGGGCACCACGACCAGCACCACGAGCCGCAGCGACCAATCGAGCGTGCCTGAGAACCGCTCGGCATCGCCCACCGTATGCTGCGCCGAGAGCCTCGGCAGGATCACCGTGGCGAGCGCGATGCTGAACACGCCGAGCGCGAACTCCATCAGGCGATCCGCGTAGTAGAGCCACGCGATGCTGCCGGTGACGAGGAACGAGGCGATCAGGGTATCGAGCAGCAGGCTCACCTGCGCCATCGAGGAGCCGAAGATGCCGGGCAGCATGAGCTTGCCGATGCGACGAACACCCTCGGCGGCCGGCTGCCAACGAGGGCGACCAAGCAATCCGAGGCGTGCGACCCACGGCAGCATGAAGAGCAGTTGCGCGACACCCGCGACGAACACGCCGATCGCGAGCGTCACACCGGGGTTCTGCGCATCGCTCGCGATCGCCACCGCGAACAGGATCATCACCAGGTTCATGATCACCTGGGTGAACGCCGGCACCGCGAAGCGGCCGTAGCTATTGAGCACGCCGCTGAAGAGCGCTACCAAAGATACGAAGAAAAGATACGGGAAGGTCCAACGCAGCATCTCGACCGCGAGCTCGTACTTGCCGGGCTCCTGGGTGAAGCCCGGCGCGAAACCGAGGATCACGAGCGGCGCGGCGATGACGCCGAGCACGGTCACGCCGATCAGCACGGTGCCGAGCGTGCCGGCGACGCCGCCGACGAGTTCACGCACCTCGTCGTGGCTGCGCCGTACCTTGTACTCCGAGATCACGGGGACGAAGGACTGCGAGAACGCCCCCTCGGCGAACAGGCGACGCAGGAAGTTCGGGATCTTGAAGGCGACCAGGAACGCGTCCATCAGCGTGCCGGCGCCGAACGCCTGCGAATAGACCATATCGCGCAGCAATCCGGTGATGCGGGAGAGGAGAGTGGTCAGTCCCACCACCGAAGTGCTCTTGAAAATGGCGCGGCTCATGAGGTCCCGGCTTGGGAATCAACCCCGATAGTGTACCGAAGGCGCGACATCATCGCCGTTGACATCCCAAGGTTGCAGCACCAAAATACGCGCCGTTTTCAGCCCCCCAGAGCACACTAAGTGGCCAACACCAAGTCCGCAGAAAAGGCCGCCCGTCAGGCCGTCAAACACCGTTCCCAGAATGTCGCCTTGCGCTCGCGCCAGCGTTCCACGCTGCGGGTCGCCAACGAAGCGATCACCGCCGGCAAGAAGGACGAAGCCACCGCGGCAGTCCGTACCGCGACCTCATCGGTCGACTCGCTGGTGAATAAGGGTCTTGTGCACAAGAACAAGGCCTCGCGTCACAAGAAGCGTCTCGCCGCCAAGCTCAAGAAGCTAGCCTAATAAAGCTGGCCTAAGACCGCCCTGGCGAGGTTGCCCGGGCCTCAACGGCTGGGCTTCCCCGCACCGCGCCCTCGCTTCGCAGCAGGGCGCCTGTTCCTCGCAATCGGCCCTTCGGATGGACCCTCGAACGGCATGCCCGGCACCCACGGAATAGGTGCGGTGGCAGAGGATTCTAGGTCCACGTTGGGGGTCTTCGCTCCCCCTCGCCGGCCACCGGCGGGCGCTTTGAGCCCCGTACCGGCCCCTCCCGCCGCCTCGAGCGCCAACAGCAGCGGCAGCCGTACCTTGCTGGCAGCCACCTCCCGCCAGTTCCGACCCTCAGGCCACGGCTCCAGCGCCCCCACAAGGGCCCAGAGGAGGTTCAACGACCCCTTGCCCTCGGCTGCGCGGATCACCGCCGTGTAGGCCGCCAGGGCGCCCCGACGACGCAGCAACTCGGCGCTGTGGATGCCGACCCCGGCCAACTGTTGCTCGGCGCGCGGACCGAGATTGCGCAGGTCGCGGATCCGCAGCCGGAACTTGCCCGCGGCGATGCGACGACGGACCTTGGCGTTGCGCTCATGCATGCCAATGGATCCTGTGCCGATCAGGTCTCGGCGTCGGTATAGAAAGCCGCGCGAGAGGTGCCTGTGGCCGCCTCCGCTGCTGCGCGTTCCTCAAGGAAGGTCATGACCGCCTCGGTGAGCGCACGGGTACCGGCACCGCTCACGCCGGACACCAGGAACCAGGGACCCTTGAAGCGCAGCGTGCGGACGATGGCACGGGCTTTCTTCTCGGCCTCGGCAGCCGGCAACAGGTCGGATTTGCTGAGCACCAGCCAACGCGGTCGCGCGGCGAGATCCTTAGAGAATTTTTTGAGTTCGGCGACGATCGCCCGCGCATCACGCACCGGATCGGCTGCGGGGTCGAGCGGTGCGATATCGACGAGGTGCAACAGCACACGGGTACGCTGCAGGTGGCGCAGGAAGCGGATGCCAAGGCCCGCACCCTCGGCAGCCCCCTCGATGAGCCCCGGGATATCGGCCATCACGAACGAGCGGTGCTCGCCGCAGTAGACCACGCCGAGGTTCGGATGCAGCGTGGTGAACGGGTAATCGGCGACCTTCGGACGCGCCGAGGAGACCGCACGGATGAGGGTGGATTTGCCGGCGTTCGGAAAACCGAGCAGACCGACATCGGCGATCACCTTTAGCTCGAGCTCGAGCAGCCGCTTCTCGCCGGGCAGACCTGGGCCGAACTGGCGCGGCGCGCGGTTGGTGCTGGTCTTGAACTTCGCGTTCCCCCAACCACCCTTGCCGCCCCGGGCGACCTGCAGGATACCGTCGGCGCGCACCAGATCGCCCAACTGCTCGCCGGTCTCGCTATCGCGCACCACGGTGCCGACCGGCACCAGCACATAAAGGTCTTCGCCGCCGCGACCGGTGCAGTCGTTGCCGCTGCCGGCTTCGCCCGACTGCGCCTTGAAATTACGCTCGACCCGGAAATCGGCGAGCGTGTTGATGCCTTCGGCGGCGCGCAGGAAGACACCACCGCCATGACCGCCGTCGCCGCCGTCCGGCCCGCCGAACGGCATGAACTTCTCGCGCCGGAAACCCATGCAGCCGCGCCCGCCGTTGCCGGCCTGCACCCGCATCTTTGCCTCATCGACGAACTTCATCGGCTCATGCTCCTTGGCCGTTGCGCCAGTCCTTAAACGAAAACCCCGGCGCTCGGCCGGGGTTCGCGATATCCGGGAACGCGGCGGTCGCTCAGTCGGCGACGACGCTCACGAACATCTTCTGCTCGGCACCCCGGCGACCGAAGGCCACTTTGCCATCCTTCAGGGCGAACAGCGTGTGATCGGTGCCGATGCCGACGTTCGGGCCCGGGCGATAACGGGTACCGCGCTGACGGATGATGATGTTGCCCGCGATGACCTGTTCGCCACCGAAGGCCTTCACGCCGAGTCGCTTGCTGTGGGAATCGCGGCCGTTCTTGGTACTGCCGCCTGCCTTTTTATGTGCCATGAGGATGTGCTCCGGAAAATGACGGGATCAGCCGGCGTGGATGCCGGTGACCTTGATCTCGGTGAACTTCTGGCGGTGGTTCTTCATGCGCAAGTAGTGCTTGCGACGTCGGAACTTCACGATGCTGACCTTGTCCCCCTGGCCGTGCCGTTGCACGGTGGCGGTGACGGAGGCACCGGCGACCTTCGGCGAACCGACGGTGACCGATTCGCCCGAGCCGACGAGCAGGACGTCGCTGAACTTGACCTCGGTGCCAGCCTCGGCGGTGAGAAGTTCGATGCGCAGGACTGTGCCCGCCTCGACCCGATACTGTTTGCCGCCCGTGGCGATGACCGCGTACATGTTAACTCCACCCGGAAAAGGTCGCGCATTCTAATGGCCGACCCCCTGCCGGTCAAACTCTTGCGGTGCGCCTGTACCCCTTTCTGAGCCCTTACCCCCCTCGATTCGGCTAGGATACCAACGATGAACGTGCTACAGACCGTCAAGGCGCTCGTCCAGGATGACCTGATCGCCGTCGATGCTGTCATCCGCGCCAGCATGAAGAGCACGGTGCCGCTGGTCGACCAGGTGGCCGAGCACATCATCGCCGGGGGCGGAAAACGCATCCGGCCGCTGATCGTGCTGCTCGCTGCCCGGGCCTGCGGCTACCGCGGCGCGAGCCATATCGACGCCGCCGCCTTCATCGAGTTCATCCACACCGCGACGCTGCTGCACGACGATGTGGTCGACGGCTCGGAGCAACGCCGTGGCCGCCGGACGGCCAATTCGGTCTACGGCAACTCCGCAAGCGTCCTGGTCGGCGATTTCGTCTATTCCCGCGCCTTCCAGATGATGGCGGCCATCGGGTCCCAGCGCGTCATGGAGATCATGTCCGAGGCGACCAACGTCATCGCCGAGGGCGAAGTCCTGCAGCTGATGAACGCCGGGGACCCAGACACCACCCAGCAGCGCTACCTCGAAGTGATCTACCGCAAGACCGCCAAGCTCTTCGAATCGGGTGCCGAGGTCGCTGCGGTGCTCGCCGGGGCGAGCCCGAGCCAGCAGCGCGCCCTCGCCGAGTACGGCAAGCACCTGGGCACCGCCTTCCAGTTGATCGACGATGTCCTCGACTACCAGTCCGACCCCGCCGAACGCGGCAAGAATCTAGGTGACGATCTCGCCGAGGGTAAGCCCACCCTGCCCCTGATCCAGGCCCTGCGGCTCGCCGGGGATGATGCAGTCAAGCAGATGATCCGCGGCGCCATCGAGCGCGGCGGGCTCGACCAGCTCGAGGTCATCGTTGCCACGATTGAATCAACCGGGGCACTTGAGTACACTCGCCGCCTCGCAAAGGACGAGGCCGATCAGGCGTTGACCGCGCTGCAAGCGCTACCCGAAACGCCATACAAACAGGGCCTCGTGACGCTCGCGCGGTTCGCCGTCGAGCGCAGTTCTTGAGATCGGGATGTAGCTCAGCCTGGTAGAGCACTACGTTCGGGACGTAGGAGTCGGAGGTTCAAATCCTCTCATCCCGACCAATCGAATCAATGCGTTAGGCGCAAATCGCCCCTCCTCAAAAACCCCATGTGGCACGCAAACGCCGTATCAGCGTTTGCGCCGCGCATGAAATGACCAAACTCAGAGCTGCAAACGAACGTCTTGATGCGTGCAGGCGCACGTTCGCGAATGCGTCGTTCTCTCACCGATCGTGAGGTGCCTGTTCCTTACGTCCGAAACGTAGGGGTCGCTGGGGCTTGGATTCACTGACCGACGTGAGTGATAGCTCGCGAATTCTCGTATTCGGACGCTCGCAGAATCCCTAACGGACGACGCGTTCGCGAGCGCGCATGTGGCGAACCTTCAATAGGCATGTGCAGCTCGCGAGTCCGACGTGCGAGGAATCCGTGAGCAGATCGAAAGCCATCGTTCGCGCACAGTACAACGCGGCGTTCTTGAAGCAGTGACACGACGTAGGCAGTGCTTCGCCGCGATGCAAGGCCTCTTGGCAAGTCAACCGCAGCGAGCGAGTCCGTTGTTCAATACGACCACGTCCCGGTCGGCAACGATTGCCCGCAAGTGCCACTCGGAAGCTGCGCCCTGCCAAAGCTGGAAGCGGATGGTTTCGCCTGGATAGACGGGCGCTGTGAATCTCGCGGCGATCTCCTTGATGCGCGCCGCCCGGTACTCGCATGTCGCTTTCAGGATCGCATGAGCCGCCATGCCGAAGGTACACAGTCCGTGCAAAATCGGGCGACTGAACCCGGCCGCCTTCGCAACGGCGGGATCTGAATGCAGCGGGTTGTAGTCCCCGCTGAGTCGGTACAGCAACGCCTGCCGCTCGAGCGTCGGGATAGACACTTCGATATCGGGGAGGCGATCGGGAACGGTTGGCAATGATGCCGGAGCCGGATCGCTGACGCCGGACTCCGTGCTGAAGCCACCATCACCGCGCAGGAACAGCGTGTGGCGGCACTCCGCGAGAAGCTCGCCGGTTGCCTGCTCACGCAGCTGCCTGAGCACCACGACAATCGCACCTTTTCCGGCGCCTTTATCTGTCAGGGACTCCACGCGATTCTGCGCAACGACCGTGGCCGCAGGCGGCAGCGGCTTGATTACTCTGACCGCCTGCTCTCCATGCACAAGCTTCAGGTAGTCAGCACCGGTCCGCGGGTCGCGCAGCCAGGCGCCGGGCGCCCCCAGCACCGCGGCCATCGTCGGCACGCACTGGAGCTTGCGCTCGAAGACGAACTCGAGCTCGGCAGCATTTAGAGGATCCGCGCCCAAGCCGATGCCCAGCGCGTACAGCATCGTGTCGCGCGCAGCATAGGTCTGGACGATCTCGCCGAAGTCCCACGCCTTGACGACGCTGTAGTTGATCATCGCGCCGCGTCTAGTGCGGCGACACTGGCTGCTCGCACCGCGACCCTGCCGCGTTGATCGCGGTGGCCTTCCCGCCCACCGTGAACGCATAGCTCGGCGGCCCGTTCAATGCATATGCGGCCAAGGACGTGATCTTGTCCTTATCCGGATACAAAACGCCGAACGCGCTGTGGCCCGGCGGCGCACCGTAGCGTGGCGAATACCATACGCCGCCATGCGCCGTGTGCACGAGCCGCGAGGTATCAGCGACGAACTGCAGCTTCGGATAGAACGTGAATTTCTCCGTGCGCGGATTGAATCGTCCGATCACGGATGGCAGGTCGGGAGCACCGGACTCCGGAAACCAGATGTCGTCATGGCAATCGACGCTCGCTTCATATGGCTGGGCACCGCGGTGCGGGATGTTCCACTCGGTCCAGCGCCCGCTCTGCTGATCGAGCTTCGCGATTTTCCCAGGACGAGGTCCGCCAGCCCAGATGCCGACCCAGACGTTGTTCTTCGAATCCACACCGGGCCCACGCCGCATGTTGGCGGGTTGCGTCGGTGGGGTGAACTCGGTCCATTGATTCACGGTGGTATCGAATTTGCCGAGCTTGCCGCCGTTCCACAGGGCAACCCAGACATTGTCGTTGCCGTCGATGGCCAAAGCGGCCAGACCGGTGAGATAGAGGGGCAAGTCGAACATGGCGGTCACCAGAGAGCGCGGTGGAGGAACCTTATTGTGACCTGCGTCACAGCCAATGCTCAACCAGATTAATTAAAGTCCGTCATGGGGTGGCCTGATGTCGCCGCTCGATGCGCCGTGCAACGAGCCGCCTTACGGCAGATTGAGCGCGGTCGATCTGCGCACCAACAAGCTGCTGTGGAGCCGTCCGATCGGATCCGCGCGCGACACGGGGCCACTCGGCATCACCTCTCACCTGCCGATCCCGATGGGCATGCCGATGTTTGGCGGTGCGGTCACGACGCGCAGCGGACTATTGTTCATCGGTGCCACGCAGGACAGCACCTTCCGGGCCTTCGAGACCGCGACCGGACGGCTGCTCTGGTCTGCGCGTCTGCCGGCTGGCGGCAACGCCAATCCGATGACCTATACCTCGCGCAAAACAGGCCGCCAGTACGTGCTGATCTACGCCGGCGGCCACGTGCTGCTGCGAAGCAAACCCGGCGATGCAGTGATCGCCTATGCGCTTCCCGCTAGCGCGCCTGGAGCGGGATCGACCACAACGAACTAGTGCTGACCGAGGAGCCGCTGCCCGCGCCGACGGTCGGCGGCTCCGCGCCACGGGTGACACGAAACGGGTCCAGCGCCGGTGAAGCAGCGCGCGTGTGGCAACTGACGCAGTTGCTCACGGTACCGCCACCGTGGCCACTGTCTGCGAAGCGCGCTTCGAGCCATGGATTGAATACGATGCGGGCAGAGCCATCCGGCTCACGCGGCCG
>CAMAQZ010000058.1 GCA_945860725.1 Klebsiella pneumoniae | reverse complement strand
CTCGACGACCCGGCCGCGCGGCAAACCGCCGATACCGAGCGCGATGTCGAGTCCGATCGAACCGGTGGAGACGGCCTCGATGTCGTACATGGCCGCAGAGGCATCACCCAATCGCATCACCGAGCCTTTGCCGAATTGCTTCTCGATCTGGCCGAGCGCCGCGCTCAGCGCCTTCTTGCGGTTGTCATCCATGCTGTGTCCCCTCAGGTTGATGTGCGTGGTCGATGGGTGGAATTATCCCACAGCATGGCCGCGTAGGAACGCGCCGAAACACCGTAAAAGACTTAATTTGTCGCGTTGTCCACGCGGTATACAGCAACCAGGATCAGGCCATACTGTATAAACGTCGCAGCGCGTGGCGCACCGCCGCTTCACGCACGGCAGCCCGGTCGCCGCGAAAGCGTTTGCGCTGCGTCTCGATCACGACGCGCCGGCCGTTGCGCATCGCGAAGCCGAACCAGACCGTGCCGATCGGCTTGCCGGGCACCGCACCGGCAGGGCCGGCGATACCGCTGATCGACACCGCAAGATCTGCCCCACTGCGACGCAATGCTTGCCGCGCGAGCTCCGCGACGGTGGCTTCGCTCACGGCGCCGTGGCGCTTGAGGGTCGTCGCACGAACCCCGAGATCACGCCGCTTGGCGGCATCGGAGTACACCACCCAACCGGCCAAGAACCAGTTCGAGGCGCCGGCAGGTTCGGTCAACGCGCGGGCGAGTCCGCCGCCGGTGCAGGACTCGGCCGTGGCCACCGTCTGACCCCGCTTGAGCAGGCGCCGGACCACGCGTTGCAGGAGGATCTCCATACGAGACCGAGTATCCCACGGGCGCGTTACGATAGGCGCATGGCAGACCATACCCCGATGATGCAGCAGTACCTCGGCCTGAAGGCCCAGCATCCGGACACGCTGCTGTTCTATCGGATGGGCGACTTCTACGAACTTTTCTTCGAGGATGCGCGCAAGGCTTCGCAGCTGCTCGACATCACGCTGACCGCGCGCGGACAGTCCGCCGGGGCGCCGATCCCGATGGCGGGCGTTCCGGTGCAGAGCGTCGACAACTATCTCGCACGCTTGGTGCGCAAGGGCGAGTCGGTGGCGATCTGCGAGCAGATCGGCGATCCGGCCAAGTCCAAGGGACCCGTCGAGCGCGCGGTGGTACGGGTGCTCACGCCGGGCACGGTCACCGATGCGGCATTGCTCGATGATCGACGCGAGGTGCTGCTCGCAGCCCTCGCGCTCGGTGACGGCAGCGGCGAGGATCTGCCCTTCGGGCTCGCGTGGCTCGATCTCGGCGCGGGTCGTCTCTCGGTGCTCGAGGGTCGCGGTGCGGGCGCCCTCGCTGCCGAGCTCGAGCGGTTGCAACCGGCCGAGATCCTGGTCTCGGAGTCGATGGCAGAGGATGGCTCATTCGCCGCGTTGCTGCCGGCTGGCAAGTCGCGGCGGCGCGCGCCCTGGCATTTCGAGACCGAGGCCGCCACACGCGCGCTCACTGCACAGCTGGGCACGCTCGACCTTGCGGGCTACGGCGCCTCAGAGCTGCCGCTCGCGGTTGGCGCCGCGGGCGCCTTGTTGCAGTTCGTCCGCGATACCCAACGCACCGCCCTGCCCCATCTGCGCGCCCTGCGGGTCGAAGCGCGCGAGGCAGCGCTGCAGATCGATGCGGTCACGCGTCGCAACCTCGAGATCGACGCCAGCGCCGGCGGCCGCGAGGAGGCGACCTTGGTGTCGCTGCTCGACACCACCGTCACGGCGATGGGCGCACGGATGCTGCGGCGTGCGGTCAACCGCCCGCTGACCGATCGAACGCTGCTGCAGGAACGGCATGCCGCCGTCGGCGCCTTGGTCGAGGAGCGGCGCTGCGACGCACTGCGCGCGGCGCTCGGTCCGATCGGCGACATGGAGCGCATGCTGGCACGCATCGCACTGCGTACCGCCCGGCCGCGCGATCTCACCGGCCTACGACTTGCGCTCGCGGCACTGCCCCCGCTGCGCGCACGGCTGACCGGCAGCCATCCCCCACTGCTGCTGCGGTTGGCCTCAGCGGTAGGCGAGCACACCATGGAGCTTGCGCTGCTGCGGCATGCAGTGGCTGAGGAGCCTGCCGCACTGCTGCGTGATGGCGGCGTGATCGCCCCCGGGCATGATGCCGAACTCGACGAACTGCGGCACATCGCCTCGGACACGGACGCCTTCCTGCTCGAACTCGAAGCCCGCGAACGCGCCCGCACCGGCCTGGCGCAGCTGAAGCTTGGCTACAACCGCGTGCAGGGCTTCTTCATCGAGTTGCCGCGCAGCCAGGCGGCCGAGGTGCCGCCCGATTATCTGCGTCGCCAGACCGTCAAGAACGCCGAGCGGTTCATCACACCGGAGCTCAAAGGTTTTGAGGACAAGGTGCTCGGTGCGCGCGAGCGTTCGCTCGCCCGCGAGCGGGTGTTGTGGGAAGCGCTGCTCGAGCGGCTCGCCGCGATGCTGCCGGCGCTGCAGGACACCGCTACCGCCATCGCCGAGCTCGACGCCCTGGCCGCCCTCGCCGAGCGGGCGGCGACGCTGCGCTGGGTGGCCCCGGAACTGGTCGATCGCCCCGTGCTGTGCATCCGCGGCGGGCGCCATCCTGTGGTCGAGCGCTTCATCGACGGCCCGTTCGTGCCGAACGATCTCACACTCGACGCGGCGACCCGCATGTGGGTGATCACCGGCCCCAACATGGGCGGCAAGAGCACCTTCATGCGCCAAGCGGCCTTGATCGTGATCCTCGCGCACATCGGCAGCTTCGTACCGGCTGTCTCGGCGCAGATCGGGCCGCTCGATCGGGTGTTCACCCGCATCGGCGCGGGTGATGATCTGGCTGGCGGCCGCTCGACCTTCATGGTCGAGATGACAGAGACCGCCAACATCCTGCACAACGCGACGCCCCGCAGCCTGGTGCTGATGGACGAAGTCGGCCGCGGCACCAGCACTTTCGACGGCCTCGCGCTCGCTGCTGCGACGGCGCGCCACCTCGCGGCACGCATCGGCGCTTTCACGCTGTTCGCCACCCATTATTTCGAACTCACCGCGCTCGCCGCCGAGCTGCCCGGCGTCGTCAACATGCACCTCGATGCCACCGAACACCGCGACGGCATCGTGTTCCTGCACGCGGTGAAGCCCGGACCGGCGAGCCGCAGCTATGGCCTCGCGGTCGCCCAGCTCGCCGGTGTCCCGCGCGAGGTGCTGATCGAGGCGCGTCGCACGCTCGCCACCCTCGAGACCGCCCAAGGCGCCGCGGGCACCGGCGCATCGCTCGGCGTCGCCGCGCAGGGCCGCTTGGACCTCGCCGCCCCGATCGCCGCCCCGATCGCCGACCCCGTCGCCGACGCGGTGCTATCCGCCTTGCGCAATATCGATCCAGATACGCTCAGCCCTCGCGATGCGCTTGGTAAAGTATACGATCTGAAAAAGCTGCTCCGCTGAGGGTCGATGCGGATACCAAAGAAAATATGGGTGCCGATCGTTGTGATCGCCACACTCGTCGGCGAGGTGAAGATCAACCCGTTCACGCTGCGTGGCAGCGTCGCGTCGCGCTCGATCTGTTGATCGCTTCGATCTGGAAGCGCGGCCCGGTCTCAGGGCAAGACGCTGGGACTAGTTCGCCGGCGGCGGCGTACGGACGCGGATATGCAGCTCGCGCAGCTGCTTTTCGGTGACCTCGGTCGGAGCATCCGTCAACGGGCAAGCTGCCGTCTGGGTCTTGGGGAACGCGATGACATCACGGATGCTGTCGGCACCCGACATCAGCATCGCCAGACGGTCGAGACCGAAGGCGATGCCGCCATGCGGCGGAGCACCGTACTTGAGGGCGTCCAGCAGGAATCCGAACTTGGCTCGCGCCTCCTCGACATCGATACCGAGCAGGTCGAAGACGGTGGACTGCAGGTCCTGACGGTGGATGCGCACTGAGCCGCCACCGATCTCCGAGCCATTCAGCACCATGTCGTAGGCCTTAGCGATCGCACCGCCCGGGTCAGCCCGCAAACCCTCCGGGTCGAGATCTTTCGGCGCGGTGAACGGGTGATGCATCGCCGTCCAACGCTTGTCGTCGGCGTCGTACTCGAACATGGGGAAGTCGACGACCCACAGCGGGGCCCAGTCACCGCGCACGAGCCCCAGGTCTTGACCCACCTTCAATCGCAATGCACCGAGGGCGTCGTTGACGACTTTGGCGGTATCTGCACCGAAGAACACCAAATCGTCGGCGGCGGCATCCGTGCGCGAGAGAATTCCGGCCACCGCGGCGTCGGAGAGGAATTTGATGATCGGCGACTGAAGACCCTCGCGACCCTTCGATGGATCGTTGACCTTGATGTAGGCGAGTCCACGCGCGCCATAGCGTGCGACGAACGCGGTGTAATCGTCGATCTCCTTGCGGGTGAGCTTGCTGCCGCCCGGGATGCGCAGCGCCGCCACGCGCCCCGCCGGGTCACGCGCAGGGCCTGAGAAGACCTTGAAATCGCAGTCTGCGACGAGATCGGCGACATCGACGAGCTCGAGCGGGATGCGCAGATCCGGCTTATCGCTCGCATAGCGGCGGATCGCCTCGGCGAAGGTTATCCGCGGAAACGGATCCGGCAGCGAGACATCGACGACCGCCTTAAAGATGTGGCGGATCAGCGCTTCCATCATCGCCATGATCTCGTCCTGGTTCAGGAACGAGGTCTCGATATCGAGCTGCGTGAAGTCCGGTTGGCGATCGGCGCGCAGGTCCTCGTCGCGGAAGCAGCGCACGATCTGGTAGTAGCGGTCAAACCCCGCCACCATCAACAATTGTTTAAAGATCTGCGGCGACTGCGGCAACGCGAAGAACTTGCCGGCGTGGGTCCGCGAGGGGACGAGGTAATCGCGGGCACCCTCCGGGGTCGCCTTGGTGAGCATCGGCGTCTCGATGTCGATGAACCCTGCGTCATCGAGATGGTTGCGCATGGCGCGGGTGATGGCGTGACGCTGACGCATCCGTCGGGCCATGACGTCGCGTCGCAGATCGAGGTAGCGGTATCTGAGGCGCACCTCTTCGGAGACCTGCTCATCGAGCTGGAAGGGGAGCGGCTCGGAGCGGTTCAGGAGCTCGATCCGCCGCGCGAGCAGCTCGACCTTGCCCGACGCGAGGTTGGCGTTGGCCGTCCCTGCGGGACGCAAGCGCACCAGACCCGTGATGCTCACCACGAACTCGTTGCGCAGGCTCTCGGCGACCGCGAACAGTTCCGGCGCGTCCGGATCGCAGACCACCTGGACCAATCCGTCGCGGTCGCGAAGGTCGATGAAGATCACCCCGCCGTGGTCGCGCCGGCGGTGTACCCAACCGGCTACCGTGACGGTCTGCTCGAGCAGGGAGTCGTCGATCTGTCCGCAATAATGGCTGCGCATAAGGGCGCGGATGTTACCTCAGGCGGAGTGCAGGTACCACGACCGGTCGAGCTCGGTCACCTCCGCCGAGAAGCGCGCGCATTCCTGGCGCTTGATGGCGAGGTAGATCTTCAGGAATCCCTCGCCCAGGGCGTCGGCGAGGAAAGTCGACCCGGCGGCGCGTTCGATGGCCTCGTGCCAGGTCGGCGGCAGGCGGGTCGTCTGGGCGAGCGCGGCGTAGCCGTTGCCCGTGACCGGAGGGCCGGGATCGAGCCCCAAGGCGATCCCTCGCTCCACGCCCGCGAGGACCACGGCGGCGGCAAGGTAGGGGTTGGCGTCTGCGCCGGCGATCCGGTGCTCGATGTGGCGGCTCGATGGGGGGCCGGTGGGGATGCGCAGCGACACCGAGCGGTTGTTGATGCCCCAACTGACCGCGGTCGGCGCGTAGCTCTCGCTCTGGAACCGCCGGTAGGAGTTACCGTTCGGCGCGAACACCAACAGGCTCTCGGCCATGGTCTGGTGCAATCCACCGAGCGCCTGGCGCAGCAGCGGGCTGCCCGCCGGATCCGCCGCGGCGAACAGGTTGACGCCGTCGCCGTCGACCAGACTGACATGCAGGTGCATGCCGCTGCCCGCATGTTGCGTGAAGGGTTTGGCCATGAAGGTGACGAGCAGGCCATGCTTGGCTGCCACACCCCGCAGCAGCCGCTTGAGCAGCACCGCCTCATCGACCGCACGAAGCGCATCGTCGCGATGGGCGAGCGTGAGCTCGAACTGCCCGGGCGCGTACTCCGACATCAGCGTCTCGACCGGCAAGCCTTGGGCGCGCGCCACGGCGTAGACCTCATCGAAAACGGGCGCCGACCGCTCGAGTCGTGCCAAAGAATAAGCGTCGATCGGTCCGGCAGGTGCATCGCTGGGCAGCGCGAGCAAGAAGAACTCGAGTTCCACCGCCATCACCGGCCGCAAGCCCCGCGCGCGGAGTCGCTCGACCGCGCGCGCGAGCACATGTCGCGGATCAGCCGGCGCCGGCGCGCCTGCGAGCGTGTACATCGAAAGCATCAGCTGCGCCGTCGGACGCGCGAGCCATGGCGCCGGGCGCAGCGTACCAGCCACCGGCTGACACAGCAGATCGGCATCGCCTGTCTCCCACACGAGACCCGTCGCCTCGACATCGCGCCCAGTGATGTCGAGTCCGAGGATGGACCCTGCGACAGGCCTTCCATCGGCGTAGAGACGCTCGAGCTCGTGCAGCGTCGCCGTCTTGCCGCGCGGCACGCCCGAGGGATCGGTCAGGAACAACTGCACCGCTTCGATGTCGGGGTGAGCCGAGCGGAACGCCGCCCACTCATCTGCGGGTACGGTCATGGTCGGACCTCGTCCAGGAACTCGTCGATGCCCGCGCACAAGCGATCGATCGCCGCGTGCTGCAGGGTCGGTGCCGCGAGCAGCATATTGTGGAACGGTGTCACCAGCGATCCACGGTTGAGCAGCCACAGTCGCAGCGCCCGCTCGAGCGTGGGCGCCATGATCGCCTCGGCCTCGCTGCCATTGCGCGGCGCAGGGCCGAAGCCGAACTCGACGCGGGCGCCGACCCGCGACACATGCCAGTCGAGCCTGTGCGCCGCGAACAGCGCCGTCAGCGACGCCTCAAGACGCTCGGCACCTGTACGCATCGCGGCGTGGGTTTCGGGCGTGTGCAGATCGCGGAGGGCCGCCTCGAGCGCCGCGATCGCGAGCGCGTTGCCCGCGAGCGTCGTCCCCATGCCGGAATGACCATGGCTGAGCCCGGTGTCGGCTGCACGCCGGGCATCGTCATCGCGCTGGCCAAGGAACGCCGCACGGCGGGCCTCGACTTCGGCGCTCATACCCCAAGCCGCGCAAGGCAGACCCCCGGCGATCGCCTTGCCGCAGACCCATAGATCAGGCTCGAGCCCATGCTCACCCGCGTAGCCGCCTGGACCCGAGGAGAGCGTGTGCGTCTCATCGATCACAAGTAACACGCCATGGCGGCGCGTGAGTACGCGCAGGGCGGCGTGATAGCCCGGGTCAGGCAGCACCATCCCGCAGTTGGTCATCACCGGTTCGGCGATCACGGCCGCCACTTCACCGCCTGCGAGCGCGATCTGCAGCGCCTCGAGGTCGTTGAACTCGACCGCGATGGCCGCGAGGGCGGGGTCGAAGGCGGGACCGACGGCCCCCTCGCGCGGCACGGTCCGGCCACCGCGCAAGCGCACCATCGTCTCCTCGACGATGCCGTGATAGCCGCCGTGGAACACCAATACTTTGGGCCGTCCGGTGAGCGCACGCGCCCAACGCAACGCCGCGCGGTTGGCGTCGCTGGCGGTCTGCGCCAATTGCCAATGCGGCAAACCGAAGCGCGCCGCGAGCGCCGTCCCTAACGCTGCAACGCGTGCATCGGGCAGCATACAGGTCAGGCCGCGCGAGGCTTGCGCTGCGATCGCCGCAGCGACCGACGGTGGCGAATGGCCGAACATCGCGCCGGTATCGCCGAGACAGAAGTCCGAGTAGGAAAGACCGTCCGCATCGGTGAGCATCGCCCCTTCGGCAGCCTCGACAGACAGCGGGAACGGGGTGCCCCAATCGGCCATCCAGTGCAGCGGCACCCCGCCCGGCCAATGACGCCGCGCCGCCGTGGCGAGCGCGGCGGAGCGTGGTCGGCGAGCGCTGTAGTCCCGCTGCTCACGCGCGAGGAGCGCGTCAACGGCAGCGGGCGGACCGATCATTTGGCCTTGGCGGGCGCCCTGCGCGCCGGCTTGCGGGCAGACTTCGCGAGCGGCTTGTGCTTCTTGACCGGCGACTTCTCAGCCGACTTCTCGACGGACTTGTCGGTGGACTTGTCGGTGGACTTGTCGGTGGACTTGTCGGTGGACTTGTCGGTGGACTTGTCGGCGGACTTGTCGGCGGACTGCTCCACCGGCTTCGCGGCCGGCTTATCGTCCTTCGCGGCGGGTGCCGCATCATCACCCGCGAGGTTGCGCTTGCGGTCCTTATCGCCCTTGAAGTCGGTCTCGTACCAACCGCCGCCCTTCAGGCGGAACACCGGTGCGGAGATGAGCTTGCTGAGCCCGTTACGCCCGCAGGCCGGGCACTTGCGCAGGGGCGCGGCCGAGATCTTCTGCAAGACCTCGGTCTGGTGGCCGCAATGGCGGCACTGGTATTCGTAGAACGGCATAGCGTCAGAGTATAGCCGCAGTGCGGTGTCCTGCCCCGCGTCCCGACACTCAGATCACCTGCTTCACGAACGACAAGCGACCGTCCTCATCGACCCCGACGCGGATACGGTCACCCGGTCCATAGGCACCCTGCAGCAGACGCTGCGCTAACGGGTTTTCGATCTGCTGCTGGATCGCGCGCTTGAGCGGGCGTGCACCGTACACCGGGTCGAAGCCAGCCTCACCCAGCAGGTCGCGCGCCGCATCGTCGAGCACGAGGTCCATGCTGCGCTCCATAAGCCGACGACGCAGCTGGCCGAGCTGGATGTCGACGATGG
This sequence comes from Klebsiella pneumoniae, assembly GCA_945860725.1. Lineage (GTDB taxonomy): Bacteria > Pseudomonadota > Gammaproteobacteria > Steroidobacterales > Steroidobacteraceae > UBA964. The sequence goes on along the minus strand of CAMAQZ010000058.1, from coordinate 3,494 downwards.
CACGGATCTGCGTCGCACCGAGCGGGTGGAACACCACGATATCGTCGATGCGGTTGATGAACTCCGGCCGGAAGCTCTGCGTGACGATCTCCATGACCGCGGACTTCATGCGGGTGTAGTTCTTCTCGCCCGCGTGCTCCTGGATGACCTGCGACCCGAGGTTCGAGGTCATTATGATCACGGTGTTGCGAAAATCGACCGTCCGACCCTGCCCATCGGTGAGGCGCCCGTCATCGAGCACCTGCAGCAAAACATTGAACACATCGGGGTGCGCCTTCTCGATCTCATCGAGCAGGATCACCGAGTACGGGCGACGGCGTACGGCCTCGGTGAGGTAGCCGCCCTCTTCATAGCCGACATAGCCCGGCGGCGCACCGATCAACCGCGCGACGGAGTGCTTCTCCATGAATTCCGACATGTCGATCCGCACCATCGACTCGTCGGTATCGAACAGGAACTCAGCGAGCGCCTTGCAGAGTTCGGTCTTGCCGACGCCGGTCGGCCCGAGGAAGAGGAACGAGCCGTTCGGGCGGCGCGGATCGGCGAGTCCAGCGCGCGAGCGGCGGATGGCGTCCGAGACGATGCGCACCGCCTCTTCCTGGCCCACCACACGGCGCGACAGCGCGTCCTCCATCCGCAACAGCTTGTCTCTCTCGCCCTCGAGCATCTTCGTGACCGGGATGCCCGTCCACTTCGAGACGACTTCAGCGATCTCCTCCTCGGTGACCCGGTTGCGCACCAGTTGCGTCGGGGTGGATTCGGCGGCCTGCGCCACCGCGATCCGCTTCTCGAGCTCGGGGATGCGCCCGTACTGCAATTCGGCCATCTTGCTGAGATCGCCACGGCGTCGTGCGGCATCGAGTTCGAGCTTCACCTTCTCGAGCTCGTCTTTGACCGCCGCCGCGCCTTGCAGCAAGGCCTTCTCTCCCTTCCAGATCTCTTCGAGATCGGCGTATTCCCGCTCGAGCCCTGCCAAGATCTCCTCGAGCGTGGCAAGCCGCTTGCGGGTCGCTTCGTCCTTCTCTTTCTGCAGCGCCACCTGCTCGATCTTCAGCTGGATGATGCGCCGCTCGAGCTTGTCGAGCACTTCCGGCTTGGAGTCGATCTCCATGCGGATGCGGGCCCCTGCCTCATCGATGAGGTCGATGGCCTTGTCCGGCAGCTGCCGATCGGCGATGTAGCGGTGAGAGAGCGTGGCCGCAGCGACGATCGCCGGGTCGGTGATTTCGACACCGTGATGGACTTCGTAGCGCTCCTGCAGTCCGCGCAGGATCGCGATGGTGTCTTCCACCGAGGGCTCATCGACCAACACCTTCTGGAAGCGACGCTCGAGCGCCGCATCTTTCTCGATGTACTTGCGGTATTCGTCGAGCGTGGTCGCGCCGACGCAGTGCAGCTCGCCGCGCGCGAGCGCGGGCTTGAGCATGTTGCCGGCGTCCATCGCACCCTCGGCCTTGCCGGCGCCGACCACGGTGTGCAATTCGTCGATGAACAGGATGACCTGCCCTTCCTGCTTCGAGAGATCGTTCAGCACGGCCTTCAGCCGCTCCTCGAACTCACCGCGGAACTTCGCGCCGGCGATCAAAGAACCCATATCGAGCGCGAGGATGCGCTTGCCGCGCAGCGATTCGGGTACCTCGCCGTTGACGATGCGCAACGCGAGACCCTCGACGATCGCGGTCTTGCCGACGCCCGGCTCACCGATCAGCACCGGGTTGTTCTTAGTGCGCCGCTGCAGCACCTGGATGGTGCGGCGGATCTCATCGTCACGACCGATGACCGGGTCGAGCTTGCCGTCGGTGGCGCGCTTCGTGAGATCGACCGTGTACTTTTCGAGCGCTTGACGGCTCTCTTCCGCATTCGGATCCTGGACGGTCTCACCGCCACGCAGCGCCTCGACCGCCTTGTCGAGGGCGGCCTGCTTGCAACCGGCATCCTTCATTAACGGCGCGAGCGATGTGCGATCTTCGAAGGCCGCGAGCAGGAAATTTTCGCTCGAGATGAACTGGTCGCCGCGTCGCTGCGCGAGCTTGTCGGTGACATTGAGCAGGCGCTGCAGGTCGTTCGAGATATGCACCTCTCCGGCGCGCCCCTCGACCTTGGGCAGGCGGTCGAGCGCGGTCACGAGGTCGGCGCGCAGCCGCGCCACATTGCCCCCCGCGGACTGCAGCAGCGCACGGATGCTGCCGCCCTGCTGATCGAGGAGCGCGAGCAGCACATGGGCGGGCTCGATGATCTGATGATCCCGACCGAGTGCGAGCGACTGGCCCTCGGCGAGGGCCTGCTGGAAGCGGGTCGTCAGTTTGTCCTGTCTCATGAGCCCAAAGATGGGGCTGCCAGCCGGGATTTCAAGGGACGGCAGCGCACCGCCGTCCCCGCAAAGTCAGTGCAACTGCGATTCCGCGACCATCACCACGCCGACACCGACCGCGATCCAGGCGACCTGCGCGAGGCTCGCCCGCAGATCAGTGCGGCGATGCAGACCGGGGATGAGGTCGGCGACTGCGACGTAGATGAGGCTCGCTGCGGCGACCGCGAGCGCGTAAGGGAGCAAGGCCATCGCCTCGCGCAGCGCGAACCAACCGATGAGACCGCCGAGCACAGAGGTGAGGCTGGTGCCTAAGTTCCAGACGAACGCTCGGGTGCGGCTGAATCCGGCGTGCATCAGCACCGCGAAGTTCCCCACTTCCTGCGGGATCTCGTGGGCGAGGATCGCGAGCGTGGTCACAACGCCAAGATGCGGGTCGGTGAGGAAGGCGGCCGCGATCAGCACGCCGTCGATGAAGTTGTGCAAGCCATCACCGACGAGCGTGAGCCAACCCGAGGCATCGCGCCGGTGGTGCTCGTGGCACTGCGCCGAATCGACCGCCTCGGTATGACAGTGCCGCCACAGCAGGAACTTCTCGAGCACGAAGAAGATCGCGATGCCGACGAGCAGGGCCATGCCGATGGCGTGGACCTTGAAGGGGCCTGCGCCCTGGATCGCGTGTGGGATGAGCGCCAACAGCGCCGTGGCGAGCAGGGCGCCGTTCGCGAAACTGACCGAATGCGGCATCACCCGGTCACGGGTCGCTTTCGGCAGCAGCAGGAAAAGCCCCGCTAGCAGCGCGCTCAAGGCTCCGGCCAAGGCTGTGGCCAGCAGGATCATGGTCAATGCGGTCATCTGTAATAATATAACATGAAAGATCAGGCTTCGCGCCAGAGCATCGCGGCCATGCGTCCGGTCAACTGATCACGCCGGTGCGAGAAGAACTGCGAGGGGTCGGCGACGGTGCACCAAATACCCCCTGCCACCCGTCCGACCCCGAGGCGCTGCAATCGCGCTCGGGCGATCGCCGGCAGGTCGCAGAGCCAGCGCCCAGCCGAGCCCTCCCGGAAAGCCTCGGGTGCATCCCCCGCCGTCAGGAACGCCTCACGGACCTCCGCCCCGACCTCGAACCGCTCTGGCCCGATGCAGGGCCCGAGCCAGGCCACGAGCCGCTCAGGCGGCACGC
>CAMAQZ010000057.1 GCA_945860725.1 Klebsiella pneumoniae | reverse complement strand
AGACGGCTTCGATGGCGAAGTATTGGGTGACCGACATGCAGCAGCAGGTCATCGACGAGTGCGTGCAGTTGCACGGCGGCTACGGTTACATGAACGAATACCTCGTCTGCCGCATGTTTGCCGACTCGCGCGTGCAGCGTATCTACGGCGGCACCAACGAGATCATGAAAGACCTGATCTCGCGGTCGGTCTGATGGTGGGAGGGTTTCGAGGCGGGATGATCGGTGCCGTGATCGCGGCGGCGGCGATCGCGCTTGGCATCGGCTTGCTTGCGCAGCGCCTCGATGGCGACAAGCGCGAGGTCCGCAGCAGCATCGTCGCGCCCGAGAAACCCGTCGTCATGCGCACCCGGGGCGGTCTGCTCGAGGTCGCGACCGTGCGAGCGCTAGAGCGCTTCACCCGCGAGGACTCGCGCGACTTCTGGGGCATCGATCTTGGCACCACGCTCATGGAGCAATACACCCGGACCGGCTGGGCGCGCTTCAACAAGGAAGAGAACCTCGAGGCGCTGCAGCGATCGATGACCCCGACACTGGCCGCGCGCGCCTCCGGAGACGCCTACCGCGGACTCGCCGAGGAGGCCGCGCGGAGGACGATCGCCGAGTTCATTACCATTTGGTTGTTGAAGGAAACCGAGTGGAAGCGCGATCCAGCCCACAAGGTGGTGGTGCTGTTCCCCGATGAAGCGCGGCCGCCGCTGCCATAATCACGCCGGCGGGGTGGTCCCGCCTATCGCCCGCAGAAGGAGTCGCGCATGGCCCTCGATCTCGTGCCCACCGGCAAGGACGTCCCGAACGACGTCAACGTCATCATCGAGATCCCGAAGGACGCCGAACCCGTCAAGTACGAGGTGGACAAGTCGACCGGCGCGATCTTCGTCGACCGCATCCTCTCGACACCGATGCGCTATCCCTGCAACTACGGCTACCTCCCGCACACGCTTTGTGGCGACGGCGATCCGGCTGATGTGCTCGTCATCCTGCCGTTGCCGTTGGTGCCCGGGTCGGTCATTCGCTGCCGCCCGGTAGGCGTGATGATGATGCAGGACGAGGCCGGCTCTGACGAGAAGCTGCTCGCCGTGCCCGTCGACAAGGTGTTCAATGGCTACAGCCATGTCCACGACATCGGTCAGGTGTCTAAGCACTGGCTGGAGCGCATCGGCCACTTTTTCCAGCACTACAAAGATCTCGAGCCTGGCAAATGGGTCAAGATCAGCGGCTGGGGCGATGCTGCGGCGGCGCGGACCATCATCGAGGAGGCGGTGTCCCGCTTCAACGCTTCGCCAGACAAGCCGCGCTTCTGAGGGCGCGGCTCTGGGCAAGGGTGGCTCCCCGGGTTGGACTCGAACCAACGACCTGCGGATTAACAGTCCGACGCTCTACCAACTGAGCTACCGGGGAACAGGAAAGCCTGTTCGGAGGACCTTGCCGAAAGGGCCGCGCATTGTCGGGAAACCTAGATGGCGCGTCAAGCAGCAGGGGCACTTTCGGCGCTATAGTGCCACGCTGACATGGACGCTTTCCGCCTCGTCTCCGACTACGCCCCCGCCGGCGACCAACCGGCTGCCATCAAAGCCTTGGAAGAGGGTCTGCGGACGGGTCTTGCCCACCAGACGCTGCTTGGGGTCACGGGTAGCGGCAAGACCTTCACCATCGCCAACGTGATCTCGGCGGTACAGCGTCCGACGCTGGTCCTCGCCCACAACAAGACGCTGGCCGCCCAGCTCTACGGTGAGCTCCGCGAGTTCTTCCCGGACAACGCGGTCGAGTACTTCGTCTCGTATTACGACTATTACCAGCCCGAGGCCTACGTCCCCTCGAGCGATACCTACATCGAGAAGGACGCCTCGATCAACGAACACATCGAGCAGATGCGCCTGTCGGCCACGAAGGCGCTGCTCGAGCGTAAAGATACGATCATCGTCGCGACGGTGTCGTCGATTTATGGCCTCGGTGACCCGCAGGCCTATCTCGCCATGGTGCTGCACCTCGTGCGCGGCGAGATCCTTGATCAGCGGCAGCTCCTGCGCCGGCTCGCCGACATGCAGTACACGCGCAACGAGGTGGATTTCTCGCAAGGCACCTTCCGGGTGCGCGGCGATGTCATCGACATCTTCCCGGCTGAATCGGACCGTGAGGCGCTGCGCGTGGAGCTCTTCGATGAGACGATCGAATCCCTGTCGATGTTCGACCCCCTCACGGGCACGGTCTCGCGTAAGGTCCCGCGCTGCACGGTCTATCCGGGTACGCACTTCGTCACGCCGAAGGATCGACTGATCGGCGCCATCGATCTGATCCGTGAGGAGCTGCGCGGCCGGCTCGCCGAGCTGCGCGCCGCAGATAAACTCGTCGAGGCGCAACGCCTCGAGCAGCGCACGATGTTCGACATGGAGATGATGAAAGAGGTCGGCTACTGCGCAGGCATCGAGAACTACTCGCGCTATCTCTCAGGGCGCGAGCCCGGCGAGCCGCCGCCGTGTCTCTATGACTACCTGCCCGACGGCGCGCTGTTGGTGGTCGATGAGAGCCATCAGACGCTGCCGCAGCTCGGCGCTATGTACAAAGGCGACCGTTCGCGCAAAGAGACACTGGTCGAGTACGGGTTCCGGCTGCCCTCGGCGCTCGACAACCGACCGCTGCGTTTCGAGGAATGGGAGCGCATGGCGCCGCAGATGATCTTCGTGTCGGCGACGCCCGGGAGCTATGAAGGTCTGCATGCCTCGCAGGTGGTCGAGCAGCTCGTGCGGCCCACGGGGCTGGTCGATCCGGAGGTCGAGATCCGGCCGGTACGCACCCAGGTCGATGACCTGCTCTCCGAGATCACGCGTTGTGTGGAGCTTGGGGAGCGCGTGCTCGTCACCACGCTGACCAAGCGGATGTCCGAGGATCTCACCGGATATCTTGGCGAGCATGGCGTGAAGGTGCGGTATCTGCACTCGGACATCGAGACCGTCGAGCGCAGCGAGATCATCCGCGATCTCAGGCTCGGCGTGTTCGACGTGCTGGTGGGGATCAACCTGCTGCGCGAGGGACTCGACATGCCGGAAGTGGCCTTGGTCGCCATCCTCGACGCCGATAAAGAGGGGTTCCTGCGCTCAACGAATTCTCTGATCCAGACCATCGGTCGCGCTGCCCGCAACCTCAACGGTCGGGCGATCCTCTACGCGGACCGCGTCACCGGGTCGATGCAACGCGCGATGGATGAGACCGCCCGACGCCGCAAGCTGCAACTCGAGTTCAATGCGCTGCACGGCATCACCCCGCGGGGCATCGTCAAACAGGTGATGGACGTGATGGAGGGTGCACGCGCCGAGGGCTTCGCAGCGGCGCTCTCGGGGCGGGGCACCGGGGCTGGGGGACGCTCGGCGGGGCGCGCTGGACAGGCGCAGGGCGGCGCTGGGCAGACCGGCCGGGCGGGCAGGGGCGGAGTCCCGGGTACGGTCGAGGGGGCACAGGTGGCGGCACTCGCGCCTGAGCAGGCGATGCGGCGGCTCAAACAGCTGGAGACGCAGATGTTCAAGCACGCCCGCAACCTCGAGTTCGAAGAGGCCGCACGGGTTCGTGACGAGATCGAGCGCCTAAAGCGCTCTGCCTTGGGGCTTCCCGGGGTCCGGGTGGGTTGAGGTGGTCGCCCGCCAGGCGGGGGTGGCGGGTTGCCGCTGAAGGGTCATTGCGGTATCGTGCGCAGCCTTTCGGCAGGCGCGTAGCTCAGTGGTAGAGCACCACCTTGACATGGTGGTGGTCGGTGGTTCGATCCCACTCGCGCCTACCATCTCTCCCGGAGTGCGGCCCCCATGCCGGTGATCATTCTGCCTGATGGCAGCCAGCGCAGTTTCGAGCGTCCCGTCACCGTGGCGGAGGTCGCTGCCGACATCGGGCCTGGGCTTGCGAAAGCCGCGCTCGCCGGCAAGGTTGGCGGTCACCTCGTAGACACCTCGTTCGCGATCGTGTCGGACACAGTGCTCGAGATCGTCACCGACAAACACCCTGACGCGCTCGAGGTGATCCGCCACTCGACCGCACATCTGCTCGCGCAGGCGACGCAGGCGCTCTTCCCGGAGGCGCAGGTCACCATCGGTCCGGTCATCGAAGACGGCTTCTATTACGACTTCGCCTACAAGCGGCCGTTCACGCCCGAGGACCTCGCCGCCATCGAGGCGAAGATGAGCGAACTCGCCAAGGCTGATCTGCGGGTCGAGCGTCGCGAGATGCCGCGCGATGAGGCCGTGGCGTTCTTCAAAGGGCTGGGCGAGCACTACAAGGCCGAGATCATCGCCAGCATCCCCTCGAACGAGGCCATCAGCCTCTACGGCCAGGCTGGCTGGGTGGATCTGTGTCGCGGCCCGCATGTCCCCTCGACGGGCAAACTCAAGGTCTTCAAGCTGATGAAGGTCGCCGGTGCCTATTGGCGCGGCGATTCGCGCAACGAGATGCTGCAGCGCATCTACGGTACCGCGTGGACCCACGAGAAGGATCTCAAAGATCACCTCATGCGCCTCGAGGAGGCCGAGAAGCGTGACCATCGGCGCATCGGCCGCGAACTCGATCTCTTCCACATGCAGGAAGAAGCCCCGGGCGCGGTGTTCTGGCATCCCAAGGGCTGGAGCGTCTTCCAGTCGCTGATCAGCTACATGCGCGACAAGCAGCAGGCCGTCGGCTTCCAAGAGGTCAGCGGGCCGGAACTCATGGACCGCAGTCTCTGGGAGGCCTCCGGGCATTGGGAGAAGTTCGGCGAAAACATGTACACGACGCAGACGCCCGACGATCGTGTCTACGCCATCAAGCCGATGAACTGCCCCGGCCATGTGCAGATCTTCCGTCAGGGCCTGCGCAGCTACCGTGATCTGCCCATCCGTTATGCCGAGTTCGGCAAGGTGCACCGTTACGAGCCGTCGGGCGCGCTGCACGGTCTCATGCGCGTGCGCGCGTTCACCCAGGACGATGCGCACATCTTTGTGACCCCGGCGATGATCACTGCGGAGTCGGTGGCGGTGACGCAGCTCATCCTCGACATCTACCGCGACTTCGGTTTCGACGACCTGCGCATCAAGTTCTCGGACCGGCCCGCCAAGCGCGTCGGATCGGACGAGATCTGGGACCAGGCGGAAGCGGCTCTCAAGGCCGCCGCCGACGCAGCCGGTATCGCCTATTCGCTGAATCCGGGCGAGGGCGCCTTCTACGGACCAAAGCTCGAGTTCGTGTTGCGCGACGCCATCGGCCGTGATTGGCAGTGTGGGACGCTGCAGGTCGATCTCAACCTGCCAGGGCGCCTCGGCGCCTACTACATCGACGAACACAGCCAGAAACAGACCCCCGTCATGCTGCACCGGGCGATCTTCGGGTCCCTGGAGCGTTTCCTCGGCATCCTGCTTGAACACCACGCGGGTCGCCTGCCTTGCTGGCTCGCGCCGACCCAGCTCGTCCTGCTCAGCATCACTGACCGTGCCGACGCCTATCTCCTTGAAGCCGCCGATTTCTTTAGAAATCAGGGGCTTCGGGTCGAAACTGACTTGCGGAACGAAAAGATTGGCTTTAAAATCCGCGAACATACGCTGCAACGCTTGCCGTACCTATTGGTGGCAGGCGACAAGGAAGTGGCAGCGGGCATGCTTTCCGTGCGAACCCGCAACGGCAAGGATCTGGGTCAGATGTCCCCGCAGGCATTCGCCGAGCGGCTGGGCATTGAACTCGAGAGCCGCGGGCGCCGAACTTTGGAGGATTAGAGTATCTCGACTGCATCGAAGCGCATCCGGCGCAATGACGACATCACGGCTCCGCAAGTGCGGGTGATCGCGGCAGACGGCTCCCAAGCCGGGATCATGACGCGTTTCGAGGCCCTCTCGCTCGCCCAGAGCAGCGAACTGGACCTTGTCGAAGTGTCGCCGATGGCAGAGCCACCGGTCGTGCGCATCATGGATTTCGGGAAGTACATCTTCGAACAGAAGAAGAAAACCCACTCCGCGCAGAAGAAGCAGAAGCAGCAACAGATCAAGGAAGTGAAGTTCCGCCCGGGAACGGAAGAGGCCGATTATCAGGTTAAGATGCGTAACTTGGTTCGGTTCCTCGCCGAAGGGGACAAGGCGAAAGTGACCTTGCGGTTCCGCGGTCGGGAGATGGCGCACCAAGAGATCGGACGCCGGTTGCTCGAACGGGTGTCGACAGACCTGAACCTGATCGCGACGATCGAGCAGTTTCCGCTCATGGAAGGGCGGCAGATGGTGACGGTGTTCGCACCGAAAAAGAAATAGCGCGTCCATAACGGACGTGCGCCAAGTGGTGTCGGGGCGGCGAGAGTCGACCTGGCGCCCGCCCGCAAGCGGATCCGCAAGGGTTCTGCGAACGGGGCTAGAAAAAGGAGAGAGTGAGATGCCCAAGTTGAAGACCAACCGGGCGGCAGCGAAACGTTTTCGCAAGACGGCGAAGGGCTACAAGTCCTACTCCGCCGGCCGCCGCCACAACCTCGGTCATAAGCCGCGTAAGACCAAGCGCCAACTGCGCTCGGGCGGCTCGAGCCTCGTGCATGTGAGCGATGTCGGTCGTCTAGACCAGCTGCTCCCGCACGCTTAAGTGATCTCACCGAGGTAAACGAACATGGCAAGAGTCAAACGCGGCGTCACCGCAAGTCGCCGTCACAAGAAAGTTCTTGGCAAGGCCAAGGGCTATTACAACGCCCGTAGCAAGGTCTTCCGTGCGGCCAAGCAGGCCGTCATCAAAGCCGGCCAATACGCCTACACGGGTCGCCGGCTCAAGAAGCGCGACTTCCGTGCGCTCTGGATCCAACGCATCAACGCCGCAGCGCGCGGTTTCGGGCTGTCCTACAGCCGCCTGATGAACGGTCTGAATCTCGCGAATGTCGAGGTCGACCGAAAGATGCTGGCCGACATCGCGGTGCACGATGCGGAGGCTTTCGGCGCGCTCGTCACCAAGGCCAAGGCAGCGCTCGGCATCGTCTGAGGATCGGGTCGTGGGCGATCTCGCGACCCTCCTGCGCCAAGCCCTCGACGAGGTCACGGCGAGCACCACGCTCGCCGCCCTCGACGAGGTCCGCGTGCGCTGGCTCGGTAAGAAAGGCGCGTTCACCGAGCAGCTGAAGGCGCTCGGCTCGTTGTCGGCCGCCGACCGACCGGCGGTCGGTGCGCGTATCAACGAGGCGAAGCAGCAGTTCGAGGCCGCGGTGGAGTCCACGCGCGAGGCGCTCGCGGGCGCTGCGGTCGAGGCCGAACTCGCGGCGGGACGCATCGACGTGTCGCTGCCCGGTCGCGGCGAGGCCCGCGGTGGGATCCATCCAGTCACCCGGGCGCGGCTGCGCATCGAGCGCATCTTCCGCGATTCCGGCTTCGAGGTCGCCACTGGTCCCGAGATTGAGGACGACTTCCATAACTTTGAAGCGCTCAATATTCCTGCCGACCATCCCGCGCGGGCGATGCACGACACCTTCTATTTCCCGGACGGGCGGTTGCTGCGGACCCATACCTCGCCGGTGCAGATCCGCGAACTGCGCAAGGGGCGGCTACCGCTCGCGATGATCATGCCGGGTCGCGTCTACCGCGTGGACTACGACATGACCCACTCGCCGATGTTCCATCAGGTCGAGGGTCTCGTCGTCGATGAAGGTGTGAACTTCGCGAACCTCAAAGCCGTGCTGCAAGGGTTCCTACGCGCTTTCTTCGAGAAAGATCTGCGCATGCGGCTGCGGCCCTCGTACTTCCCGTTCACTGAGCCATCCGCTGAAGTCGACATGTCCTGCGTGTTCTGTGACGGTGAGGGTTGCCGCGTCTGCAAGCACACCGGCTGGCTCGAGATCGCCGGTTGCGGCATGGTCCATCCCAATGTATTCGCCGCAGCGGGCGTTGATGCAGATCGCTGGACGGGCTACGCCTTCGGTATGGGCATCGAGCGCCTCGCAATGCTGCGCTACGGCGTGAGCGACCTGCGGCTTTTCTATGAAAGCGACCTGCGGTTCCTGCGTCAGTTCGGTGCCGCATGAAGTTGCCGCTGTCCTGGCTGAAGCGGTGGGTTGATTCGGGTCTTGCGCCGCGCGAACTCGGAGACCGCATGACCCTCGCAGGTTTCGAGCTCGAGTCGATCGCGCCCGCGGCGCCTGACTTCAGCGGCGTCGTGGTCGCCGAGATCCTCTCGGCTGAACGGCATCCGCAGGCCGATAAGCTGCAGGTCTGCCGCGTGTCGATCGGGGGCACGGAACTGCAGATCGTCTGCGGAGCCGCCAACGCCCGCGCCGGGCTGCGCACGGCGCTTGCGCAGGTCGGGGCGGTGTTACCCGGTGACCTCAAGATCAAGGCCGCGAAACTGCGCGGTGTGGAGTCCGCCGGCATGCTGTGCTCGGCCAAAGAGCTTGGCCTCGCCGAGGTCTCCGACGGCATCCTCGAGCTTCCGGCGGATACCGCGTTAGGGGCGGATCTGCGTGTGGTCCTCGACCTCGACGATCCACTGCTCGAGTTCGCGATCACGCCGAACCGCGGCGATGCGATGTCGGTGCAGGGTCTCGCGCGTGAGGTCTCGGCGCTCACCGGTGCTGCCCTCGGCGGCCCGGACTGCGAGCCGATCCCTGCTGCCGTTGAGGTCCCCTCTGCGGACTTTTTTGCGCAGAAGAGTCCGGCGGTCTCGCTCTCCGCCGGGTCGGCCTGTCCGCGGTTCCACCACCGTGTCCTCGTCGATATCGATAACTCCAGGCCATCACCACTCTGGCTGCGCGAGCGTCTGCGGCGCGCCGGGCAGCGCAGCATCAGCCCGATCGTCGACATCACCAACTACATCGTCCTCGAGCTCGGCCAGCCGATGCATGCCTACGATCTCGACAAGATCGAGGGCGGAGCGCTCGATGTGCGTTTCGCGCGCGGCGGGGAGTCTTGCGATCTGCTCGATGGTCGTACCGTCGAACTCGCGCCGGATGTGCTGGTCATCGCCGACGCCGCAGGGCCGGTCGCGATGGCCGGTGTGATGGGCGGCGTGCGCACCAGCGTGACGCCCCAGACGACCCGCGTGATGCTCGAAGTCGCCTGGTTCGCGCCCTCCGCTATCGCGGGACGCGGCCGTCGTTATGGGCTGACGACCGATGCCAGCCAGCGCTTCGAGCGCGGCGTGGATCCGGAACTCGGTCGCCGGGCGATCGAGCGTGCCACCCGGCTCATGCTCGAGGTGGCGGGCGGGATTGTCGGCGCCGTCGAAGTCACAGAGGTGGCCGCCGAAGATGGCACTGCGGCAGTGCGTCGCGCGCCCCGCGTCACGCTGCGACCTGCGCAGGTCGGTCGCGTGCTGGGGCTCGAGATGCCGCCCGATCGGGTCATCGATCTGCTCTCGCGGATCGGTATCCGGCTGGTCGACGGCGCGGCGGCGCACCCTGCCGCTGCGGTCGGCGAAACGCTCACGTTCCAGTCTCCCTCCCACCGGTTCGACATCGCCATCGAGCGCGATCTCATCGAAGAGGTCGCCCGGCTCGTGGGGTTCGAGGCGATCCCGGTGGTCGATGCTCGCGCTGCGCAGCCGATCCGGGCATTGCCGACCGCGCAACTCGAGGAACAACGGTTGCTCGACCTGTTCGCCTCCCGAGGTTGGCAGGAAGGCGTGCATTTCTCGTTCGTCGACCCGGTGCTCCAAGAGCAACTGTTCCCGGGTGTACCGTCGCACCGTCTCAGTAACCCTATCGCGAGCGATCTCGCAGTGATGCGTCTGTCGCTCTGGCCAGGGCTGCTACGTGCGGCGCAGGAGAACCTTCGCCGTCAGCAGGGGCGGATCCGGCTCTTCGAGCACGGGGTGGTCTTCCCGGTCGGCGCCCCCGAGATCGATCGGTTCGGCGGGGTCGCGGTCGGCGGTCGGCGACCCGAGCAATGGGGTGAGGACGAGACGCCGGGCGATTTTTACGATGTGCGCGCCGACCTTGAAGCACTGGGTGCGCTGGTGGGACAGACCGGCTGCCTGGAGTTTGAACGGGCGAGCCTCGGCTGCCTGCACCCCGGCCGCTCGGCGCGCATTCTCCGCGGTGGCCGACCGGTCGGTTGGGTGGGCGAACTGCATCCGAGGTGGGTCCGGGAACTCGGGTTTCAGTCGGCCCCGGTGTTGTTCGAGCTCGATGTGGCCGCTTTGGTGGTCGAGTACCCGGTTTTTACCGAGGTGTCCCGGTTCCCCCAGTTGCGGCGTGACCTTGCCGTGGTCTTGGCCGAGGACGCCACTTCAAGTAGCGTGCTTGAGAGTGTAACCTCAGCGTCATCAGGCCTTTTGCGGCAGGTGTTCGTGTTCGATGTCTACCGCGGAATGGGTATCGAAACGGCACGAAAAAGCATCGCTTTAGGCTTGATTTTCCAAGATAAAAACAGCACGCTGACCGAAGAAGTCATCGAAGGTGAGATGGCTGCCATCCGCGCGGCTTTGACCCTCCGGCTGGGAGCGTCTTTCCGCGAATAGCGTCTTTCCGCGAACGGATCGCGGCGGGACAGTATCGGCATCACAGACAAAAGAATTACGAAACGATGGCATTGACCAAGGCCGAGATGGCAGAGGCGCTGTTCAACCAGCTCGGCCTCAACAAGCGCGAGGCGCGTGAACTGGTGGACCTTTTCTTCGAGGAGGTCCGCGAAGCGCTGTCGACGGGTTCTCAGGTCAAGCTGTCAGGATTCGGCAATTTCGACCTGCGCGACAAGAACCAGCGCCCGGGTCGCAACCCCAAGACCGGTGAAGAGATCCCGATCAGCGCGCGGCGCGTGGTCACGTTCCGTCCCGGGCAAAAACTGAAGGCGCGCGTCGAAGCGTATGCTGGAAGCCAAGAATAACGACGAGCTGCCGGCGATCCCCGGCAAGCATTACTTCACGATCGGCGAGGTCGCCGAGCTTTGTGGCGTCAAACCGCATGTGCTGCGCTATTGGGAGCAGGAGTTCCCGCAGCTCAAGCCCGTGAAGCGACGCGGCAACCGCCGTTACTACCAGCGCCAGGATGTGATCGTCATCCGCCAGATTCGGGGGCTGCTCTACGAACAGGGTTTCACGATCGGCGGTGCGCGTAACAAGCTCACGGGCGAAGAGGCCCGCAGCGACAGCACCCAGAGTCAGCAGATCATCCGCCAGGTGCGCCTCGAACTAGAGGAGATTCAGCGGCTGCTGCGGCGTTGAGCCGTGTTCGCGGCGTATCGGGGCGACGGTCGTTCATCGGGCGCGTTATACTTCTATTACTCGGTCGGACGGGACGTGGCGCAGTCTGGTAGCGCACTTGCATGGGGTGCAAGGGGTCCCGAGTTCAAATCTCGGCGTCCCGACCAATTTCTTAGGGCATCCTTCGCCTGTGACCCCACCCCCCAACCGTTACTGCCTCGATAACCGCTGGCTTGCGCGAGGTGAGGCCGTATTCGCCCCCACCAGCTCGCTGGTGACCGCCGGGGAAGGGTGGTTCGAGACCTTGCGGGTGCAAGACGGTCGGCCGATGGCGCTCAAGGCCCACCTCGATCGCTTGTCGCGGTCGATCTCCTCAGGGCTGGGTGTCGAGACGGCGGAGTCCGCCTCCTTCGCCGCGCAGCGCTGTGTCGAGACGATGATGCCGGTCTTCAATGAATTCCCGTGTGGTCGGCTGCGGTTGCTCTTGGCGCTCGATGCGGCGGACGATCGTTGGCAGGCGCTTGGCGAATGGGGGCGGCATATTCCATCGCCGTCCTCGCTGGAGACCGGCGTGGCCGCAGTCACCGCCTCATTCCCCCATCCGGGCCTCGGACCACTGGGAAAATCTGCGAGCGATCATTGGTCGGTCGTGGCGCGTCGCGAGGCTTTGGCGCAGCGCGCCGGGGAAGCGCTGTTGGTGCGCGATGGCTGTCTGCTTGAGGGTGCCACCAGCGCGTTGGTCTGGTGCCGTGATGGCCGTTGGTCGAGCAGCCAGTCGCCCGCTGTGTTGCCGAGTGTGACCCTTGCCACGCTGCGTGAGACGGGCGTTGCGATCGATCCGGGTGACTTGGAGAGCGCTGACCTGAAGCCGGGTGTTGCGGCGCCGATCGAGGGGCTCGTGCTGGTCAGCGCGCTTCGACTCGCGGTCGCGGTAGGCAGCCTCGATGGGGCGGTCTTGCCGACGGAGCGATCGTTGCGGGTCGCCGCTGAGTGGCGCGCCAAGCTCTTGGCGCGTCATCGGTCGGGATCGCCGTGACATCCGGGTCGCCGCCCACGCTGCGCGATCTGCGCTCCGCTGCCGAGGCGTTGCGCGCGGCTGGTGAGCCATTCGCCTGCCTGGTCTCGGCGCTCGGTCATCCGGAACTCGGCCGACGTTCTTTGTTGGCGGAGGGTCTGGCGCTGGAATGGCGTTCAGACACAGGTCCTGCGCACACGCCGGTCATCGAACGCTTGCGAGCGGCCGCACGCCAGGCCTTCTCGCAGGGGGCCAGCGGGCTCTTGCTGCTCGCCACCCATGAGGCCGTCGCTGAGTTCGAACCGGTGCCCGTGCACCCGGACTGGCGTGCTATG
>CAMAQZ010000056.1 GCA_945860725.1 Klebsiella pneumoniae | reverse complement strand
TCAAGGCGCTGGCGGACATCAAACCCATAGGCCGCAAAGTCGCCTGACCTGCCCAAGCCCGTCCCCTACCCCCCCTCCACCCTCCCTTGTTCCACGTGGAACACTCGGTCGGGGGTGCCGAAGAGCCGGGTGTCGCGCTCCAGGGCGGTAACGATGATCTGAGTCTCCAGACACTGAACGCGGCGGATAAAGCGACCCAAGCGATCCTGGTCGAGCTCGGCGGAGGGGTCATCGAGCAGCAGCGTGGGCAGCAGGCCGTGCTCGCGCTTGAGATATTCGAGTTGGCAGAGGTGCAAGGCCACAGCCGCGAGCTTTTGTTGGCCGCGAGAGAGCACCTCACGGGCCAACTTGCCGCGCAACCGCAAGGACACATCGGCGCGGTGGGGTCCAGTGGTGGTGGTATGCCGGTCACGATCGCGCGGGGTCGAGGCGGTCAGGGCGTCGGCGAGCGACGCACTTTGATCCCAGCCCGCCTGAAATCCGAGTGTCAGCTCGAGCCCGACCAGTTCGGTTGAGATCTCCGCCCAGTACGGCTGCAGCGCGACCATCACCCGCTCACGGCTTGCGGTCAGGCTCTCCCCTTCCCTCGCCATCTCCGGTTCCCAAGCCCCGACCTCCCGGGACCCACTGCGCAACGCCGCATTGCGCTGCTGCAGCGCCCGTTGATACCGGGACCAAGCCCCCGCGAAGGAGTGTTCCACGTGGAACACCGCCCAGTCGAGCCAGCGGCGGCGACGGGCGGCGCTCTCTTCGATGAGCTTGTGGGCATCCGGATCCAGGGCCTGTACCGGGAACGCCAGCGCCAGTTCTGCCATCGAACGGGTGGCAGCGCCATCCAGACGGGCGACCGTGCCGCCACTCTCACTGCCTTCGCGGCGGATCTCGAGGCCCAGGGTGTGGATCGTGCCGGTCGCTGTCAGCGAGCCATCCGCTATCGACTGGGGTGCGGGATGGGTCTTACCAACCACGCGCGACACGCTTTGGCCGTGGCGGATCAGTCGTTCATTGAGGCGGTTACGGAACGAACGTCCCCGCCCCAACAGGAACACAGCTTCGAGTAACGAGGTCTTGCCCGCGCCGTTCGCACCGTAGATCAGGTTGATGCCGGACCCGAACTCGAGACGAGCGGTCTCGATGCAACGAAGATCCAGCAAATTGAGCTCCGCCAAGGCCATGTGCGAGTACCGCTTGGGGCCCGGGCGACGGCTCAGAGCCGCATCGGCATCACGACATACTTGGCACCGTCCGCCTCAGCCGCCGTGACGAGGCAGCTGCTGTTCGAGTCGGTGAGTGCGATGTTCACGCGCGAGGTCTCGATGACCGACAGTGCCTCGAGCAGGTAGGTGACATTAAAGCCGATCTCGATCTCTTCGCCGGCGTAGATGACCTCGATCTGGTCTTCGGCTTCTTCTTGCTCCGGGTTGTGGGCCTGGAGGGTCAATTGGTTCGGCTTAATGCTGAGACGGATACCGCGGTATTTCTCGTTCGATAAAATCGCCGTTCTATGCAGACTTTGGCGCAAAGTTTCACGATCTGCGTCGATAATACGGTTTGCGTTGGCCGGGATGACGCGCGAGTACTCGGGGAACTTGCCGTCGATGAGCTTCGATGTGAAGCGAATGTCGCCGATCTGGCAGCGAACGTGGTTGGTTCCGAGTGCGAACTCGACTTCGCCATCTCCATCGCCCAGCATCCGGTGCAGTTCGAGCACGCCCTTGCGCGGCACGATGACTTGCTGCTTGCCCGTGACCCGCTCGTTCAGCGCGGCTTCACACATCGCCAAGCGATGCCCGTCGGTTGCGACCGCGCGAACACGCCCGCCTTCGGATTCCAGCATCAGCCCGTTCAGGTAATACCGGACATCCTGCTGCGCCATCGAAAAATGCGTTTTGTCGATAAGGGTGCGGAACGCCTTCTGCGGCAGCTTCAGCACCTGCGTCGCCTGGATGTCCTCGACCAGCGGGAATTCCGCCGCCGGCAGCGTCGAGAGGGTGAAGCGGCTACGTCCGGCGCGCACCACGATGCGCTCGCCTTCGGTCGTGAGCGTCACGTTTGTGCCCTCGGGGATCGCCCGCAGGATATCGAGCAGTTTACGCCCCGGTACCGTGACCTCACCCGGTGCGGACACCGTGAGCGTGACCGCGCTGACGAGCTCTACCTCAAGGTCGGTGCCTGTAATGCTCAGGCGGTTGTCCTTGGCGCTCAGGAGCACATTGGACAGCACCGGCATCGTCTGACGCCGTTCGACGACACCGATCACGTTTTGGACCGGACCGAGGATCTCTTCACGGGTGGCTGTGAGTTTCATAGTTTCAGAAGTGGCTTATATCCAGATGTTATAGCGATAGTAGAGCCGGTGGATATGGGGAGAACCCCAGAAAAACCGCTGAATTCAGTACCTTGGACCTTGTACGCCGCCGGCACTTCCCGTGCACGACCCGTGCATCCCCTGTGGGTGGATTGTGAATGATTTCTCGTCCCGAAAACATCCACAGGACACACACATCATGCTGTCAGGGTCCTCAACAGGTTCAAATAGTCCTCGGCGATGCGTTGGTCTTCCTCGCGCAGCGCTTTAATGCGACGACAGGCGTGCAGAACGGTCGTGTGGTCACGTCCGCCGAAGGCATCGCCGATCTCCGGCAGGCTGTGGCGAGTCAATTCCTTCGCCAGGGCCATCGCCACCTGTCGCGGTCGTGCCAGCGAGCGGCTGCGTCCCGCCGAGAGCAGGTCTGCGACCCGCAGTTTGTAGTACTCGGCGACCACCCGCATGATGTTCTCGATGGTGACCAAACGTGCCTGCAGCGCGAGCAGATCTTTGAGCGATTCTTTGGTGAATTCGAGCGTGATCGGCTCACCGGTGAAGCGCGAATGCGCGATCACTCGCCGTAGCGCACCTTCGAGTTCACGCACATTCGAGCGTATACGCTTGGCGATGAAAAGCGCCACTTCGTCGCTCAAGGTGACATGCGTTGCCGCGGCTTTGGTCTTGAGGATCGCCGCGCAAGTCTCGAGCTCCGGCGGCTCGATCGCGACCGTGAGCCCCCAGCCGAAGCGGGATTTCAGGCGTTCTTCGAGCCCATCGACCTCTTTCGGGTAGCGGTCACAGGTGAGGATCACCTGCTGCTGGCCCTCGAGCAGCGCGTTGAAGGTGTGGAAGAACTCTTCCTGGGAGCGCTCCTTGCCGGCGAAGAACTGGATGTCGTCGATCAGCAGCGCATCGAGCGAACGATAGGCCGCCTTGAACTCGTTCATCTGGTTGTGCTGCAGCGCTTTGACCATGTCGCTGACGAAGCGCTCGGAGTGCACATAGGCGATGCGCGCGTCGGGCTTGCGCGCCTGGATGGCGTGACCGACGGCGTGCATTAGGTGCGTTTTACCAAGTCCGACACCGCCGTAGATGAAGAGTGGGTTGTAGGCCGTGCCCGGGTTTTCCCCGACTTGCTGCGCGGCGGCCTTGGCGAGCTGGTTGCTTTTGCCGACCACGAAGGTCTCGAAGGTGGTGTCGGGATTGAGGCGCGCGCCGATCACGATGCCGACGGCCGGTTTACCGAAACCGCGCGCGGTCGCGGGCAATGCAGTCGCCGCAGGGTTTTTTGCCGCGGGTGCGGGCTCGCGCCGTTCGCCCACCTGCACCGTAACGATCGGCGCGTGCGCGCCGTGCTCGGCCTGTAGCCAATCACCGATGCGCGTGAGCAGGTTCGCGTTGACCCAATCGACCGCGAAGCGGTTCGGTGCGAGCAAGCGCAGCGTGCCGTCGTTCTCGAGTGCCTGTAGTGGGCGTACCCAGGTGTTGAAGTGCGCTTCCGGCAATTCGGCAGCGAGAACTTGGGCGCAGCGTGTCCAGAGCGGTGAATCCACGGGCGTGTCTGCGAATGCCATCAGAGGGGGTCGGGAAGAATACCCGCCCCGCAAGGCTGTGGATATCTTCATTTTGATCCCTTTTGCGGCTTGACACCTAAAGTTCTGCTGCGTACGCTTTGCGACCGTTTTCCGATCAAGCCGCCATGAAACGCACTTACCAGCCCAGCAAGGTCCGCCGCGCCCGCACCCACGGTTTCCGTGCGCGTATGGCCACCGCCAACGGCCGCAAGATCATCTCCCGCCGCCGCGCCAAGGGCCGGAAGAGGCTGATCCCCTGATCCGCTGACCGTTTCGGTCACCACGATCCCGCCGTCCAAGGCGCAGCCCATGCCCACTCCCCCGGGAGCCCCCGCGGGTTTTCCGCCTTCCCGCCGGGTACTCCGCAAAGTCGACTTCGATACCGCCTTTCGTCAAGGCCGGCGGGTCGGCGACCCCCTCCTGACACTCGTGCTGCGTCCGAACGGCTTGGGCCATCCCCGCCTCGGCGTGGCGCTCGCCGCAAAAACCGTCGGAAATGCCGTCGCCCGCAACCGACTTCGTCGCATAATCCGCGACTCATTCCGGCTTGCCCAAGCCCGCCTGCCCGCTGCCGACCTCATCGTCGGCGCTCGCGTCGGTGTGCGCACGGCGCCGGCCCCGCAGATCCGCGCCAGCCTCGAATCACTTTGGAACAAGGCCGTCCACGCATGTCCGCCGCCCACGCCCTGATCCGCACCGCCCTCCGCGGTTACCAGATCGTGCTCAGCCCTTGGCTCGGCACGAACTGTCGCTATCACCCCACCTGTTCGCACTACGCGCTTGAAGCCCTCGAGACCCACGGCGCCGCGCGCGGCAGTTGGCTCGCCCTCAAGCGCATCGGCCGCTGCCATCCGTTCGCCAGCGCCGAGTGCTACACCTGTGACCCTGTGCCCGCAGCCCGAGAGACCCCGTGACCACCATCAACGCCCGTATGTTCCTTTGGCTCGGCCTCGTGATGGCGCTGTACATCAACTACGACACCTACGAGCGCGACTTCGCGCCGAGACTCCCGCCACCGCCCACCGCGACCGAGATCGCACAAGCCGCCGCGCCGACTGCGCCGGGCGCTTTGCCTGGTGCGGCGACGACCCTCGCCGCGAGCGTCCCTCAGACGGCGGCCCCTGCGCCGATCGCTGCCGCGGCGCCCGCTCCCACGCCGCTCGGCGGTAGTTTGCCCGTTGCCGCCGCTGCGGTGACGACGCCCGCTGACGCTGCGGCCCCGGTCGCTGCCGCCGCCTCGCCCGCCGCTACTGCCACCCTCAGCAACGTGCGCGTCACCACCGACGTGCTCGATCTTGAGATCAGCCTGCAAGGTGGCGCCTTCGTGCGCGCCGACCTGCTGAAATACCCCCGCGTAAAGGGCGAAAAGGCCTCCGTACAGCTGCTGAACGTCGCCCCGCGGAAGTTCTATGCCCTGCAGACCGGCCTCAGCGACGCCGGCGCGGGCGGCGCCCGCCCCACGCACCTCGCGCTCTTCAGCACACCGCAGGCGGTCTATTCTTTGGCTGCCGGCAGCAGCGGCGACGAACTGCGCGTGCCGCTTATCTGGAACGACCCTGCGACCGGCGTCACCGTCACCAAGACCTTCGTGTTGCGCCGCGGCCAGTACCGCATCGACCTGCAATATGATGTCGAGAACCGCGGCACGGCGCCGTGGACCGCCGCGTCCTACGCGCAACTCCTGCGCGACGACCCGGCCGTCGAGCGCAGCATGTTCTCGGTCGAGAGCTACGCCTTCCAAGGCCCCGCGTACTACGACGGCGTTAAGTACCAAAAACTCGACCGCACCGACGCCGAAGACCGCGCCCTCGCCCGCGACATCGCGGGCGGCTGGATCGCCGGCATGCAGCACCACTTCACGACCGCCGTCGTGCCCGAGGTCGGAAAATCCTACCGCTACAGCCTGCAGACCCAAGGCGATCAGTACTTGCTCTCGACCGCGGGCCCCGCAACCACCGTCGCGCCGCAGGGCGGCGCCACCTTCAAAGAAACTCTCTTCGTCGGCCCGAAGCTCCAGACCCAGCTCGAGACCACCGGGCCGCGGCTCGATCTCGTCGCCGACTACGGCATCCTGACGCTGCTCGCCAAGCCGCTCTTCTGGATGCTCGAGAAGGCGCACTCGATCGTCGGCAACTGGGGCTGGGCGATCGTCATCGTGACCTTCCTCCTCAAGCTCGTGTTCTATCCGCTGTCGGAGTCGAGCGGCAAATCGATGGCGCGGATGCGCGTACTCGGCCCGCGCATCAAGAACCTGCAAGAGACCTTCAAGGACGACCGCGAAAAACTCGGCCGCGCCATGATGGATCTCTACAAGCGCGAGAAGATCAACCCCGTCGCGGGCTGCTTGCCGATTCTCATCCAGATGCCCGTGTTCTTTGCGTTCTATTGGGTGCTGCTCGAGAGCGTCGAGATGCGCCAAGCGCCGTTCCTGGGCTGGATCCAGGACCTCTCCGCCCAAGACCCGTTCTACGTGCTGCCGCTGATCATGGCCGGCGCCATGTTCGTGCAGACCAAGCTCAACCCGACCCCGCCCGACCCCATCCAAGCCAAGGTGTTCATGATCCTGCCGTTGGTGATGAGCGTGACCTTCGCGTTCTTCCCTGCGGGCCTCGTGCTCTACTGGGTGGCCAACACCCTGCTCTCGGTCGCCCAGCAGTGGAATATCAACCGCCGCATCGAGGCGGAGTCGAAGAAGGAGCGGAAGGGGGGCTGAGCCAGCGAGCGGTGCAACCACCGACCGCATCGAGTAATTTCCCGGAGATCAAGGTCCCGGCCCTGCTCACGTTCCTCGCGCTGCTGTTCGGGTTCCTGGTGGGCACGGCCTTCCAACTCCCGCACCCCGGCGAAGTCCTTCTCGACTACTTCCCGGAAAACTTCGGCACCTCCGCCGAGATGTGGCTCGCGATGCAGGTCGCCTACGACCTCCGGCACGCACGCCAGAAGAAGCCGCCGAAGGCCGCGCAGATCATCGCCCGTAAGGCTGCGTAGCCACCCCCCCCACCCCACAGGACTCCCCATGAACAACCCGTTGAACCCGTTGCTCGACACGCTCAGCCGTCCGATGGACATCGCAGGTCGGGTGCTCTTGGGGCTGTACTTCGTGATCCCCGGGCTCTCAAAGATCACCGGGTTCTCCGGTACGCTCGCCTACATGGAGCTCCACGGCGTGCCGCTCGCCTTGCCGGTGTTGCTGCTGACCATCCCGCTGCAAGTGGGCGCCGGCCTCGCGCTCATCTTCAACCGGCAAGTGCGCACCGCGGCGTTCGTCCTAGCCGGGATGACGCTGTTGATCAACGTCTTCATGCACGATTTCTGGAACGACTACCCGGGTGGCAACGCGCAGCACGAGTTGCAGAACTTCATCAAGAACCTCGGCATCTTCGCCGGCCTGTTGCTGCTGGCGGCGCGTCGTCCGGGAGTTTGAAACGAGGCTGCCTAGGGCTGATAGACCTGGCTGTTCCGGGGCGGATGACGCGGTAGGTTTCGCGTCCAGACTGAGGGCCGGAGCGAATCGCTTCGCTCCGGCCCTCAACCCAAAGGGTCGTCGATCAGAAGTTGTATTCGTACTGGAGGAAGTACGAGAACGGCTTGCCGTCCCAGCCGTAGGTGTAGAAATACGACGGATTCGTCGCCGTGATCTCGCCGCGGACGCCCGCCCGCGAGACCGAACGGTCGGTCGCACCGCCGCGCTCAAAGTACTCTTCATCGGTAACGTTGACGACACGCAGCATCAGACGATGCTGCCGATCCTTGCCCATGAAGTGCTGCACCGACGCGTTAAGGACGAAATAGTCACCGAAATTGACATCCGGGTTCGTCCGGACGCCACTGGCGTCGACCAGTCTCGCCGCGTTGTTCTGCACATACAGGTACTCCGGACCCTGCAAGCGCGGATTGAGCGCCACCGTCCAACGGTCGTTCGGCGTCCAAGTCAGCAAGGCTGACGCCATCCACTCCGGACGCTCACCCGACTGTCGGAAGCGCTCGGAGCCGGCGGAACCGGGCACCACGCTCGTCAACGCTTGGCCCGTCATCGCCCGCACTGCGGTGAGACCGAAGAGCGGGTTGGGCTCGAACGACTCTTGCTTGGTGAAGCTTAAGTCGAGCGCCCATTTGTCGAGGTCGACGGAGACATCCAGTGTGTACCCCTTGATGTCCTGAATCGCCCTCGTGTTGAAGGTGGCGACATCGAGCGGCGTCAGGCCGTTGGCCCGCCAAGTGGCACAGAACTCAACGGGCGTGATGATGTTTGCATTGAGCACGCGCGTCGGGTCGACCCCGGGGCAGACGTCGCGGATCGCGGCGTTGCCGAACAGGTTCGAGATCTCGGTGTCGAAGTACCCGAGCTCGACGTTGAAGGTACCGCCCCGGAACTCGTTGTTGATGCCGAGACCCAAGCCGAAGGTCTCGACCTCCTGCGTCTTGAGCGAAGGGTTGCTGCGCGTGTTTCCATACAGGCCAAGTTCCTGCGCACGCGGGTTGGCGTACGAGGTGCCCGCGCTGCCCCGGAAGTAGTAACCAGCCGGGAACTCCTGGCGCACGCTCGCCCGCCAGATGAACGTGTCGTCGAAGACATTGTTGTAGTCCTGTCGACCGGCGAGGGACAACGCCAACCCTTCGAGGATGTCGAGGTTGGCTCGCAGGTCGGCATAGAGGCCGTTCGATTCGATCTTCTGGTCGGACACGCCGTATTCCGCCGCGGAGTTGTCCTGGGAGATCACGCTTTGCACGCCGACGACCGACTCGAGGCTGTCGGTCCAACTGATCTTCGCGCGCGCGTTCGCGCCGTATTCCTTGTAGCCCGCCTTGAACTGCGTGCCCTCGCCGAAGCCCTTCGTCGGGATCCCGGTGCCGAAGGCCGCGATGCTCTGGATGACGAAGCCCATCGGCGCACCGATCGGGAACGGGTTCTGCAGGGTGCCGTAGAGCTGGCCCTTGTCGTCGTAGTAGAAGCCGTCACGCGAGGTGCGGTCCGCCTTAGTGCTGGTCTCGGGGTTCGTTACGCAACCGGCGAGGATGCCGTTCGCTTTCGCGTAGGTCTCGAACTCGGACGCCACGGTGAACGGGCGCCGCGTGGCGGGGTTAAGAATCGACTGCGGGATCCGGCAGACCTGGGCGTCGACCTCCGAATTCTTCAGCGTCGGCGCCTGGAAGAAAGCTTCGGCCTCGAAGCTGACCTTGTCGTTGAGCTCGGTCACGAACGACGCGTTGAACTTCGGGTACTCCGTGTAGTTCAGGTTGAAGATGTGGTCGTTCGGGAACGAATCGCGGAAGTCGACGGTCGCGAGTTCGACGCCCGCCTTGAGGTAGGTGACCTCGTCGATCTGCCAGCGGTATTTACCGCCGACCAAGTTGTACGTGTACGGAAAGTCGTGGCGACCACCGAGTTCGAGGACCACGTCGTTGTAGGCTTCCTCGCTGAAGATCTCGTGCGCGTCCGACTCGTACGAACGGCCGTAGAACATCACGCTGTGCACACCGGCATCATCGATGGGGTAGGCGATGTTGCCGTAGACCTCGCGGGTCTTGAACGAGCCGTAGTAAACGCCGAACTCTCCCTTCTCCTCGCCCTCCGGTTCCTTGTACCGGACGGAAATGACGCCGAGTCCGCCATTGCCGCCGTAATAAAGGCTCTGCCCGCCGCGCAGGATTTCTATGCTCTCGATCATGCGGGGATCGAGGGCTGTAGCGCCCCAGAGATCCTCGAGCGGCGTGCCGCGGTCGAAGGTCGGGACACCGTCGAGCAACAACAAGGTGTCGCGGTCCGAGCCGCCGTCGATGCGGATGGTGAACTCGCCTTCATCCGGCGAGTAACCGATGTTCGCACCACGGATCAAACCTGAGGCGAGTTCACCGAAGTTGGTGAAGCCGCCGGTGTCGATCTCGTCAGCGCTGATGAGCTGTACCTGGCTGCCGAACTTCGCTGCGTCAAAAGCGACCGTCGACATCCCTTCGTTGACTTTTCGGCCCTCGACGACGACCTCTTCGAGCGCGTCGGCTGAGGGGCTTGGGGCGGACTGTGATGATGCCAGCGATCCAGCCATAGTCAGCATCGCTATCGATACGAGCGCGCACGCGCGACGCCAGGACTTCTTCGGAACAAGGACTTTCATGATCTTCTCACCTGTGTTTTGTTGTGTCAGTCGAAGACGGCCCGTACGGATGCACGGACCGTCCAATAACTCTGCGGTGTCAGCGCGGCGTCACCAGCGGCTGGGTCCACGCCATCTCGAGATCACCCTGTGCGTAAGGGTTCGAGTGCCGCTTGGACGAGGTGACGCGCGCACGCACGTAGATCTCGTCGCCTTTCGCGGCATAGCGGGCCTTGCCGCCCTTGACGGTCGCAAGCACAGCGCCGATCCGCGCGTCGTAGACCTGTGTCGCGCGGCCGGGGGAGTCGGCCGGTACGTCGGTCTGCGGCTTGCCCTCGAGCGGCACGCCTTGCCGGGTGCCGATGAACTCGACCGTGTACTCGACGCCCTTCTCAGCCAGCACCTCGAGCTCGATCACGCCGTCGGCGACGCGGAGCGTCTTCAGCGTGACGCCAGTGCTGTTGTAGAAATCACCTTGTTTCATCGCGCGGGAGATCGAGTCCGGCGTGAGGCGCGGCGCGCGCACCATCACCCAACCGCGACCCGGGTTGACTTGCCGATCGCCCCAAGTCGTGTAGGTGTGCGCGTCGTCGGTCGCGACGCCCAGCATGACGGCGGCCTTTCCGTCTGCGAGGCGGTTGGAGAGCACGATGTCCCACATCCGCTCCATGGCGGGATGTTGCGCGTCGCCGTAGTTGCGGACGCCGGAATGGCCGTTGTAGACCTCGACAAAACCGTCGCCCGGCGCGTGATCGAGCGCGATCAGGTCTTCTGCCGTGATCGCGTAATAGAAGTTCGGATGGTTGACGT
Source organism: Klebsiella pneumoniae (assembly GCA_945860725.1). Lineage (GTDB taxonomy): Bacteria > Pseudomonadota > Gammaproteobacteria > Steroidobacterales > Steroidobacteraceae > UBA964. The sequence goes on along the minus strand of CAMAQZ010000056.1, from coordinate 1,716 downwards.
GCGCGAACATCGGCCGTCCGCTGCGACGCCCCTGTTCGGCGACGGCGTCAACGTTCTTCTGCAGCATCTCCGGGATGGAGGTCCCGCCCTGCGGCACGATCGCCTTCTCGAGGTTGACGCCGTTGAGGTGGATCGGGTGCTTGTCGAAGCGGTCGGTGATCTCCATCCCGCGGATGAAGACAAACTCGTTCCGCACCTCGAAGAACGAGCGGAACTCGTCCAGCGTCTTCAGCTTCACTTCAGTGACGCCATCGCGCTCGCGGCGCTCGACCCAGTCCGCGCCGAATTTCTCGATGTAAGACTTTAGGGCGGTCTTTTTGGCGTCGTTGTTGACGGGGTACCAGAACTCGCCTTCCTGCATCCGGTTGTGGTCGCTCAGCACCAGGAAGTTGTACCCGCGCTCGCGATACCAAGACGACACGCTCTCGGGCGGACTGTCGCCGTCGCTCCACCACGTGTGCGTGTGCGTATTGCCCTTCCACCACCCAGCGACGGCGGGCGTGCGCGCCGTCTCGTCATGATGGGGCGTGGGCCCATGCGCAAGCGCTACCGGAAGGCAGGCCAGCAAGCCAATGGTCACGGTGGTCATCAGTCGCGGTGTCATAGTGGTCGCTCCTCAGTTTTTGGTGCGTTTCCGCACGAATAGGTGCGCTACCGCACAGCCGGGATGCTGTGCTTGTGATGTGTCGAGGCCGCGACCATGGCTTGACGACTGGGTGATGAAAGCGTGACGTTCATGTGTCACTGGCGTGCAGACGAGCCTTGCTGCCTGCTACCCTTACCCGCATGCAACCACCGACCGCATCAAGCAATTTTCCGGCGATCAGGGTCCCAGCCCTGCTCACCTTCCTCGCGCTGATCGTCGGCTTTGTGGTCGGCAACCTCTTCCAAGGGGTCGCGGGCTTCGCGCCGGTTCTGGCCGCTGCCGAGGAGATCGGCAGCCTGTGGCTGAAACTGCTGCAGTTGACCATCCTGCCGCTTGTCATCGGGCTGGTCGTGACCGGCATCTCGCAGACGCTGACAGCGGCGCGCGGCGGCTGGCGCGCGCAGCGCGCGGTGCTGATGTTCGTCGTCGTGCTGCTCTGCGCGGGCGTGATGGCCGCGATCCTCGTGCCTGCGCTGCTCGAACTTCTGCCGATCCCCTCGGCTGCGGTCGCCGCGCTGAGTGGCGGTGGCGTGGACCCCGGCAAGGTGCCCGCACTCGCCGAGATCCTCGATGCGATGGTGCCGAGCAACATCCTCTTCGCCGCCGCCAATAACGCGATGCTGCCCGTGGTGCTGTTCGCCGCGGTGTTCGCACTGGCCTTGACCCGCATCGCCGAGGCGCCGCGCAAGACGATGGTCCAGTTCTTCGAGGGCCTCGCCGCGGCGATGATGGTGATCGTCGGTTGGGTGCTGATGCTCGCCCCGATCGGGGTGTTCGGCCTCGCGGTGTCGCTCGCGGCGCAGACGGGTGCGGATGCAATCGGTGGCCTCGCGCACTACATCCTGATCGTGAGCGCGGCGGGTCTCGTCGTACTGCTCGCGTCCATCGGCATCGCGCTGACGCTGGGCGGTCGATCGCCCGGCGCCTTCGCCCGCGCCATGGTGCCGGTCTATGCGGTGGCGATCTCCACGCAATCCTCGCTCGCGAGTCTGCCTGCCATGCTCGCGGCCTCGCGCAAGCTGGGCGTTCGCGGATCGACCGCCGATTTCGTGCTGCCGCTCGCGGTCGCG
>CAMAQZ010000055.1 GCA_945860725.1 Klebsiella pneumoniae | reverse complement strand
CCGCCCAGCCGCACGGCGCGTTTTTCGAGTGCGCGCAACCCGGGCGTCGTCTTGCGCGTGCAGGTGATGCGGGCGCGTGTCCCCGCGACAGCCCGCACATACTCACGGGTCAGCGTGGCGATCCCCGACAGGTGCCCCATGAAATTGAGCATCGTGCGCTCGGCCATCAGGATGGAACGCGCCGCACCGCGGAACTCCGCGATCACCCCACCCGCCTCCACCGCTGCGCCATCACCGAGCGACACCGATACGACGACCGACGGGTCGACGAGACGCAGCGACAACAGCGCCGCATCGAGGCCCGCGACCACGCCGGCCTCACGCGCGCGCAGCACCGCATGCAAGGCAGTGGTCGACGGCACGGCGCTATCGCTCGTGATGTCCCCCGCCGGTGCGAGATCTTCGAGCAGGGCGAGCCGGACGATCGGCTCGAGGATGACATCGGGCAGCGGGGGTGCGGTCATGCGGTGGCGCTCCGCGGGCGGGACTGTGGCGAGAGGGGGTTGCGGTCGAGGAAACGGATGCCTTGCTGGCCATCGCGCACCATGAAACTGCGCCGACCGATCGGGTCAGTCGCAGGATGGTCGCTGCGCCAGTGGCCGCCCCGGCTCTCCCGACGCTGCAGGGCAGCGGTCGCGATGAGCCGCGCCGCCATCAAGGCGCTCGGCCCGCCCGCCGCCTGTTCGGCGGCGGTGACCCAGTCCACGAGGCCCACGAGCCCTCGGTCATCCCGGACCACGCCGCAGTCGCGGCTCATGCGTTCGCGCAACGCGTCGAGGGTCGCCCCATCGATCTGCGGCGGTGCCTGTGCATGCCCGGCGCGCAACGGGGATTGTGTCGCATCGCGCAGGCGGTCGGCGATCCGCGCACCGAACACCATGGACTCGAGCAAAGAATTCGAGGCGAGACGGTTCGCTCCGTTGGCGCCGGTCGATGCGCACTCGCCACAGGCGGAAAGCCCGGCGAGGGTCGTGGCGCCCCAGCGGTCGGTGACGACGCCGCCCATGTGGTAATGGGCCGCGGGCGCGACCGGGATCGGCTGGATGCGCGGATCGATGCTCGCCGCCATGCAGGCGCTGAACACCGTCGGGAAACGCTCCGGGAACGCCGCGCCCACGCTCGCTCGGCAATCGAGCCAAGCACCACGCCCCGCGCTGCGCTCCGAGTGGACGGCACGCGCGACGACATCGCGCGGCGCGAGCTCGGCTGCGCCGTCGTAACGCGCCATGAATGGCTCGCCGTCGGTGTTGACGAGCCGTGCGCCTTCGCCTCTCAAGGCCTCGGTGGCCAAGGGCGTGGGATCGGCGCCGATGTCGATCGCCGTCGGATGGAACTGCACGAACTCGAGGTCGCCGACCACCGCCCCCGCCCGGAAGGCCTGCGCGATCGCCGCGCCCCGCGCCTCCCGCGGGTTGGTGGTGACCCGAAACAGACCGCCGGTGCCACCCGTGGCGAGCACCGTCTCGCGGGCGCGGACAGTGCCATTGCCGCGCGGCCCACGGACGAGCGCACCGGCGATCACGCCATCGTGCTCGAGCAGCGCGACGGCACGGACCCCCTCGAGCAGGGTGATGTGCTCGGCACGGCGCACCGCACTCGCCAAAGCGCGCATGATCGATCGACCTGCGAGATCGCCGGCCACACGCACCACACGAGGCTTCGAATGCGCCGCCTCCTGCGACAGGGAGAGACTGCCGTCGGTCTCCCGATCGAAGGGCACACCGAGCGCGAGCAGATCGTCGATCCGCGCAGCCGCGTCTTGGGCGAGCAATGCCGCGATCTCCGGGTCCACCAAGCCTGCGCCCGCCGCGATCGTGTCCGCTGCGTGCAGGGCGACGCTGTCCCCGCGGCCAAGCGGCGCGGCCACGCCACCCTGCGCCCAAGCACTGGCCGCAGCCTGCCCGAGCGGTGCAGGCGACAGCACGATGCAGGGACGCGGCGCCAAGCGCAGCGCGAGCGACAATCCGGCGAGCCCCGCCCCGATGATGAGGACGTCCGACTCGAGCGCGTCAGTCACGCCGCGGACATCACGGTCACATCGACGGGATCACGCCCGGTCGCGAAGTCGGCGGGCTGCACCGCACGCGGCAGCGATAGCATGCGCTCGATCGCCACCCGGGCTCTTGCTGCGACATCCTCGGGTATCACGACCTCGTGGCGTAGCAGGCGCAGCGCGTCGTAGATATTCTCGAGCGTGATCCGCTTCATGTGCGGGCAAAGATTACAGGGCCGGATGAACTGGGTGGTGGGGCTCTCCGCCGCGACATTGTCGGACATCGAACACTCGGTGAGCAGCACGACCCGCGCCGGCGCGCGCTCACTGACCCAGCGCGCGAGCGCCGCCGTCGAACCCGCGTAATCCGACGCCGCGACCACCTCCGGCGGACACTCCGGGTGCGCGAGCACCACCGCCCCGGGGTAGGCCTGCCGCAGACCTGCGACATCGTCCGCGGTGAAGCGCTCATGCACTTCGCAGCGACCGCGCCAGGTGATGATCCGCAGCGGCGTCTGGGCTGCGATATTGCGCGCCAGGAATTCGTCTGGGATCACGATCACGCGGTCAGTGCCCCACTCCGCGGCTGCCCACTCCGTCACCTGCACGGCGTTGGACGAGGTACAGCACACATCGCTCTCGGCTTTGACATCGGCCGAAGAATTGACGTAAGTGACGACCGGCACACCGGGGTGCGCCTCGCGCATCAGACGGACGTCGCGTCCGGTGATGGACGACGCCAAAGAACAGCCCGCCCGCTCATCCGGGATCAGCACCAGTTTGTTGGGGCAAAGTATCTTCGCGGTCTCGGCCATGAAGTGCACGCCGGCTTGCACGATGACGCGGGCCTCGGTGCGGGCGGCTTCCCGGGCGAGCTGCAAGGAATCGCCACGGATATCGCCGACGCAGGCGAAGATCTCGGGCGTCATGTAGTTGTGGGCGAGGATGACCGCGTCGCGTTCGCGCTTGAGGCGGTTGATCGCGTGGACGAACGGCGCGAACAGCGGCCACTCAACGGCGGGCACGCTGTCGCGGACCCGCTCGTAAAGCGGGGCGGTTTCGCGTTCGACCTCGGGCGTGAACGCCAGATCGCGCCCTTCGGGTAGCGCGGAGTCCGCGCCATGGCCTGGGATGACACACTTATCAGCCCCCCCGGTGAGGGCGTCGACGATTCGGCTCATAGTCCAACCATTATACCGAAGGCGGCGCAGTGCTCGTCCCGAGCCCTCGTCTCGAGGGTCGTGGCGCCGTTCGAGTTCTGCTACCATGGATGAGAATCATTCGCATCTGCAACCCATGAGACGCTGACCTATGGCCACCCCCCGCTCGTTGCTCTCCCTTGTCCTCGCCGTGCTGCTGTTGGCAGGCTGCAGCCAACCCGGTGCACCGACGCCCCCCGCGGCAGCCGAGGCAGCGCCGCCGGCCTCGAGCCCTGAGGTCGTGGTCTACACCGCGCGCAAGTACCAGTTGGTCGAGGACCTCTTCGCCGAGTACACGCAGACCACCGGCACGCCAGTGCGCGCCGTGACGGACGACGCCGGTCCGCTCATCCAGCGCCTGCGTACCGAGGGTGCCAACACGCCCGCCGACCTTTTCATCACCGTCGACGCGGGCGATCTCTGGTTCGCCGCCGACCAAGGACTGCTGGCGACGCTCAACAACGCGACGCTGACCGCGAACATCCCCGCGAACCTGCGCGACCCCGCCAACCGCTGGTTCGGTCTCGCGGTACGCGCACGGACGATCGCCTATTCGACGACGGCGTACACGCCTGAGCGTTTCGCATCGGCGGTGAAGGGCTACGCGGATCTTGCAGGCCCGGCTTGGAAGGGCAAGCTCTGTCTGCGCAGCTCGAAGCACGTCTACAACCGGTCTTTGGTCGCCGCGCTGATCGCGCGCTACGGGGAACCGAGGACCGAGGAGATCGTGCGCGGCTGGATCGCCAACCTCGCCACCGAGCCGTTCTCGAGCGACACGCTGCTGCTCGAAGCGATCATCGCCGGGCAGTGCGCGGTCGGCATCGTCAACCACTACTACCTCGGCCGGATGATCGCCGATAAGGGGGCAGTGCCGGTGGCGATCCGCTGGCCGGATCAAGACGGCGCCGGTGTGCATGTGAACATCTCGGGCGCCGGTCTCACCGCCCACGCCAAGCACCGCGATGCCGCCATCAGGCTGCTCGAGTGGCTCTCCACAGCGGAAGTGCAGGCGCGCTTCGCGGCCGCCAACCAGGAGTATCCGGCGAACCCGCAGGCGCAGCCAACCGACATCGTCCGCGGCTTCGGTGACTTCCTGCGCGATCCGATCGCCGTCGCCGAAGTGGGACGCTTGCAGCCCACCGCCGCCAAGCTGATGGACCGGCTCGGTTGGCGTTGAGCACAGCCGCTACGGCACGCCAGGTTGGGCGCCACCCGCGCCCGGACCGCGGTCCGCTGCTCGTCGCAGCTGCGATCGCGGCGTTGCCGCTCACGGTGCTCCTCGCGCTCGCGCTGAGCGCGAGCGGCGCGCCGACGGAGGACATGCGGCATCTGTTCGAGCATGTCGTGCCGGGGGTGCTGCTGAACACGGTGGTGCTGGTCTTCGGGGTGACGCTGCTCGCCGGCCTGCTCGGCACCGCGCTCGCCTGGCTCGTCAGCACCTACGATTTCCCGTTGCGGTCGCTGTTCGCCTGGGCACTGCTGCTGCCGATGGCGATCCCCGCCTATGTGTTGGCCTTCGTCGCCATCGCGGGTCTCGATTTCGCGGGACCTGTGCAGACCGCACTCCGCGGCGTGCTCGGTCCGGACCTGCGTCTGCCACCGATCCGCTCGACCGGCGGCGTGATTCTCGTGATGTCGCTCGCGCTCTATCCCTATGTCTACCTGCTCGCGCGCGGCGCCTTCGCCACCCAAGGACGGCGCGTGCTCGAGGTCGCCGCCTCGCTCGGCCTGACGCCGCGACAGTCGCTGCTGCGCGTGCAGCTGCCCATGGCGCGGCCGTGGATCGCCGGTGGCATGGCGCTCGTCGCGATGGAGACGCTCGCCGACTTCGGGACGGTCGCCGTATTCAACTACGACACCTTCACCACCGCGATCTGGCGTGCCTGGTCGGCGCTCTACTCCATCGAGGCCGCGCTGCAGCTCGCCGGCCTGCTCGTGCTGCTGGTCGCGGTGGCGCTTGCCTTCGAGCAGCGCGCCCAAGCGGCGCAGCGGCACACTGCGCTCGGCGGCACGGCTGCGCCGCGCCTTCGTCTTGGCGGCTGGCGGGCCGCAGCCGCCACCGCGTTGCCCGCCTCAGTGCTGCTGTCCGCGCTGCTGCTGCCCGGCATTGCGCTCCTCTCGTGGGCAGCCCGGCACGCCGCGGAGGACCTCGATGCGGACTGGTGGGCCGCAGCCGGTCGCAGCATGGCACTTGGCCTGATGGCCGCCGCGCTCATCTGTACGCTGGCGATCGCCCTCGCCTACGCGGTGCGCGTGCGTTCCGATCCGGTGACCCGCGGTCTCGCGCGGATCGCCACCCTCGGCTACGCCCTGCCCGGCGCAGTGCTCGCCGTCGGCGTATTCGTGCCGATGGCGGGACTCAACAACCTCTTAGAGTCCGCCGCCCGTGCGGTCGGCAGCGATTGGCCGGGCTACCTGCAAGGCAGCGTCGCCGTGTTGCTGCTCGCCTATGCGGTCCGGTTTCTGGCGGTCGGCCATGCACCGATCGAGGCCAACCTCGGACGCATCACCCCGAGGATCGACGATGGGGCACGGCTGCTCGGCGCGACCGGGTTCGCCCTGCTGCGCCGCGTGCACCTACCGCTGCTGCGCACCGGTCTGCTCACCGCCGCCGTGCTGGTGTTCGTCGATGTGATCAAAGAGATGCCGATCACGCTCATGACCCGTCCCTTCGGTTGGGATACGCTTGCCATACGCGTCTTCGAGCTCACCTCGGAGGGCGAATGGACGCGCGCCGCGCTGCCGGCGCTCGCGATCGTGCTGGTCGGTCTGCTGCCCATCGCATTGCTGTTGCGGCGCGCTGACCGTCCGGACTGAGGCTTGGGCTGGGAATCAGACGATGCAATTGGAGATCGACTCAATACGACGGTCTTTCGGCGGCACGCCGGTGCTGCGGGACATCTCGTTCGCGCTCGCGCCGGGCACGATCGGCTGCCTGCTCGGCCCCAGCGGCTGCGGTAAGACCACGCTGCTGCGCATCATCGCGGGCTTCGAAGCGGCCAACGCCGGTCGCGTGCTCGCCGACGGATGCGTGCTCACGGCACCCGGCGTGCAGCTGGCACCGCACGCACGGCGCATCGGCATGGTGTTCCAGGACCATGCGCTGTTCCCGCACCTCGATGTGCTCGCCAATGTCGCCTTCGGCTTGCACGACCAGCCAGCCAAGGAGCGCCGCGCACGCGCACTGGAGCTGATCGATGCGGTGGGCCTCGCGGGGCTCGCCGCGCGGCGGCCGCACGAACTCTCGGGCGGCCAACAACAGCGGGTCGCGTTGGCACGGGCGCTGGCACCCGGACCTCAGCTCCTGCTGCTGGATGAACCGCTGTCGAGCCTCGACGCCGAGCTGCGCCGGCAACTGGGCGCAGAGCTGCGCCAGATCCTGAAACGCTACGGCACCACCGCACTGCTCGTCACGCATGACCAGCAGGAGGCCTTCGCCATCGCCGACGAGGTGGGCGTGATGCGCGATGGCCTCATCGAGCAGTGGGCCACGCCCTACGACCTCTACCACCGGCCGGCGACCCGATTCGTGGCGGAGTTCGTCGGCAGCGGCACCTTCGTGGTCGGCCGATGCCGAGCCGACGGTACGATCGATACCGCGCTCGGCGCCGCAAGCGCCCTGCATGCGGCGGACTGTCCCTGCACCCCCGGCTCGACCGTGGACCTGCTGCTGCGCCCCGACGATGTGGTGCACGACGATGCCAGCACCACCACCGCGGAGGTGCTCGCCAAGGCCTTCCGCGGCGCGGACTTCCTCTACACGCTGCGACTGGCTGACGGCACGCAGGTGCTGTCGCTCGTCCCCAGCCACCACGACCACCACATCGGCGAGCGCATCGGCGTGCGCCTCGAGACCGACCATGTGGTGGCATTCGAGCCGCTAGCCTGAACGATGGAGAGCTCGATCATCACCACGCTGCTGCTGCCCATCGCGCTCGGCATCGTCATGCTGGGGCTCGGCCTATCGCTCACCGTGGCGGACTTCGCGCGTGTGGTGCGCTACCCCAAGGCCGTGTTGATCGGCCTCTTCATACAGACCGTGGTGCTGGTCGCGGGCGCCTATGTCATCGCGCGGCTGGCCGCCCTGCCGCCCGAACTCGCGGTGGGCCTGATGCTGCTCGCCGCCTCACCGGGCGGCGCCACGGCCAACATCTACAGCCACCTCGCGCACGGCGATGTCGCGCTCAACATCACCCTCACCGCGATCAATAGCCTGCTTGCGCTCGTCACGCTGCCGCTGATCGTCGACGCAGCGCTCGTGCATTTCCTCGGCCAAGATCAGTATGTGCCGCCACCGACCCGCAAGGTCATCGAGGTCGCCGCGATCATCGTGTTGCCCGTGCTCATCGGCATGGCGTTGCGAGCTGGTCTGCCGAAGGTCGCTGCAGCGCTCGAGAAGCCGATCCGACTGTTCGCCGTGCTGGTGCTGGTCGCCGTGATCGGCGCCGCCATCGTCGCCGAGTGGGAACGGCTGCCGGGCTTCATCGCGGCGGTGGGCGCCGCCTGCCTCGCCTTCAACCTGCTGAGCATGGCGATCGGCTACGGTCTGCCGCGGTGGCTCGACCTACCGCGCAGCCAAGCCATCGCCATCTCCATGGAGATCGGCATCCACAACGGCACACTCGCGATCTTCATCGCGCTGACCGTGCTGCAGAACGCGACCCTGTCGGTCCCGGCGGCCGTCTACAGCATCATCATGTTTGTGACCGCCAGCGCGTTCACCTTCTGGCTGAACCGCGGGCGCTGAGCGGGCAGACGGGTCTCCGCCGCCTTACGGCGCGGCGCGACGCTCGATCCTCACCGCCACACCGTTGAGCGCGGCGTTGCCGCAGAGCTCGTCGATGAAAGTCTCATCGGTGAGATCGTTCGCGCTCACGCCCGCATGCGCGGCAGCGATCTGCAGGCGCGTCCCGGTACGGTGATGTCCCCAGCCGTGGGGGATGCTGACCACGCCGCGCATCATCTCATCGCTCGGCTCCACCGCGATGTCGACGCTGCCGATCCGCGAGGTCACGGTCGCGACATCGCCCGCGGCGAGGCCGCGCGCTTCAGCATCAGCCGGGTGCATGAGCATCGTGCAGCGCTGCGGCCCTTTGACGAAGCGCCGCGAGTTATGGAGCCATGAGTTATTGGTGCGCGGGTCGCGGCGGCCGATGAGGCGCAGGATGCCCGCCGCGGATGTGTCGACCGTCGCAGCCCACTGTACCGGCTGCGACAGCCGCTGCAGATCGGCCACGAGCGGCGCCGGCGCGAGGTCGATGCGCCGTCCCGGTGTCTTCAGGCGCTGCGGCAAACAAGGCTCCAGCGGTCCGAGATCCAAGCCGTGCGGCTGCGCCGCGATCTTCGAGAGGGTGAGACCGCGCGAGAACGGGTTCCAGCCGGCACCGCGGCTGCCGAGGCGGATGCCGAGCGCCACGCTGCGTTTCGGCGTGAGCCAGCGCGACATCAGCCGCGCCGCCCAGCCCGCCCTGCGCATCGGGTCGTGCGCACCGATGCGCTCGACCAAGCGGTCAAAGATCTCCCAATCGTGCAGCGCACCCGGCGGCTTGGCGAACAACGGCTTCGAATACTTCACGGTGTTGCGCACCGCGAACACATGGAAGATGAGGTCGAAGTGGTCCCGCTCGAGGCCGGAGGTCGGCGGCAGGATGTAGTGCGCATGACGCGTGGTCTCGTTGAGGTACGGATCGATGGAGACCATGAACTCGAGCTGTTCCAGCGCCTGCTCGACCTGCCGGCCGTTCGGCGTGGAAAGCACCGGATTTCCAGCAGCCGTGACGAGCGCGCGGATCTGCCCTTTACCGGCTGTCAGGATCTCCTCGGCGAGCGCCACGACGGGGAATTCACTGCCGAATTCAGGCAGGCCACGGACACGCGTACGGCGCTTGTCGAAGGACCCGCGCTGACCGAAGCCGGCGCCGAGGCCTAGGAGGTCGAACGCCGGCCGCGTGAACATCGCCCCGCCCACGCGATCGAGGTTCCCGGTCAGGATGTTCAGGAGCTGGATCAGCCACTGACAGAGGGCGCCGAACTGCTGCGTCGACACGCCCATGCGTCCGTGGCACACGGCCGAAGGCGACGCTGCGAAATCGCGGGCGAGCTGCCGGAGCACTTCGGGGGCGATGCCCGTCGAGGCGGCCGTCGCCTCGGGCGTGAAAGGGCGTACCCGCTCGTCGATGGTCTCGAGGCCATCGATGTACCCCGCAAGCGCGCCGGGCGCGACCCGATCTTCAGCGAACAGCACCTGCAGCATCGACAGCAGCATCAAAGCATCGGAGCCAGGCGTGACAAAGAGATGCGTGTCGGCGATCTCCGCGGTCTCGGTGCGCCGCGGATCGACCACGACCAACCGGCCACCACGGGCGCGGAGATCTTTGAGGCGGCGCGTCACATCGGGTGCCGTCATCAAGCTGCCGTTCGACACCACGGGATTACCGCCGATCACCAGGAAGAACTGCGTACGGTCGATATCCGGCACCGGGATCATCAGCTGGTGCCCGTAGAGGAGATACGCCGACAGGTGATGCGGCAGCTGGTCGACCGAGGTCGCCGAATAACGGTTGCGGCTGCGCAGCGCCCGCAGGAACTTTCCACCGCCGAGCAGTGCCCCGTAGTTGTGGACCTGCGGGTTACCGAGGTAGCTTGCGACCGCATCAGCGCCGTGCTCGCGCTGGATGGCGACCAGCCGCCGCGCGACCTCATCGAGCGCCGCGTCCCACGAGACTTCCTCCCAACCGGTCGCCGTTCGACGCATCGGCCTTCGCAGCCGATCAGGATCCTCGTGGACGTCCTTGAGACCGAGCGCCTTCGGGCAGAGGTGGCCGCGGCTGAACGGGTCCTGCGCGTCGCCACGGATGGAGAGGATCTCCGTGCCGCGGACGCGGATCTCGACGCCACAGATCGCCTCGCAGAGGTGACAAGTGCGGTAGTGCGTGTGTTCCGCGGCGTTCATATCGGCGCAGCCATGAGAGGTCTCATCGAGTGTGGGTCAAGTTTCACACGGTTGCAACCCTTCACCTGCAACATCGAACCATGGTGCAGATGGTGCGTGTCCGCGAGCCCGAAGCTGATGCCTGGCTGGCCAGTCTGCCGGCCGCGCCACCGCTGCCTGACACCAGCGGCTTTGTCGCCCCGCCAGTGCCTTCGCCCGCCGAAGCCCTAAACGCGTTCCTGCGCGCGGTCGAGCGCGACCTCGACGGTGGTCGACGGGTACTCGTACGCGGCGCATGGCTACTGTGTATCTCTGCGATCTGCCTGCCGCCGCACATGCTCTGTCGCGCGCTCGGCTCGCCCTCACACTGGAACCGCTGGTTCATGCGCTGGGCGATGCGCGCCTGCGGGATACGCGTGGAGATCGTGGGCCAGCCCCTGCGGCGAGACGTGTTCTACATCGCGAACCACTTGAGCTGGACCGATGCGCTGATCCTCGGGAGCGTCACCGGCACGGCCTTCGTCGCGCAGCACGGCATCGCGCTCTGGCCGGGGCTCAATTTCCTCTGCCGCATGAACGACACGGTCTTCGTCAACCGCACCGAGCGGCTGCGCGTCGACGAGCAGGTGGCGGCGCTGCGCGCGCAGTTCGCCGCACGCTCGACGCTGGCATTGTTCGCCGAGGGCACCACGAGCGATGGCCGCCGACTGCTGCCCTTTAAGGCCTCGCTGCTCGCGATGCTGGTGCCGCCGCCGCGCCCCGCTTATGTGCAACCGGTGGTAATCGATTGCGACGAAACGGGCCGCGATCTCGCCTGGATCGGCATGGAGACCGGCGCGCAGAACGCTTGGCGTCTGCTCGCGCGCAAAGGGACTTGGCGGGTGCGGGTGCATTTCCTCGAGCCGTTTGACCCCGCGGAGATGCCGGATCGCAAGGCGCTCGCCGCGCGTGCGCGGAGTGCCATCCTCACGCGACTGTCCGCAACGCTGCAGGGGTCTCGCTAACGCTCTGCCGCGGTGTCCTCGATGAGCTTGCGCGTATCGATCAATGACGATCGTGGACCCACTGCAGCACTGCATCCTGCAGTTCTTCACCTGACCCGCGATGGGCGTCATGCGCATTGACCAGCACGACCGCGAGGAAACGCTGACCGGAGGCGGCGGTGATAAAGCCCGCCACCGCTGAAACATCATCGAGCCGTCCGGTCTTGAGGTGCATGCGACCGGTCGCCGGCGAATTGCGGAAGCGGTTGCGCATCGTACCGTCGAGCCCTGCGAGCGCAAGCGATGAGGCGTACTCGGGCATGTAAGGACTTTGCCACGCGGCCCCGAGGATCGCGGCCAGCTGTCGGGCGCTGATCCGTCCCTCGCGCGAGAGTCCCGCGCTGTTGCCGATCACGAGACACCGCGTGTCGACGCCGCGCTCGCGCAGCACATCGAGGATCGCGCGCTGACCTTTGGCGGGTGTCGCGGGGCTGCCGTAGCGCTCGGCGCCGAGCGCAAGTTCCAGATGTCGCGTCATGACGTTGTTGCTGGATTTATTGACGGATCGGATGATCTCACCGAGCGGTCGCGATCGATGCACATGGAACGGCGTACCGCTGTCCGTCGGCAACACGCCGACGCGCCAGCCGCCTTTGATCTCGCCACCCTGCTGCCGCCACTGCAGATCGAAGAGCCCCCAAGCGTAGCTCTCCGGTTGCAGCACGGTGCGCGACAACTCGTATTCTCGACAGGCCGCCGGGAAGCGACCCTCGAGCACAGCGTTATCGCGCTGCGTGTCATCGCGAACAGCGATCACCACGCCGTTCTGGAAGCCGCCGCAGGCGCCCGCACCGCGCTGCAAGCGATTATCGATCCGCAGGTTCGGCAACGCCGGCACCGCCGCCACATCGATGGCACCCTGCGTGCGCGCCTGGATGCGGAAGCGCACAGCGTTGAAATTGACCAAGAGCGGATGCGGCTGGAGGTTATAGGTCCGATCGGGCTGGCCGTCGAACGCGCCCGGGTCCTCGGGCGGCAGATCGAAGCCCGACACATCGAACACGAGCCCGCGCTCGATGCGTGTGAGGCCGCGCTCACGCAGCGCGCCCAGCATCCGCCAATGCTCTTCGAGAACGAGGAACGGATCACCGCCGCCGCGTACCCAGAGCTCGTCCGTGGAGCCGTCCGGCCGCATCGGTTGTGCGAGATAGAACTCGGTCTTCCAGGTGTACGCCGGACCCAATGCTTCGAGCGCTGCAAAACTCGTGACGAGCTTCATGACCGAGGCCGGATTGCGCGGCATATCGGCGTTGAATGCGACCCGCGGCTCGGACTCGCCGATACGCTGCACCCAGACGCTGACCGAAGACTCGGGGACCTTCATCGCACGCGCGACCTGCGCGATGGGCGCAGGCAGCGGGGTCGAAGCGTCCGCCGGATACCAGAGCGCCGTCGCCATCAGCAG
>CAMAQZ010000054.1 GCA_945860725.1 Klebsiella pneumoniae | reverse complement strand
CCTGCCGAGCCGCCCGTGGTCTGTCACCGCCGCCTTGTGGTCGCTCCTGGCGCTCTCGGCTTGCAGCAATCCACCGTCTCGCGTAGATCGCGTACCGGGGGACGCTGACACCCTGCGCACGCTCGATACGGGCGCCGTGCTCGGCTACGCCAACCCGTTCGGCGGTCATACCTGGCTCGGCATCCCCTTCGCCGCGCCCCCGGTGGGCGACCTTCGCTGGCGCGCTCCGCGCCCGCCGAGCGCGTGGTCGGGGACCCGCAACGCACTGCTGCCGGGTGAGCCCTGCCTTCAGCACGGATCCCCGCTTGGTGGGATCGGTGCCGCCGGCTCACGCCAGGGGAGCGAGGACTGTCTCTACCTGAATGTCTATGCGCCGAGGCTCACGCCTGCGCAACAGTCCGCCGGCAGGAAGCTCCCCGTGATGGTCTGGATCCATGGCGGAGGCAACACGGTCGGCGCCGCCTCGGTCTGGGAGGGCGGAGTGCTCGCCGCGCGCGAGGGTGTCCTCGTCGTGATGATCAACTATCGTCTCGGGCCGATGGGGTGGTTCGTGCCGCCGGAGGGCTCCAGCTCGGATCCGCTCGAGCGTTCCGGTAATTTCGGCAATCTCGACACGCACGAAGCCTTGCGCTGGGTGCAGCGCAACGCGGCCGCTTTCGGCGGCGATCCTAACAATGTCACGGTGTTCGGCGAATCAGCGGGTGCCACCAATGCGCTGGTGCTTACGGTAGCGCCGTCGGCCAAAGGGCTGTTCCACAAGTTGATCGTGCAGAGCAACGCCTATGGGCTCGCACCACCCCCGAGCCCGGAGGAGTCAGGCGGCAGCACCGCGGCCTTGCGGCGGCTGCTCGTCGCGACGGGCAAAGCCGCCGATGGCGCAGCAGCAGAAGCCCTTGCGCGCCGCCTCACGCCGGTCGAAGCCGCAGCGCTGCTGCGGGAAGCGGATCCCTGGGTTGCCTACGAGGCGATCCGTGGCGACACCCGAGAGAGCTACGATCTATTCGTGTCGGTTTTCGCCGACGGCGTGGTGCATCGAGCCGGCGCGCTTCGCGACTCGCTCGCCGACCCTGCCACGCATACCGATGTCCCGATGATCGTCGGCTCCAACCGCGACGAGAACAAGATCTTCATGGCGTTCGACCCACGGCTGGTGCGTACGGTCGCAGGCACGCCCGTCGCGCTGCGCGACCCGGAGGCGTACGACCGTCTCGCGCGCTATCGCGCGGCCCTTTGGAAAGCCGACGGAGTCGATGATCTGGCGACCCTGCTCGCCCGGCACGGTGCGCCGGTTTTCGCCTATCGCTGGGATTGGGATGAACAAGGCCGAGCGTATGGTGTCGTCGACCTCTCTCGCATCCTTGGCGCCTCGCACGGCCTCGAGATCCCCTTCGTGCTTGGGCACTTCGATGTCGGCCCGCAGTCCGAGAAACTTTTCCACGCGCGCAACGAGAGGGAACGCCTTGCGCTCAGCGCACGGATGATGCGCTTTTGGGCCGAGTTCGCCCGGACCGGCGATCCCGGGAAAAGCTTGGATGATCCCTCCGTCGCGTGGCTACCGTGGGCGGACGAACCGACCGGCGCACGGCGGCTGATGGTGTTCGACACACCAGCAGGCGGCGGCACCCGCATGACCGACGAGCGGGTCTCACGCGATAGCCTCGTTGGGCAGATGGAGGCCGAACCCATCACCTTGGCGGCGCGCTGCGAACTGTTCCGCGAGACCTTCACGGCTCGGCGCGATGCCTGGGCTGACACGGCCTACCGACGCTTCGCCGGGAGCCATGGCCCCGGCGAGCGGCTCAACCGCTCGGCGTCGGCGGCTTCGGCTTCAGCGGACTGACACGATAGACGACGCCCGCGTAGTCGTCGGACACATAGACCTCGCCGTCGGGACTCTCAAGCACATCGACCGGACGGCTGATGAGTCCACTCTCGTCGCGGAAACCTGTGAGGAACGGGCGCTCTTCGATGCCCCCATCTTCGGCCCAATGCAGCGAGACGACGGCATAGCCATCGGGCACGCTGCGGTTCCAGGAGCCATGGAGCGCCACCAACGCGACGCGTGCGCCGAGGTCACGGTGCGCGGGATGCCGCAGGAAGCGCATACCGAGCGGTGCGTTATGGGCGCGGAAAGTATGCACAGGTTTGCGGGCTGCGGCGATCCGCGCCGATTGCCCGGCCCCGAACTCCGGATCGACGATGTCTATCCCATGCACGAACGGCCAGCCGTAGAAGCCTCCTTGTTCGATGCGGTTCAGTTCATCGGGCGGGATGTTGTCCCCCATGAGGTCGCGACCGTTCTCGGTCGCATGCAGTCCATCATCCCAAGGCGCCCAATCGAACCCGGTCGGGTTGCGCAGACCCGTCGCATACTCGCGACCCGCCGACCCGTCGGCGGCGTAGACCCAGAGCGTGGCCCGTTGAGGGTCGGTCTCGAGACAGACGTTGCAGGTGGAGCCGGACCCGACATAGAGCCGCCCATCCGGCCCGACGCGTGCCGTCTTGCGCCAATGATTACCCTCGCCACCGAGCCCCGCCACCAGCGGCTGTAACACGCCGCTCGTGGCGCGGGCACCCGCATCGAAACGCACCCGGGAGATCCGTGTCGCCTCGGCGATGTACAGCCAGCCGCCGTGCAGATCGACACCGTTCGGGCGGTCCAGCCCGGAGAACAGCGTGCGGCGACCGTCGGATCGTCCATCTCCGTCGGCATCGCGCTCGAGCAGCACGACGAGCCCGCCACGCGGCTGAGCGACGATGACATCGCCCGTCGCGCTCGAGGCCATCATGCGCACGCTCGGCAGGTCGGCCGCAAAACGCGAGACGCTATAACCGATTGGGACGCGCAACTGCCGGGCGACGACCGCCTCGGCGGGCGCCTCGATGCCGCCGCCGCGCAACATGCGCCACAACATCGTACGGTCCGAGAGCGCAACGCCCCCACCCCACACGAGGTAGACAAAGGTTGCGATCGCGGCGAGGGCGAGCCCGACCACAGCGTAGAAAAAATAGCGCAAAAAACGCTGACGAAGGACTGCCATAGGGGCGATTATCGCCTTAAGATCTAAACAATGAACATCTTCTCCCGGATCCCCACCGCGGCGTTCCACACCCTCCTCGCCCTCGCCCTGGCCTCACTCGCGCTTGCGGCGTCGGCTGCCGACAATGGCGCCAGTCATGGCACCAATAATGGCAAAGGGATGCCCGGCAACCCCGACCAGCGGTTCGCGCAACTGGAGACCTTGCTGCCGACCCCGGGCACCACCCGCAGCGCCTCAGGCGCGCCGGGGCCTGCCTATTGGCAACAGCGCGCAAACTATCGGATCAAGGCCCGCCTCGACGAGCAGCGGCACCGCATCACTGCAACACAGACGATCACCTACACCAACCGCTCGCCGGATGCACTCAGCTATCTTTGGCTGCAGCTCGACCAGAACATTTTCAGCGACGAGTCGATCGCCCGCCGCAGCGAAGTCGCGGCCAATGCGGGCACCCGTCGTGACTCTGCAGGCACCGGTGACAGTCTGAGCTTCGCCGCGATGCGCCGGCACCAAGCCTTCGAGGACCGCGAGTACGGCTATGAGATGGGGCCGATCCGCGACAGCTCGGGACGGACCCTGAAGACCACCGTCAACGACACCATGCTGCGCATCGACCTGCCGCAGCCGCTGCGACCCGGGCAATCCGTCCAGTTCAGCTTCGACTTCGCCTTCAACATCGTCGATGAGGCGCCGGTCGGCGCCCGCAGCGGTTACGAGCACTTCCCCAAGAACGACACCTACCAGTATTTTCTGGCGCAGTGGTTCCCTCGGCTCGCGGCCTACACCGACTACACCGGTTGGCAGCACAAACAGTTCCTGGGTCGTGGCGAGTTCACCCTCGAATTCGGCGACTACGAGGTGGAACTGACGGTACCTGCGGACCACATCGTCGCCTCCACGGGCGTGCTACAGAACCCGGATGCCGTGCTGACGCCGACGCAGCGCGCGCGCCTCAAGCAGGCTGAGTCAGCGGATCGACCTGTGTTCATCGTTACCCCCGCCGAGGCGCTCGCCAACGAGACTGAAGGCACCACTGCGATGCGTACCTGGCGGTTCAAGGCCGCGAACGTCCGCGACTTCGCCTGGGCGAGCTCACGCAAGTACATCTGGGACGCGATGGGCCACCGTCAGAAGGACTCCGCCATGCCGTTGGTCATGGCGATGTCGTTCTACCCGAACGAAGGCGAGCCCATCTGGTCAAAATATTCGACCGAGGCCGTGGTGCATACCATGGAGGTCTACTCACGCTATTCCTTTGCTTACCCGTATCCGGTTGCGATCTCGGTCAACAGCTGGGAACGGGGCGGCATGGAATATCCGATGATCACCTTCAACGGTTACCGTCCGACACCGGATGAGAAGACCGGCAAGATCACCTATTCCCGCGGCACCAAGTACGGCTTGATCGGCGTCATCATCCACGAGGTCGGGCACATCTATTTCCCGATGATCGTCAACAGTGACGAGCGGCAGTGGACTTGGATGGACGAGGGGTTGAACACCTTTCTCGAGTATCTCGCCGAGGTCGAATGGGACGCCCGCTTCCCTGCCTTCGGGGAACACACCAATGTGCTTGCAGACATCCCGGGCTACATGCGCTCCACGAACCAAGTGCCGATCATGACGCAGTCGGACACCATCGTGCAGTTTGGGCCCAATGCCTACAGCAAGCCCGCCGCGGCGCTCGCCGTGCTGCGCGAGCTCGTGATGGGTCGCGAGTTATTCGACCACGCATTC
The DNA here is from genome assembly GCA_945860725.1 of Klebsiella pneumoniae. Lineage (GTDB taxonomy): Bacteria > Pseudomonadota > Gammaproteobacteria > Steroidobacterales > Steroidobacteraceae > UBA964. The sequence continues at coordinate 8,155 of CAMAQZ010000054.1, read as the reverse complement.
CGTGAGTATTCGACGCGTTGGAAGTTCAAGCGTCCGACGCCGGCGGATTTCTTCCGCACCATGGAGGACGCCTCGGCGGTCGACCTCGACTGGTTCTGGCGCGGCTGGTTCTACGGCACGGACCATGTCGACATCGAGGTCGGCGAGATCCGCAGCTACCAGGTCTCGAGCCAGGATCCTGACTTCGAGTTCCCGCTCAAGCGACAGGCCTGGGACGGTCGATACCCGCCCTCCGAGACGGCGGCTCGAGACCGCGCGGAGGGCCGGACCACGCGTGTCGAGCGACGACCGCAACTCAAAGATTTTTATGATGAGAACGACCGCTTCGTCCCGACCAACAAAGACCGCAACGAGTACCGGGACTTCCGCGCGAAACTCAAGCCCTGGGAGCTGACCGTGCTCGATCGGGCGATCAAGGCGGGCGAACATGTCCACTTCGTCGACTTCCGCAATGTCGGCGGCCTCGTCTCACCCTTGCCCCTCAAGCTGACGTTCGCGGACGGGTCGACCCGAGATACCGTGATACCAGCCGAGGTCTGGCGTTACGATGCGCTCGAAGTCACGAAGCTCTTCATCGAGAAGCAGCGGCTGGTCAGCGTCGAGTTCGATCCGCGCCAACTGACCGCGGATGCCGACCTGCGCAACAACGCCACGCCGCGCCACGCGGTGCCGAGCCGCATCGAGCTCTTCCGCGGTCGCGACACCGGACGCGACCAGATGCTCGATGCCTTGGCCGAACTCAAGGTCGATGACAAGAAGGGCGGCCCGAAGGCCGAAGAGACATCGCCCATGCCGATCGCACCGGCGTCGGCGGCACCCCCGCCCACGCCCTGATGGACCGCCCGCTCGCAGACCCAAGGTGCCGTCGCCGCCGCGAAGCGCTCATCGCTCTGGGGTCGTTCAGCGCGGTGCTCGCGATGATCGGCCGCCCGCAGACGGCCCTCGCGCACCGTTCGCGCGTCGCGCTCACCCGATTGGCCGCCAACAACGCCGCATCCACATGGGAATTCACCACGACGCTGCATCTCCACGACGCCGCGGGAGCGCTGGTCAAGCTCACCGGTGACGCCGGCGCCGATCCGACGAGCCCGAGCGGAGGAGCCCGCTTGGCGCTCGAGCTCGAGCGCGCAGTCAAGTGGACCGGCCCGGACGGGCAAGCCTTGCCGCTCACCCTCGAAGGCGCCGAACTTCTCGGCAACGATCTCGCGTTCTATCAGTCGACACTTGCCCCCTCGATCGCCGGCGAATGCTCGGTCGAGGGGCGCTTTCTGCGATCCATCTTCCCGGACATGGCCCATACGCTGCAGTTCGAGTTGACCGTTCCACCGCGCAGCGAGCGCCTGACGGGCACGCGGACGAGCGCCGTGTTCGCATGGTCGCCGCCCGCGTCAGCGTAGCTCGGCGATGATCCGTTGCGACAATCGGGAGATGAGCAGATTGCCGGCGTTGTCCGGCGAATAGTCGATCTCGGGCATGTCATCGACCGTGATCGCCACGGCGATGCGACCCTGCGGCGTCCAGACGATGCCGACGTCGCTGCGCAAGGCATCGAGCGAACCTGATTTACTGGCCACACGCAGCGAGCCGCTCTGACGGCCGATCCCGTCCTTATATTGCTGGCGCTCGAGCGTGTCGAGCAGATCACGCGAAGCCGCCGCGTTGACCACTGTCCCGTCGGCCAGCATCCCGAGCAGGCGGGTCATCTCGCGGGGCGTCGATGAGCCGATGCCGAAGCGCTGGTTCTCGGGCTCGAGCCCCGCCCGGCTCCAACCGGTGGCCGCCTTAAGCTGCGTACCGTCGCCGCGGATCTTGCGCATGGAACGCGTCCGCCGCAGATCGAGCGAGTCCATGTGATCGTTGACCGCATCAGCGCCGATCCGATCGAGGACGAGGTTGGTGGCGGTGTTATCGCTGACGACGATCATCAGGCTGACCGCATCGCGCAGCGAGATCGTCTCACCGGCGCTGAACTCCGACAGTACGCCAGACCCAGACACCTTGGATGCATCGGCCACCGTAAGGCGCTCGTCCCAGCGGGCCTCGCCGGCCGCCACCTGCGCCGCTACCGCACAGGCGATCGGAAGCTTGATGGTGCTGGCCGTGCGTACCGGCTTATCGGGTTCGATGCCGACCTCGGCGCCGGACTCAAGATGACGCGCGTGCAACGTCACCGTACCCTTGAAACCGACGATCAGCGCTCTGAGTTGCGTTTCGAGATCTGACGAGCCCCCCTCCGCCACCGCCTGCGGCGAACCGACCGCGACGGCCATGCAAGCGGCCAGTAGCAGAAAGAGCGAGCACGCTGCAGGCTTGACGGACATGAGGGCTCCTGGACGCTGGTGACCGGTCTGTGGCGACCGGTCAAAACGCGGGAGGTGGAGGCTGGGGTCGGAATCGAACCGGCGTACACGGCTTTGCAGGCCGCTGCATGACCACTCTGCCACCCAGCCCAAGGCTTTGCGCCCCGTAGAAGAAAAAAACCCCGGGGGCTGTCGCCACCGGGGTTTCCGGACGAATCTGGAGCGGGAAACGAGACTCGAACTCGCGACCCCGACCTTGGCAAGGTCGTGCTCTACCAACTGAGCTATTCCCGCCCGGGACAGAACGACAATTGTAGGGTCGGAGGACCCGAACTTCAAGATGAGCCGCTGCGAAGGTCGGGCCAAGCGGCACGAAGGTGTTCCCAGCCCGAGATGAGCGTGAAAATCGCAGCGATCACGGTCAAGGCCACGCCCACCTGATAAGTCGGCAGAAACCAGACATCCCAGCGGATGAGCATCATCGAGAGGCCGACGATCTGCAGGATAGTCTTGACCTTGCCGAGGCTCGAAACGGCGACCTTGCGGCGCGCGCCGAGCTCCGCCATCCATTCTCGCAGCGCGGAGATCGCGATCTCACGGCCGATAATGACGATGGCCGGCAGCACCACCCACAAGCGTGAATCCTTGCTCACCAGCAGGACCAAAGCGGTCGCGACGATGAGTTTGTCGGCCACCGGGTCGAGGAAGGCACCGAGCTTCGACGCCTGATCGAACTTACGCGCGAAATAGCCGTCGAGCGTGTCGGTGATGCCCGCGATTGCGAACAGCGCCCCAGCCGCCGGATCGGACCAGTGATACGGAAGGTGGAACAACAGCACGACGAGCGGAATGGAAAATATCCGCATCCAGGTCAGTGTGTTGGGGACATTCCAGAGCATCGTTTACTCGCCGGGGTGAAGCACATCATAAAGGTTTTGCGCCAGTGCCGGGCCGATCCCCGGTGCCTGCTCGAGATCGGTCTGTGCAGCACTCAAAACACCCTGCAAGCCGCCGAACTGCCGCAACAGCGCACGGCGCTTGGCCGGACCCATTCCCGGCACAGTCTCTAGGATCGACTCATTAAAGCGTCGGGCGCGACGCCGACGGTGACCCGTAATCGCGAAACGGTGTGCCTCGTCCCGCAAGCGTTGCAACAGCTTGAGGGCGGCAGAGCGCGCGCCGGGGATGATCGGCGGCTGGGTCCCGGCGGCGGCACCGCCCAGATGCAGCTGTTCCTCACCCGGTCTGCGATCTGGGCCCTTGGAGATGCCTAGCATCGGGAGATCGCCGAAACCGAGTGGGCCCAGCACTTCCGCGACCCCGCCCACCTGCGCGGGACCACCGTCGATGACCAGCAGATCGGGCGGTGGTACCTCGCCGGCTTGGATGCGCGAGTAACGACGTCCCACCGCTTGTCGGAGCGCTGCGTAGTCATCGCCCGGTTCGATCCCGCTGATGTTGAATCGGCGGTACTCTTTTTTAAGCGGCCCCTCGAGACCGAACACCACGCAGGACGCGACGGTACCCTCGCCTTGTGTGTGGCTGATGTCGAAACATTCCATGCGCGTGGGGGGCGATGCGCGACCGAGCAACAGTGCGAGGTCCGCATACATATCCGCCCAACCGTCGGACCGGGCGAGACGCATACGCAAGGCTTGCACGGCGTTATCGCGGGTCATCTCAGCCCACCGCGCGGCGAGCCCTCGTTGCGCGCGGCGCACCCGTACCGTGTGGCCTGCCTGAGCACTCAGCGCCTCGGAGAGCGCAGCCGCATCGTCGAGCAGCAGGCTCGAGTACACCTCCGGGGGCGACGCCTGCACCGCGTAGTACTGCATGATGAACGAAGACAGCACCTCGCCCGGCTCTGCGAACACGGCACGCGGAAAATGATGCGTGGTTCCGAGGCTGCGACCACCCCGCACGGGCATAACGCCGATCGCGTATTCGCCCGGCTCGCCGGCGACCGCGAAGATGTCTGCATCGCGCTCATCGTCTGCGGAGACGACCTGTTGCGCCTGTAGCGCCTGGATCGCCGCGATCTGGTCGCGCAGCACGGCAGCCTTCTCGAACTCAAGCCGCTGCGAGGCCGATTCCATGTGCTCGGCAAGCTCTCGCTGGACATCGGCATTGCGCCCCTCGAGCACGCGTACAGCCGACCCGACATCACGCCCGTAGTCCTCGGCCGCGATGAGACCCACACAGGGCGCGGAACACCGACCGATCTGGTGCTGAAGGCAGGGCCGGCTGCGATTCGCGAAATAGCCATCGCGACAGTTGCGCAGGCCGAAGACCTTCTGCAGGTGGTGCAAGGTCTCCTGCACCGCGCCCGCATTCGGGTAGGGGCCGAAGTAGCGCCCCGGGGCGTTGCGGGCGCCCCGATAGACGACCAACCTCGGGAACGCATGATCGGTCGACAACCAAAGATAGGGGAAGGTCTTGTCGTCACGCAACAGCACGTTGTACCGCGGACGATGCGCCTTGATGAGGTTGTGCTCGAGCAGCAAGGCTTCGGTCTCGGAGCGCGTCACCGTGACTTCCATCGCCGCGATCTGTCCCACCAGGGCCTGGACTTTGGGGATGACATTGGCGGGCGTGAAATAGCTGCCGACACGGTCGCGCAGCGACTTGGCCTTGCCGACATAGAGAATCGCGCCATCGGCGGCGAACATCCGGTACACGCCAGGTCTGCGCGGGAGGCTGCCGACGAACGCCCGCGCGTCGAACGGAGTGGCGTGGGGCGGCTCAGTGCTCACCTGCCGATCATCGCACAGCGGACGAGCGCCCCGAGGTCCCGAGCAGCATCTGCGCACGCCCCAGCACCTCCAGGAACATCGTCGGAGTCAAACGCCGGGTCTGCGTGTTGTAGCGGCTGCAGTGGTACGAATCCACCAGCGAGAATGCCGAGATCGACGGTCGCGAGGGAGCGATCCGATGCTCGGCCCCGTGACCGAAGCGGCATCTCGAACGGGCGAACCCGACGGCATCGAGCACGGCATCGTGCGCGATGCGCCCCAAGGCCACCACGACCCGCGGCGCCAGCGTCTCGAGCTCGGCGGTGAGATAACTGTTGCAGGCACGGATCTCCGCGGGCACGGGTTTATTTGCCGGCGGCAGACACTTCACCGCGTTCGTCACCCGCACGCCCTTCAGCTGCAAACCGTCGTCGGGATGCGCCGAGAGAGCGGCGGTCGATGCACCGAGGGCGTGCAGCGTCTCGTAGAGCAGGATGCCTGCGTGATCACCGGTGAACGGCCGACCGGTGCGGTTGGCGCCGTGCAGTCCCGGGGCGAGCCCGACGATCAACCACTGTGGCGCAGGATCGCCGAACGCCGCGACCGGCGCGCCGTGATAACCCGGGAAGCGCCGAGCCGAGGCCTCGCGACAATCGACGAGCCGCGGGCAACGCCGACAGTCTGCGTCGAAGACCGTCATACCTGGCCTTCAGTCCGCCATGTGCTGGGTGATGGCGTCACCAAAGCCCGCGCAACTCTTGAGGGTCGCGCCCGGGTTCACGCGATCTTTGCCAACGACACCCGGCGCCGTGCCATGGGTCGCCTCGAAGACCGCGAGACCATGGCCGATGTTGCCGCCCGGGGCGACGCCGATCCCATCGCCTTCGATGAGCGGGATGAGCGTCCGGACAGGCACCGCCAGACTACCGTCGGCGTTGACCGTGATCAGGACGCCCTGCGCCGGCAGCTTGGTATGTTCGTATCTCATGACCGCGGCCCCGGAGCGTTACCGAAGGCCGCGGATTCTACACGAGCTGCGCTCAACCGGCGTTGAACTGCTGCTCCTCGGTCGAGCCCTTCATCGCCGTGACCGAAGATTGTCCGGCGGTCACCACCTGCGTGACATCGTCGAAGTAACCGGCGCCGACCTCGCGTTGGTGCTTGGTGGCGGTGTACCCGTCCTTCTCTGAGGCGAACTCCGCTTCCTGCAAGGCCACATAGGCAGACATCTGCGACTCGCGGTAACCCTTGGCCAGCGTGAACATCGAATAGTTGAGCGCGTGGAAGCCCGCCAGCGTGATGAATTGGAACTTGTATCCCATCGCACCGAGTTCGCGCTGAAACTTGGCGATGGTGGCATCGTCGAGCTTCTTCTTCCAATTAAAGGACGGCGAGCAGTTGTAGGCGAGCAGCTTTCCCGGGAACTCACGGTGGATGGCCTCGGCGAAGTGCTTGGCCTCGTGAAGATCCGGAGTGCCCGTCTCGCACCAGAGCAGGTCGGCGTAAGGCGCATAGGCGAGACCGCGCGAGATCGCCTGATCGAGGCCAGCCCGCACATGGAAGAACCCCTCGCTGGTGCGCGCCTTGGAGGTGTCGATGAAGGGCCGGTCGCGCTCGTCGACATCCGCCGTGAGCAGCGTCGCGCTCTCGGCATCGGTGCGCGCGATCAGCACCGTCGGCGCATCGCAGACATCCGCGGCGAGACGCGCGGCGATCAGCTTGTTGACCGCTTCCTGGGAAGGGACCAGAACCTTGCCACCCATGTGGCCGCACTTCTTGGCGGAGGACAGCTGATCCTCGAAATGCACGCCAGCGGCGCCTGCTTCGATCATGCCCTTCATGAGTTCGAAGGCGTTCAACACGCCGCCGAAACCCGCTTCGGCGTCGGCGACGATCGGCTGCAACCAATCGATCGATGCATCGCCCTCGGCATGGTGGAGTTGATCGGCGCGCAGCAAGGTGGCGTTGATGCGCTGGACCACTTTCGGTACCGAGTTCGCAGGGTACAGCGACTGGTCGGGATACATTTCGCCGGCAAGGTTAGCGTCGCCCGCCACCTGCCATCCCGAGAGGTAGATCGCCTTGAGCCCGGCACGCACCTGCTGCATCGCCTGATTGCCCGTCAATGCACCGAGTGCGTTCACGAACGGCATGCTCGCCATGTGGCTCCAAAGTTTGTCCGCACCCAACCGTGCCAAAGAGTGCTCGATGTGCACCGTGCCGCGCAGTCGGACGACATCCTCGGCGGTGTAGCCGCGACGGACACCGCTCCAGCGCGGGTGTTCGTTCCAGTGGCGGGTGAGCTGTTCGGCTGTGCGAAGTGTCATGGCGGCGTCCTGCGTCAGAGATTTGGAGGTTGGACGTTCGAGGGTAGAGAAACGCGCGGCGCCGTCAGGCGAGCGTGCGGTAGGCGGGCAAGGTCAGGAACGACTCGAAGCGCTCGTCAGCGGTAATCTGATCGATTAGGCCCGCAGCGCCATCGAAGTTCCCCGTGGCGTAGGCGGCAACACCCAGGGCGTCGCGCAGCCGATCCTGCTCCTGCGCGAGCGTCACGCGGAAGAGCTCGAGGGTGACCTTGCGTCCGTCTTCCAGCACGCCGCGCGGGTGGCGGATCCATTGCCACACCTGAGCACGCGAGATCTCCGCGGTGGCAGCGTCCTCCATCAGATTGTTGATGGGCACGCAGCCGTTTCCCGAGATCCAGGCCGCCATGTACTGCAGGGCAACGCTGATGTTGTTGCGCAGGCCCGCCTCGGTGATCACACCTTCCGGAACGCGCAGCAGATCGGCCGCGCTAACCTCGACATCCTCGCGCAGACGATGCATCTGGTTCGGGGTCGGCATCAAACGATCGAACACCGCCATCGCGATGGGCACCAGCGCAGGATGCGCCACCCAAGTGCCGTCATGACCGTCACCCGCTTCTCGCTCTTTGTCAGCGCGGACCTTGGCGAGGGCGGCGTCGTTCGCAACGGGATCGTTCTTGATGGGGATCTGTGCCGCCATGCCCCCCATGGCGAACGCACCGCGACGGTGACAGCTGCGGATGCAGAGCTGGGAGTAGGAACGCAGGAAGTGCGCCGTCATCGTCACTTGGTGGCGATCGGGCAGCAGGAACTCCGG
>CAMAQZ010000053.1 GCA_945860725.1 Klebsiella pneumoniae | reverse complement strand
CCGAAGGACGCTTGGCCGTGTCGGACGAGGTAGAGCGTGCTCATCGGATGATTGTACAAGGCGAAGGTATCGCGCGGCGACCGCGCCTGCTGCGATGTTTGAGCGTCCCGCGGCCAGCGCGTACTATCGCCGGCGCATGAACATCGGTCCTACGGAACCTCGCAGTGGCGCTGCATCGCCCGTCGATGCCTCCCCCCGGGGCTTGCGCCCGGCGTGGTGGCTACGTGCGCTCGCCTCGTTGCCGCTGCCGGCGCTGCACGCGCTCGGCCGTGTCTTCGCGTCCCTCGCGACCCATGTCGTCCCGTACCGCCCCAAGGTCGTCCGCGAGAACTTGATGCGTGCCTTCCCGCAGCTCGATGCCGCCAGGCTGAAGGCGCTCACCCGCGACTACTATCGCGGCTATGGCGATGTGATGGTCGAGATCGTCAAGTCCGCGACGATCAAGCGCGAGGAACTCCTCGATCGCATGGTTTTTAAAGATATCGAGCGGCTTCGCGCGCCGCTCGCGACGGGGACGCCGGTGGTGATTGTCGCGGCGCACCAATGCAACTGGGAATGGATCCTGTTGGCGCTGTCGGCCGCACTCGGCCACCCGGTGGATGCGGCCTACAAGACCCTGACCGACCCGTGGGCTGACCGCGAGATGCGCGCGCTGCGCAGCCGTTTCGGGGCGCGCATGGTCGAAACGGGCAGGGTGATGCGCGATCTCATCGCGCATCGTCGCCAGCCACGCGTGATCGCGTTGGTGGCCGATCAAGAGCCGGTGGTGAGCGAGCGGCGTCATTGGACCCGCTTCCTCAACCGCGATACGGCCTTTTTCATGGGCCCTGAGGTGATCGCACAGACGCTCGGTTATCCGGTGTTCTTCGTCGCGACCCACCGCACGGGGCGTGGGCGCTACGAGACCCGGTTCGATCTGCTCTGGGCGCCGGGCGACACCGACGCCCCGGGCATCACCGAGCGGTTCGCGAGGCGTGTGGAGCAGCAGATCCATGCCGCGCCCGCCGACTGGCCCTGGTCCCACAAGCGCTGGCGGTTGTCCCGCCAGACTTTGTAATCTTAAGTTCACTTGTAGGTGGCCGGATGATGCCGGAGACTCCACAGCTCAATGAATGATCTGTCGACTCCGCGACCACCTGCCGTCTCGGTGGTGATTCCGGTCTGCAACGAGGTCGATAACGTCGGACCCTTGGCGCGCGAGATCGTCGCTGCGTTGCAGTCCGACACGTTCGAGATCCTGTTCGTCGACGATGGCAGCACGGACGGGACGGCCGAGGCCTTGCAGCGCTTGCGCGAGGAGATCCCGCAGTTGCGGGTGTTGCGCCACTCGTTCCGCAGCGGCCAGAGCGCTGCGGTCTGCTCGGGCGTGCGTCTCGCGCGTGCCGTGTGGATCGCTACGCTCGATGGTGACGGCCAGAACGATCCCGCTGACATCCCCACCTTGCTCGCGGTGCGCGGGTCGGCGGATCTCGTGATGGGCAACCGCGTACAACGGCGCGATACCTGGTTGCGCCACGCGCAGTCACGCGTGGCCAACGGTGTACGTGGCTGGCTGCTCGGTGACGGCACGCCCGACACCGGTTGCGGCATCAAGGTAATGCATCGCGAGACGTTCATGGAGCTGCCGCGGTTCAATCACATGCACCGTTTCCTGCCGGCACTTTTTTTGCGCGCCGGCAAGCGTGTGGTATCGGTGCCGGTGCGGCATCGCTCGCGCGAGCACGGCACCTCAAAATACGGACTGTTCGACCGCCTGTGGGTCGGCATCGTCGATATCTTCGGCGTGATGTGGCTGCGCCGCCGCTTCAAGCCAGGCCTCACAGTGCGCGAAGACTAGTCATCCGGAGCCGATCATGCAAAGTGGCGATACCTTGATCTGGATCATCATCGGTTTCGCCGGGCAGGCGCTGTTCTCCGCGCGGTTCATCGTCCAGTGGCTGGCGAGTGAGCGAGTCAAGCGCAGCATCATCCCCATCGCGTTCTGGTATTTCAGCCTCGCGGGTGGCCTCACGCTGTTCGCCTACGCGATCCACAAGCAGGATCCGGTGTTCATCGTAGGGCAGGGGCTCGGCCTGATCGTCTACCTGCGCAACCTGTACCTCATCCGTTCCGGCCGCCAAAAGGTCGAGGCGTGAACACCGACCGGCAGGCGAGGTGGACCGACCTCGCTTGGATCGGGCTCGCGTTCCTCGCCTTCATCTTCGTCGGGTTCGGGCTGCGCGATCCCTGGCCTGCCGATGAGCCGCGTTTCGCCGCGGTGGCGCTCGATATGCTGCGCTCTGGCGATTGGCTCATCCCGCGGGTCGGCGGCGATCTCTACCAAGACAAGCCGCCGCTGCATTTCTGGCTGATCGCCGCGAGCTTGCAGCTGACAGGCGAGCTGCGTTCGGCGTTCCTATTGCCTTCGATGATCGCATCGCTCGGGACCTTGCTGCTCGTCTACGATCTCGGTCGGCGGCTGCATGGTCGAGAGGCTGGGCTGGCGGCCGCCCTCACGCTCGCGTGCTGTGTGCAGTTCGTGCAGGTCACGCGCGGCGCGCAGATCGATGCGACATTGGTGTGTTGGGTCATGCTGGCGCTCTGGGCGTTCGGGCGCCACTTGCTCGAGGCGCCCCGCGCGGCATGGGTGCTGCTCGGCGGCGCAGCCGCAGGTCTCGGTGTCATCGCCAAGGCCGTGGGCTTCCTCGCGCTCCTGATCTGGCCGCTCGTCTGGCTGTTGTCGCGGCGGCGCGCCGCGTCCGGACCGCAGGGCATTCCGACGGCCGGATCACAGCGCCCCGTGTACGTGCTGTTGTCGCTGCTGGCGTTCGTCGCGGTGATCGCCGCGTGGTTGGTGCCGATGCTGGTGCGGGTCGCGGCGTCGGGCGACCCGGCGCTGGCGGCCTATCGAGACGAGTTGCTCTTCCAGCAGACCGTCACGCGGTTCGCGTCCGCATGGCATCACCTGAGGCCGTGGTACTACTACTTCGTCGAGGTCCTCCCGGCGCTCTGGTTGCCCCTGTCCGCCTTGCTCTTTTGGCTGTGGCGGCCGTGGCGCGAGGACTGGCGTAACGGGCGTTTGGCCACGCTTCTGCCCTTGGGTTTCGCCGTCTTGGTGGTGCTGTTCTTCTCGCTCAGCGCGGGCAAGCGGGGCGTCTATGTGCACATCGCCTTGCCGGCGCTGGCGTTGGCGGCTGCACCGCATCTGCCGGGGCTGTTCCGGCGTGCCGGGGTCGGGCGCCTGTCGCTCGTCCTGGCTGCCTTGTGGGTGGTGCCCGGTCTGGTGTTCGCGGCAGGCTCCATGGCGGGACTGCCGCAGCTGCGCGAGTGGCTCGGTGAGGTGGCGCTCGAGTCGACCTTGCCGCTTTGGCTCTATGCCGGCGCTTCGTTCATCGTCTGGTGCGCTTGCCTACGCTGGCGGCCGTTGTTCGCATGGCCCGCCGTGCTCGCCTGTCTGACCGTGACCTGGGGGGTGGGCATCGCACCGCAGGTCAACGCCGAGCGCTCCGCCTCGGGGTTCGTCGCGGCGATGCTTGACCGGGCGCCGCGCGATCGCGAACTCGGGATGCTCGGCTACAAGGAGCAGTTCCTGTTGTACCTCGATCGGGAGGTGGTCAACTTTGGGCACGCTCGCTGGCGGGAAGGACAGGCGGAATCCAACGATGCAGCACGTTGGTTGGCCGATGATCCGAGGCGCGTGCTGCTCGTTCCGGAATCCTTGCTGGCGCCGTGTTTTGAGGCGAACCGTCGCAGGCTCGCGGGGCGCAGCAGCGACGACGCTTGGTACCTCGTGGAAGGCGCGCCGCAGGCAGCGTGTGTGGCGCGCGGCGATCCGCAGCGCGCGATCCGCTACCGGGGAGCGCGCGCTGCGACACCTTGATCAGTCGGCAGCGTTCAGTACGGCAGACCGTGCGCCGAGCCGCTCATGCAGAGCAGCATCGGGAAGGACAGCAGGAAATTCACGCGCGAGGTGAGGGTGGCGGTGCGACGGGCCTTGGCCTTCTCTTCATCGGTCGCCTCGACGAGACCGATGACCTTCTTCTGGTTCGGCCAGATGATCGCCCAGACATTGAACAGCATGATGGTGCCAAGCCACACACCGATGCCGAGCACGACACTGCCTTCGTGGAAGAGGAAGGCGTCGAGGAACCGGCCGCCGAGCAGCCAGACGCCGGTCAGGAAGGTGGCGACTGCCGCCCAGCGGAACCAGAGCAGGGCGCGCGGCGCCACATACTTCACGATGCCCGCCCCGCCCGGCCCGCCCTTGTCGGCGTTCGCGGCGGCGAGCGCCGGGATCTGCGCGACGTTGAAGTAGTACAGCAGGCCTATCCAGAAGATGCCCGTGACGATGTGCAGCCACCGCCCGAGGCTCAAATGGGAGAAGTCTCCGCCCGGGGTCGCTGGCAGCAACATGACGATGACCGAGAACACGACACCCAGCGCGACGGTGGTGCCGACGCTGTCGAGGGGATTCTTCATTTTGGACTCCGGGAGAGAAAAGCGACCAATTTGAAGAATACGGTGCGACCCCGCATAATTCAACGCATTCCCACCCCGGACGGAGCCATGGACGGACAGGATCTCACTGTTTCGGAGCAGACGGTACGCGCGCGGCCGATGTCGCCGTGCATCAGCGTCTGCGCGCTCGACGCCGTCGGGCATTGCTCGGGGTGCCTGCGCACGCGTGACGAGATCGCCGGTTGGATGCGCATGTCACCTGCTCAGCAGTGGGGCCTGCTCGAGACTCTCGATCAGCGTCGCCGTGCGCGCCGCGCCTGAGTCGACGTTAAGACATACACATTCCCAGGAGACCACCCCATGAGCATCGAACAACGTATCAAGGACCAGCTCGCGGCGGCGCCGGTCATCCTTTTCATGAAAGGCACCCCCGATTTTCCGCAATGCGGTTTCTCGGCGCAGACCGTGGGCGCACTGCGGGCCTGCGGGGCGCGCTTCCAGACCGTCAACATTCTCGAAGATCAGGAACTGCGCGAAGGGCTGAAGCGCTACTCGAGCTGGCCGACCTTCCCGCAGCTCTACCTCAAAGGTGAACTGCTCGGCGGCTGCGACATCGCACTCGAGATGTACCAGAGCGGCGAACTCAAGATAGCCCTCGAGGAAGCCGGCGCGGTCTGAGCAGCCCTTCGAGCCTTGGCGCAGTCCGCCCGTCCGGCGGGTGCTTGCGCTACGGGGTCCCCTCCGCCACCGGTGAGGTCGGGTCGACGCCAAGCGTCGCTGGCGGATCGTCATGCCAACCGAGCTCGCGCGCCTTGGCCTCAGCCTCAAAAAAGCTGGGCAGGCAGAAATTGCAGACTTTGCAGAAGATATCCGCCGTGCGCTCCGCATCGTAGGCCGCGGCATGCGCGGCCTGAGAATCCCAGGCCATCCCGCTCGCCATCGTCGCTTTGGCCAACACGGTCTGCCCGAGCGCCGCGCCAGCCAGTGTCACCGTGTCGAAGGTCGAGAACGGGTGGAAGGGGTTGCGCTTGATGTCCGTTCGGGCGACGGCGGCATTGAGGAATCCGAGATCGAAGGAGGCGTTGTGGCCGACCAGGATCGCCCGCTTGCAGCCATGGCGCTTCACCGCCTCGCGTACTTCTTTGAAGATGCGGTTGAGCGCGTCTTTTTCGTCGATGGCGGGACGTAGCGGGTGGAACGGGTCGATGCCTGTCACCGCGAGCGAGGCCGGTTCGATGTTGGAACCCGCGAACGGCTTCACATGGAAGGAGTGCGTCTCGCCACGCGACAGTGTCCCGTCGGGACCGATCTCGACGAACACCGCCGCGATCTCCAGCAAGGCATCACGGGCGGCGTTCAGTCCGCCGGTCTCAACATCCACCACCACAGGCAGAAAGTTGCGAAAACGCCTCGCAAGCGGCAGTTGGGTCGCGCGCTCGATGGGTTCGTTCACGAGATGACCTGTTGCCAGCGCAGCGTGCCGTTGGCGCGCATCGGCACGACGAATTCGGTTCCGCCCAACGGGTAGACCGCAGGCGGTGACCACTCCTGACGGGCCAATGTGACCGTGCCCGCATTGCGCGGTAAGCCATAGAAATCAGGACCGAAATCTGCTGCAAAGGCCTCTAGGCGGTGCAGGGCGCCGGCATCCTCGAACACCTCGGCGTAGAGTTCGAGCGCGGCGTGCGCCGAGTACATCCCGGCACAGCCGCATTCGCTCTCTTTGGAGCGACGGTCGTGCGGCGCGCTGTCGGTACCGAGAAAAAAGCGGGGCTCGCCTCCGGTCGCTGCCTCGATGAGCGCTTCGCGATCCGCTTGCGTCTTCAGCACCGGCAGGCAATAGAAATGCGGTCGCAGCCCGCCGCGGAACAGGTCGTTGCGGTTGTGCAGCAGGTGTTGCGGGGTGATCGTCGCAGCGATGCCGGCGCGGGCACCGCGGACGAACGCGACGGCTGCACGGGTCGTGATGTGTTCGAACACCACGCGCAGCCGCGGGTGACGCTCCGTCATAGGTGCGAGGATGTCGTCGATGAAACGCTGCTCGCGATCGAACACATCGACATGCTCGTGCATGAGCTCGCCGTGGACCTGCAGCACCACGCCGAGCTCGGCCATGCGTGCCAACACACCATCGACGCGTCGTACATCGGTGACGCCTGAGTCTGAGTTCGTCGTCGCCCCGGCTGGATACATCTTGAGCCCGGCGATGATCCCGCTGGCCTGCGCCCGGTCCACCTCATCGGTCGCGGTGTTGTCGGTGAGGTAGAGGGTCATCAACGGCTCGAAGTCCGAACCCGGTGGACGCGCCGCGAGGATGCGTCGCCGATAGGCGGCCGCGAGCTCGGTGGTGGTGACGGGTGGCTTGAGGTTGGGCATTACGATGGCCCTGGCGAACTGGCGTGCGGTATGCGGCAGCACCGCCGCGAGTGCTGCGCCGTCGCGCAGATGCAGATGCCAATCATCCGGTCGGCGCAGGGTGAGGAGATCGGTCATAAGGGCCGTCAGCACCAAACCGTGAAGGACTTCATGCTAACACATCGCACGCGGGTACCCGGGACGACGGCAGCAAGTTAACATACCCTTTTTCACAGCTCTCTCGGCAGGCAATGGCATGGCGAACAGTCAGGAACACGACCTTGATCCGGGCGAGACCCGCGAGTGGCTCGAGTCCATCGACTCGGTCCTCAAGGCGCACGGTCCCGAGCGTGCGCATTATCTGCTGGAGCAATTGATCGACCACACGCGCCGCTCGGGCGCTTACCTGCCGTTCCGGCCCAACACCGCGTACCTCAACAGCATCTCGACGGGACACCAGCCGGACTACCCCGGCAACCGCGAACTTGAACGGCGCATCGAGGCGTACATCCGCTGGAATGCGATGGCGATGGTAGTGCAGGCCAACCGGATCTCCTCGGAGTATGGCGGTCACATCGCCACCTATGCCTCAGCCGCGATTCTCTACGAGGTGGGGTTCAACCACTTCTGGCGCGCCGCCACGGATCAGCATCCCGGTGACATGCTGTTCGTTCAGGGCCACGCCTCGCCCGGTATCTACGCGCGGGCCTACCTCGAAGGACGCCTGACCGAGGAGCAACTGCGCCATTTCCGGCAGGAAGTCGCCGGTGACGGGCTCTCCTCCTATCCGCACCCTTGGCTCATGCCGGACTTCTGGCAGTTCCCGACGGTCTCCATGGGCCTCGGGCCCATGCAGGCGATCTTCCAGGCGCGCTTCCAGCGTTATCTGGAGAACCGCGGTCTCGTCCCGGTGAGCGACCGCAAGATATGGGCGTTCTTGGGCGACGGCGAGATGGACGAGCCTGAATCGATGGGCGCGCTCACCATGCCGGTGCGCGAGAAGCTCGACAACCTGGTGTTCGTCATCAACTGCAACCTGCAGCGGCTCGACGGCCCGGTGCGCGGCAACGGCAAGATCATCCAAGAGTTGGAGGCAGCCTTCCTCGGTGCCGGTTGGAACGTCATCAAGGTATTGTGGGGCTCGCGCTGGGATCCGTTGCTCGCGAAGGACAACCTGGGGCTGTTGCGTCGCGTCATGGAAGAGTGTGTCGACGGTGAGTACCAGAACTTCAAGGCCAAGGGCGGCGCCTACACGCGCGAGAATTTCTTTGGCAAGTTCCCCGAACTCAAGGCGATGGTCGCCCACATGTCCGACGACGAGATCTGGGGCCTGAACCGCGGCGGTCACGACGCCCGCAAGGTCTATGCGGCCTACGCCGCCGCCAGCGCGCACCGCGGCCAACCGACCGTGATCCTCGCCAAGACGGTGAAGGGGTTCGGCATGGGCAAGGCGGGCGAGGGCCAGATGGTCACGCACCAGCAGAAAAAGTTGTCGGACGAAGACCTGCGGGCTTTCCGCGACCGCTTCAACATCGCCGTATCCGACGAGGAGATCGCCCGCTTGCCGTTCTCGCGCCCCGCGCAGGACAGCCCTGAACTGCAGTACATGCTCGGACGCCGCAAGGCGATGGGCGGTTTTCTGCCCGCCCGCCGGCCCGACGCCACGCCGTTGTCGGTGCCGCCGCTCGAAACGTTCAAGTCGCTGCTCGAGTCGACCGAAGAGCGCGAGATCTCCACCACCATGGCGTTCGTACGCCTGTTGACCACGCTACTCAAAGATAAGCAGATCGGTCGTCACATCGTGCCGATCGTGCCGGATGAGGCGCGCACCTTCGGCATGGAGGGCTTGTTCCGCCAAGTGGGTATCTATTCTTCGGTCGGTCAGCTCTATGTGCCGCAGGATGCCGACCAGCTGATGTCTTATCGCGAGGATAAGAAAGGGCAGATCCTCGAGGAGGGCATCAACGAGGCGGGTGCGATGTGCTCGTGGATCGCGGCGGGCACGGCCTATTCGAACCACGGCGTGCCGATGGTGCCGTTCTACATCTTCTACTCGATGTTCGGGTTCCAGCGGGTGGGTGACTTCATCTGGGCAGCCGGTGACCAGCGCGCCCGCGGCTTCCTGCTCGGTGCTACGGCTGGCCGTACCACGCTCGCAGGCGAGGGTCTGCAGCACCAGGACGGGCACAGCCAATTGCTTGCGACGATGGTGCCGAATTGCCGCGCCTACGATCCCACCTTCGCCTACGAACTCGCGGTGATCATCCACGACGGCTTGCGGCGCATGTACGCCGAAGGCGAGAGCATCTTCTACTACATCACGGTCATGAACGAGAACTACGCGATGCCGGGGATGCCGGCGGGCGTGGAAGCGGACATCCTGAAGGGGCTCTACGCCTTGCCTGTCGCAGCCGCGGCAGTGCCGACGACGACGGCGCCGACGACGGCGCCGACGACGATGGCGCCGCGCGCTACCTTGCTCGGCTCGGGTACGATCTTGCGTGAAGTGATCGCGGCGGCAGCGATGCTGCGCGACGATCACGGCGTGCACTGCGAGGTGCTCAGCGCCACCAGTTTCAGCGAACTTCGGCGTGAAGCGCTCGATTGCGAGCGTTGGAACCTGCTCAACCCGGGCGAGTCTGCGCGGGTACCGTTCGTGGCGCATGCGCTGGGTGCTCATCGTGGTCCGTTCATCGCGGCGACCGACTATGTGCGCAACGTCCCCGAACAGATCCGTCAGTGGGTGCCCGGCCGGTTCGTGGTGCTCGGCACCGATGGCTACGGGCGATCGGATGCGCGCGCCGCCTTGCGACACCATTTCGAGGTCGATCGCCGCTTCATCGTCTGGGCAACGCTACGGGCGTTGGTGGACGAGGGCGCGCTGCCGGTCTCTCATCTCGAGGGCGTGCTCACCACGCTCGGCATCGACCCCGATAAGCCCAGTCCCCTGAACGCTTGAGGCTGCACCGTGCCCCAGATTGATATTCGCGTACCCGACCTCGGCAGCTTTAAAGATGTCGCCGTCATCGAGTTGTTGATCGCCCCGGGCGATACGATCGAGGTGGACACCCCGATCGCCACGCTCGAGACCGACAAGGCCACCATGGATGTGCCTTCGAGCGCTGCCGGCAAGGTCGTGGCCCTGCATCTCAGCCGTGGCATGAAGATGAACTCCGGCGATCTCGTCGCCACCATCGAGACGGTCGCGAGTGCCGTTGTCGCGTCCGCGCCGCCCGCAGCCGCGGTGGTGGCCACGCCGTCCGCGCCGTCCGCACCGGCTCCTGCAGCGGCGCCTGCGCAGGGCACATCATCGGCGATCGCGGCATCGCCCACAGCCGGCGCCGATAAGCGTCGGGACTTTGCTCCGATCGAGGGCTCTGGCTCCTCGGACGCGCACGCGGGGCCTTCGGTGAGGCGACTCGCCCGTGAACTCGGGGTCGATCTGTCGCGCGTCCCGGGCAGCGGCATCAAGGGTCGCATCAGTCACGATGACGTCAAGGCCTGGGTCAAGCGGGCGCTGAGCGGCGCACTGGCACCCGCCGCCACAGCGTTGCCCAAACTGCCGGTGGTCGATCATGCGGCGTTCGGGCCGGTGGAGACGCGGCCGTTGTCGCGCGTGCAGCGCATCTCCGGGCCGCGGCTGCAGGCTTCGTGGATCAACATCCCGCATGTCACGCAGTTCGACGAGGCTGATATCACCGATCTCGAAGCTCTGCGTCAGGCGCTGAAGCCCGAGGCCGCTGCGCAAGGGGTCAAGCTCACGCCGCTCGCGTTCGTGGTCGCGGCTTGTATCCGTGCGCTGCAGGAGTTTCCGGGCTTCAACGCCTCGTTGGACGAGTCGGGGCAGAACCTGGTCTTCAAGAGATACTTCAACTTGGGATTCGCCGCCGATACGCCGCAAGGGCTGATGGTGCCGGTCATCCGCGACGCTGATCGCAAAGATATCTATGCGCTCGCGCGTGACCTGGCGGCGCTTTCCGAGCGTGCCCGCAACGGCAAGCTCGCGGCAGCCGACATGCAAGGCGGGTGTTTCACGGTCTCGAGTCTGGGGGGTATCGGCGGCACTGCGTTCACGCCCATCATCAATCCGCCGGAGGTCGCGATCCTCGGCGTATCTCGCTCGGTGATGCGGCCGGTCTGGCGTGACGGCGCGTTCGTCCCGCGGCTGATGCTGCCGCTGTCCTTGTCCTATGATCACCGCGTCGTCGACGGTGCTGCGGGCGTGCGCTTCACGAGCGGGCTCGCCCGCCGTCTCGCCGAGCCCGCCGCCCTCGTCGCAGCGGCCACAGCCTGAGGTGTCCGTCATGTCCGCCCAAGACATCAAGGTCCCCGATCTCGGCAGCTTCCAGGATGTGCCGGTCATCGACGTACTGGTTCACGCCGGCGATGTCGTCGAGGTGGATACGCCGCTGCTCACGCTCGAGACCGACAAGGCGACGATGGATGTGCCTTCGCCGATCGCCGGGACGGTCGAAGCCATCACCGTCACCTGCGGTACCAAGGTGTCGACCGGCAGCGTGATCGCACGGATCGTCGCGTCGGCTGTAGCGGCCCCAGCATCTGCTGCAGCGGCGCCGGCATCTGCTACAGCGGCCCTGGCATCTGCCGCAGCGGCGCCGGCATCTGCTACAGCGGCCCTGGCATCCGTTTCGGTGACAGCACCAGTCTTGGAGCTCGGTCCTGTGGCCGGGACCGCCCGTCATGCCAAAGTATTGGTGCTTGGCGCGGGGCCGGGCGGCTACACCGCGGCGTTCCGCGCAGCGGATCTCGGGCTAGAGGTCACCCTTGTCGAGCGCTGGCCGGTCCTGGGTGGAGTGTGTCTCAATGTGGGCTGTATCCCCTCCAAGGCGCTGCTCCATGCGGCCCGCGTGGTCGATGAGGCCCAGGCGATGGCGGGTCACGGCATCTCTTTCGGGCCGCCACAGATCGACCTCGACAGGCTGCGCAGCTGGAAATCGTCTGTCGTCGGCAAACTCATCGGGGGTCTCTCCGGTCTTGCTCGCCAAAGAAAAGTGACGGTCATCCGGGGCGACGGTCGTTTCGTCGCGCCGCGCGTGCTCGAGGTCACAGGCGAGGAAGGCACGCAGCGCATCGGCTTCGACCACTGCATCATCGCAGCCGGTTCGGAGCCTGTGAGGTTGCCGTTCGTACCGGATGATCCGCGGGTGATGGACTCGACTGCTGCGCTCGAACTGCAGGACATCCCGCAGCGGCTGCTGGTGATCGGGGGCGGGATCATCGGGCTCGAGATGGGCTGCGTCTACGATGCGCTCGGCAGCAAGGTGAGCGTGGTCGAACTGATGGACCAGCTGATGCCGGGCGCTGATCCCGATCTCGTCAAACCGCTCGAGAAACGTCTGCGCAAGCGGTATGAGCAGATCCTGCTCGGCGTGAAGGTGCAGGCCGTCGAAGCGCTGCCCGAGGGGCTGCGCGTGACCTTCAGCGGTACGGGCGCACCGACGCCGCAGATCTACGATCGGGTGCTGGTGGCCGTCGGTCGACGGCCGAACGGGTCTGGTATCGGCGTCGAAGCGGCAGGACTGTCGGTCGATCCGCGTGGGTTCCTGAGCGTCGATCGGCAGATGCGCACGGCGCAGCCGCACATCTTCGCGATCGGTGACATTGTCGGTCAGCCGATGCTGGCCCATAAAGCGACCCACGAGGGCAAGGTCGCCGCCGAGGTGATCGCCGGTGAAAAGCGTGCCTTCGATGCGCGCGTGATCCCCTCGGTCGCGTACACCGACCCGGAAGTCGCCTGGGTTGGACTCACCGAATCCGAAGCCAAGGCCAAGGGCATCGAGTACCAGAAAGGCAGTTTCCATTGGGCAGCGAGCGGTCGGTCCTTGGCACAGGGGCGTGATGAAGGGTTTACGAAACTACTGTTCGATCCGCAGACCCATCGGGTGCTCGGTGGCGGTATCGTCGGCAGCAGCGCGGGCGAACTGATCGGCGAAGTGGCGCTCGCGATCGAGATGGGCGCCGATGCCGCGGATATCGGTCTCACTATCCATCCGCATCCGACGCTGTCCGAGTCGGTGGCAATGTCGGCGGAGGCCTTCGAGGGCACCCTCACCGATCTTTATCTGCCAAAGCGGAAATAGCCGAAGCGGAAGTAGGTGAGCGGGGCTCACGCCAGCCGACGCAGATCTTCGAGGTAAGCCCGCTCGTCGGGCAATCGTGCGGCCCGTTGCGCCTCCCAGATCGCGCGACCGAGCGCCTCCATCATGCGGTGCTCGGCCTCCATCTGCCCATGGCGCGCGGCCAGACGGGCGTGGACGAGGGCGATCCCCGCCGGTCG
>CAMAQZ010000052.1 GCA_945860725.1 Klebsiella pneumoniae | reverse complement strand
TGGTGGGCCTCTTGAAGCGCGAGGGCTTCGAGGTCACCCAGTCCTCGGTGAGCCGCGATCTGCGCGATCTCGGGGTGCTCAAAGCAGCGGGCCGCTACCTGCCGCCTGAGGCCGGAGCGCGTGCGCTCGATGATTTCGGGGCGCTGCGCCCGTTCGTGCGCGGCGTCGGCACCGCCGGTGCCTCGCTGACCGTGCTGCGCACCACCACCGGCTCGGCGCAGACCGTCGCGGCCACCATCGACAATGCCGAGTGGCCGGAGGTCGTCGGCACGATCTCCGGTGACGACACCCTCTTCATCGCCACCGACACCGCCGCGGCGCAGTCCGCGGTCCTCGCGCGCCTGCGCAACCTGTTCCGGCTCTGAGCCGGGAGAACCCCATGTCCCAGCCCATCGTCCTCGCCTATTCCGGCGGCCTCGACACCTCGTTCCTCGTACCCTGGCTCAAGGAACAGCACGGCCGCCCGATCATCACCGTCACCGTGGACACGGGCGGCATCGATGCCGCGACGCGCGAGACCCTGCGCGAGCGTGCGATGGCGCTTGGCGCCGTCGCGCACCACCAGATCGACGCGCGCGCCGACTACTTCGAGCAGGTGCTGCGCTTCCTCATCATGGGCAATGTGCGCCGCGGCAACCTCTACCCGCTCTGCGTCGGCGCCGAGCGCGTCATGCAGGCGCAGACCATCGCACGCATGGCGCGCGAGCTCGGCACCGGCAGCATCGCCCACGGCTGCACCGCCGCCGGCAACGACCAAGTGCGTTTCGAAGTCGCGCTGCGCACGCTCGCGCCGGAGCTCGAGGTGATCGCGCCGGTGCGCGACCGCGCCTTCAAGCGCCAGGAAGAGCTCGACTACCTCACGCAGCGCGGCCTGCCGGTGCCCCACCACGGCGCCGCCTACTCGATCAACCGCGGCCTCTGGGGCGTGAGCATCGGCGGCAAGGAGACGCTCACCTCGCAGGGCAGCCTGCCCGACGACGCTTGGGTGCTCTCGCGCGACGCGTTCACGAAGCCGCTGCCGCCGCGGCGGATCGTCCTGCAATTCGAGCAGGGCGTGCCCTGCGGTCTCGACGGCCAAGTGATGACGCCGGTGGCGGTCATCGAAGCGCTGGAGACGATCGCCGGGCCCTACGGCATCGGCCGCGGCATCCATCTCGGTGACACCATCATCGGCACCAAGGGTCGGGTGGCCTTCGAGGCGCCTGCCGCAGAGGTGCTGCTGAACGCACACCGCGAGCTCGAAAAACTGGTCCTCACCGCGCGCCAGCAGCGCATCAAAGAATTGCTCGCCGGCCCCTACGGCGACTGGGTGCATGAGGGGCAGTTGCTGGACCCCGCCTGCCGCGACATCGAGGCGCTGTTCATCGAGTCACAAGCGCGCGTCACCGGCACGGTGACGGTGCTGCTGCGCCCCGGCTCGGCGTTCGTCGAGGGCACAAATTCAAAGTATTCGCTGATGGCCGCCTCGAAGGGCGTCTACGGCGAGGCCACCGGCGAATGGACGCCGGCCGATGCGCTGGGTTTCTCGCGCATCGTCGGCTTGCCGGGCATGTTCCACCATCGCGCAGGTATACAAGGAGCCGAACGTCAATGAGGACCATCGTCGTCGACAAGATTGCCTCCATCACCCAGGCCTGCGGCCTCGGCCATGAGGTGCGCATCGCCACGGACGACCTGCCGTCCGAGGAAGGTGTCGTCGTGGTGGTGGAGATCCTCTCCGCCAAGGCGAACTACAACACGATCGAGCTCACCAGCGGTCGCATGGCCAAGGTGAACAAGGGCGACATCGTCGTGGGCGCGCTCGGCCACCGCAAGGCGCTGTTCGGATACTCGGGCCATGTGCCGCCGAAGCTCGCCGCGGGCGATGTCATCCAGATGCTCAACATCGGTGGCGTGCTCGGCATCTGCGACTCGGCCAACCCCGACAAAGGCAAGCCGTTCGATTGCCGTGTGCTCGGCGTGGTGCTCACCTTTCCCTACCTCGGCGAGCGCATCGGCGTGCCGGCGCGCGCCGGCTATCGCAAGCTCGATCTCGCCGCGATCCTCGACACACAGGGTGTCCCGGTGGTCGCGCTCGCGGGCACCTGCATGGAGGCCGGCAAGACCGCAGCCGCCTGTGCCCTGGTGAGCCGGATGCGCCATCGCGGCCTCGTGGTCGATTGCTTCAAGGCGACCGGCGTCTCGCTGCGCCGCGACATCCTCGCCATGGAGGACGCCGGCGCGCGGCATTCCATGATCTTCACCGACCTCGGCATCATCACCTCGACACCGGCGGTCGGCCCTGCACTCACCCGCACCATGATCACCGAGCTCGCCGCGAAGAAGCCCGATGTCATCGTCTTCGAGCTCGGCGACGGCATCCTGGGCGCCTATGGCGTCGATGCCATCCTCGCCTGCGACGACATCCGCGGTGCACTCACGGGCGTGGTGCTGTCGGCCAACGACCCGGTCGCGGCCTGGGGCGGCGTGAAGCTGATGCGCGAACGCTTCAAGATCGAGCCCTGCGCCGTCACCGGCCCCGCCACCGACAACGCAGTGGGCGTCGACATCATCCGCGACCAGATGGGCGTACCGGCGTTCAACGCGCTCACCGACGGCATCGGTCTCGGCGACTGCGTGATCGAGGCGATCGGCCTCGCCGCAAAGTTCCCGACTGCACACTGAGCCCAGGGACCTCCGACTGTCATGTCACGCATCCCCATCCTGATCCTCGGCGGCACCGGCTATGTGGCCGGCGAAGCGCTGCGCCTCGTGCTCGGCCATCCACAGCTCGAGATCGCAGGCATCCTGTCCGACTCGCAGCCAGGGGAACGGCTCGCGACAGCCTTCCCGCATCTCGCGCCCGCGCTCGGCGACCTGCGCTTCGTGTCCGAAGCCGAGATCATGACGCTCGTCGCGACACTGCCTTTGAGCGGGGTGTTCGCCGCGGCGCCACACGGGGTCAGCGCCGCGCTGATCGACCGCCTGCTCAGTGCCGCAGAGGCGGCAGGCACCCGGCCGCGGGTCGTCGACATCTCTGCGGACTACCGCTATCCGACCGATGAGGCCTACGCCGCGGTCTACAAGCACCCGCACGGCGCGCCCGCACGGCTTGCACAGTTCAGTTGCGCGGTGCCTGAGCATCTTGCCGTCGCACCGACGCCGCACATCGCGCATCCCGGCTGCTTCGCAACCGCGACGCTGCTCGCTGCGGTGCCGCTGCTCGCCGCCGGTCTCGTGACGCCCACGCTGTTCGTGAGCGGCGTGACCGGCAGCACAGGCTCCGGTCGCAAGCCCGTGGAGGGCACCCACCACCCGACCCGGCACAGCGACCTCTATTCATACAACGCGCTCGTGCACCGGCACATCCCAGAGATCACGGCCTGTGCCGCGGCAGCGACCGGCGTCACCGCCGACTTCGCCTTCGTACCGCACTCCGGTCCCTTCGCGCGCGGCATCCATGCCACGGTACAGGCGACGCTCACGCGCCCTGCAGACACCGCCGCCGTGCTCGCCGCCCTGCGCTCGTTCTACGCCGGCTCGCCGTTCGTACGCATCACCGACAGCGCACCCCGCATCAAAGACATCGTCGGCAGCAACTACGCGACGCTCTCAGCGGCGGCCAACGGCCGCACGGTCGCCGTGATGTGCGCCATCGACAACCTCACCAAAGGCGCAGCCGGCGGCGCGATGCAGTGGATGAACCGCCTGCTCGGCCTGCCCGAAACCACCGGACTCACCCATTGCACGACAGGTTGGACATGAGCACCACCGATTTCCTCGCACCGGTCTTCGCACAGTACCCCATGGAAGTGGTGGGCGCGGAAGGCGTGTTCCTGCACACGCGCGACGGGCGTCGTGTGCTCGATCTCTACGGCGGCCACGCCGTGGCAGCGCTCGGTTACGGCCACCCGGGCTGGACTCAGGCGGTGTCCGCGCAGGCGGCCGCCTGCAACTTCCAAACTAACGCCGTGCCGATGGAGGTGCGCGCGCGTGCAGCCACCAAGCTCGCCCATTTCGCTGGTGGATATTTCGATAGCATCTTCTTTGTGAACTCGGGCGCCGAGGCCAACGAGAACGCACTGCGCATGGCGTTCAAGATGACCCGCCGCACCCGTGTGGTCGCAATCGAGGACGGGTGGCACGGCCGCACCGCCGCCGCAGGCGCGCTCACTTGGGGCGCAGACAAAAAATGGTACGAGTTCCCGCGGACACCGTTCGAGGTCGGCTGGGTGCCGCGCCGTGATGTCGCTGCCATCCCCCACATCGTCGGCGAAGATGTCGCTGCAGTGATCGTCGAGCCGGTGCAAGGCGTCGGCGGTGCCTTCGACATGGGCACCGAGTTTCTCGCGGCGTTGCGCGCACGCTGCGATGCGGTCGGGGCGCAGCTCATCTTCGACGAAGTGCAGATCGGCGTCGGCCGCAGCGGCCAACCGTTCGCCGCCGACCTCTATGGCGTGCGGCCCGACATGATCACCACCGCCAAGGCGCTCGGCAACGGCTTCCCCTGCGGCGCGCTGCTGATGACCCCGGCGGTCACCGCCGCGCTCAAGCTCGAGGGTCTCGGCACCACCTTCGGCGGCGGGCCCATGGCCTGCGCCGCCATCGCGGCCACGATCGATGCGATCAAGTCACAGGATCTCATGGCGAACGTCCGACGCGTCTCGCAGTACATCCGCGAAACTTGCACCGTCGGCCCGGTGGTGGGCCATCAAGGCGCCGGGTTCCTGCATGGTCTCATCTGCGACCGGCCGGCCAAGGAGGTCCAAGCCGCCCTGCTCACGCGGGATATCCTCGCGGGCGTCAGCGCCGATCCGCGCGTGATCCGGCTGCTGCCGCCCTACACGCTGCGCGAAGCCGAAGTCGACCTGCTGCGTGCGGCACTGGAGGACCTGTGAAGCACTTCCTCGACCTGGCCGATCTCAGCCGAGACGAGGTGCTGGAACTCCTCGCGCTCGCACGCCGCCTCGAGGCGCATCCGGAACCGCATGCATTGGCGGGCAAGATCTTAGGTCTCGTGTTCTTCAATCCCTCACTGCGCACGCTCGCCTCCTTCCAGGTCGGCATGCAGCGGCTCGGCGGCAGCTCGTTCGTGATCACCCCGGGGCAAGGGACCTGGCAGCTCGAAACACGGCTCGGCGCGGTGATGGACGGCGATTGCGCCGAGCACATCCGCGAGGGCCTCCCGGTGCTCGCCTCCTACGCCGATGCGCTCGGCATCCGCGCCTTCGCCGAAGGCAAGGATCTCGCCGAGGATGTCGCCGAAACGCGTTTCAAGGCGATGGCCGCCGTGGTCGACAAACCACTCATCAACCTCGAGTCGGCGATGAGCCATCCCTGCCAATCGCTCGCCGACTGGAAGACGATGGACGATCTCGTCGTGCCGCAGCGCGCCAAGTTCGTGCTGTCCTGGGCCAACCACCCGCGCGTCACGCCGCTCGCCGTACCGGCTTCGACGCTGCATATGGCCGCGCACCGCGGCATGGAGGTGGTGGTGCTGCGTCCGGACGGATTCGCGCTGCCGTCCGAGGTCATGGACAAGGCCCGCACCGCCGCAGCTGCCGCGGGCGGCTCGGTGCGCGAGACCGACGATCGCGCCGAGGCGCTCGCCGGAGCGCAGATCCTCTACGCCAAAGAATGGGGCTCGACGAGGCACTACGGCGACGCCGCAGGCGACGCCGCGCTCCGTACCGGACTCAAAGATTGGACCGTGCGCGAGGATTGGTTCGCCCGGTCGCAGCCCGACTGCAAGTTCATGCACTGCCTGCCGGTGCGGCGCAATGTCGCCGTCGCCGACGAGGTGCTCGACGGCCCGCGCAGCATCGTGCAGCGCGAGGCCTACAACCGCCTGCCCGCCCAGATGGCAGTGCTGCACCGCCTGCTCGCCTGACCGCCTGACCGCCTGAAGGAGACCTGAAAGATGATCATGCACCGTGCCGATCCTGCCGCCGTCATCCGCGCATTGCGCAGCGCCGCGCCCTACATCCGCCTCTACAAGGGCAAGACCTTCGTCGTGAAGGTGGGCGGCGGCGTGTTCGGCGACCCCGGCGCGACGCGCGCGCTGGTCGAACAGATCGCCGTGCTGCACTCGCTCGGTGTCCGCGTCGTGCTCGTGCACGGCGGCGGCCCGCAGCTCACCGAGCTCACTGAGAAGCTCGGCGTACCCACCCGGATGATCGAAGGCCGCCGCGTCACCGATGCCGAGTCAGTCGATGCGACCGCGATGGTGCTATCAGGGCTCATCAACACCCGCATCCTCGCTGCCTGCCGCGAGCTCAACCTGCCGGCGGTGGGCATCAGCGGCGTCGACGCCGGCCTGATCCAAGCCCACAAACGCGCACCGGTGAAGATGCAGGGCAGCGACGAGACCGTCGACTACGGCTTCGTCGGCGACATCGACCATGTCGACACCGATGTGCTGCGCAAACTGCTCGACAACGGCTTGATGCCGGTGATCTCGCCGCTTTCGAGCGACGACGTCGGCACGCTGCTCAACATCAACGCCGACACCGTCGCCGCCGCCATCGGCGCAGCGCTCGGTGCCGAGAAACTGGTGCTCTGCACCGGCGCGCCGGGCATCCTCGCCGACATCAACGACCCGACCTCGGTCGTGTCCTACACCGACCTCGCCGGGCTCGCGAAGCTGCGCAGCGAGGGTCGCATCAACGACGGCATGCTGCCGAAAGCCAAAGCCATCGAGAACGCCATCCAGGGCGGCGTGCAGCGCGTGCATGTCATCTCCTACAAGGCGCCCGATGCTATCCTCGCCGAAGTGTTCACCAACGAAGGTACGGGGACGCTCGTGGTCGCAGACATCGGCAAGCTCGCACCGGCAGAGCTCGCGGCAGGCAACGCCCAATCGTGAGCCGCCTCTGGGACAAAGGCGCACCGCTCGATGAGCGGGTGCTCGCCTGGACGGCAGGCGAAGACCACGCGCTCGATGATCGTCTGGTCGCCTACGACGCACGCGCCAGCATCGCGCATGCGCAGATGCTGCACGCGCAGGGGCTGCTGAGCGCCACCGACCTCGAAGCCATCGAGGACGGGTTGGAAGCGCTCGCCGCCGCGCACGCCCAAGGCGCTTGGCGGGTCGAGCTCGCCGATGAGGACGGCCAGACCGCACTCGAGCGCCGGCTGACGGCGCGCATCGGCGACGCCGGCGGACGGGTGCACCTTGGCCGCTCGCGCAACGACCAGGTGCTCACGGCGCTGCGCCTCTACCTGCGCGACGCCGCCGAGGCCATCGCCCGTGGCGCCGAGTCCGTCGCGCAGTCTCTCGAAGCGCTCGCCGACCGCGAGGGCGAGCTCGCGCTCCCGGGCTACACCCACATGCAACAGGCGATGCCGAGTTCGGTCGCGCTCTGGGCGGGCGGTTTCGCCGCTGAACTGCGCGACGACGCTGCGGGCTTGCGCGCTGCGCAACGTCGTATCGGCAAGAGCCCGCTCGGCTCCGCCGCGGGCTACGGCACACCTGGATTGCCGCTCGACCGTGAGGCGACGCGCCAAGCGCTCGACTTCGACACCGTGCAGCAGCCCGTCACCGCCGTGCAGCTCTCGCGCGGCAAGGCCGAATCGCAGCTGCTGTTCGAGATCACGCTGCTGATGCAGGACCTCGGCCGCTTCGCGACCGACATCTGCCTCTTCTACACGCAGGAGTTCGCGTTCATCCGGCTCGACGATGCGTTCACGACAGGCTCCTCGATCATGCCGCAGAAACGCAACCCGGATATCTTCGAGCTGCTGCGCGGTCGCACCGGCACAGCCCAAGGCTGCCTCGTTGAAGCGCTCGGCATCGTCGCCAAACTGCCTTCGGGCTATCAGCGTGACCTGCAATTATTGAAGGCGCCGCTGTTCCGCGGCATCGACCTCGCGCTCGCCAGCACCGCAATCCTGGCGCCCGCGATCGAAGCGATGGCGTTCGTGCCGGAAAACATCCGTCTTGACCCCTCGATCCATGCCGCCGAGCGCGCCAACCGCCTGGTCGTCGAAGAAGGTATCCCGTTCCGCGAAGCCTACAAGCGCGTGGGCGCTGAACTTCACGCCGACGGCACAGACGCGGAGGAGGGGCGGTGAGCGCGCCTGCGGACCCGAAGCCCCTCTGGTGGCCCGGCGTCACGCTGGAGGGCATGAACACGCGGTCGGCTGGCACCTTGGTCAGCCACCTCGGGATCCGCCTCACCGAGCTCGGGCCGGATTTCCTGCGCGGTACGATGCCGGTGGACGAACGGACCGTGCAGCCCATGCGTATCCTGCACGGCGGCGCCTCCGTGGTGCTCGCCGAGACGCTCGCAAGCGTCGCGGCGAACTGCTCGGTCGATCCCGCACGCTTCGCCGTCGTCGGCCAAGAGATCAATGCCAACCACGTCCGTGCGGCGCATGAGGGCAGCATGGTCGAAGGCACCAGCCGCCCCCTGCACCTCGGCGCCCGCAGCCAAGTCTGGTCCATCGAAATCGTCAACGCAGCGCGGCAGCTCGTCTGCGTGTCGCGCATCACCCTGGCGGTGATCGACCGCCCCGCCCGCGAGAGGTTATCGCCATGACCGATCCTGTCCCGTCGACCGCGCCCGGTAGCGACCGTGCGCCGGATCCCTCGCTCATCAGCTACACACACATCATCTACGCGTTGCACGCGTTGTCGGTGGTGATCGCGCTCACCAGTGCCGCCACGGTCATCGGCAGCTTCATCTTCGGCCTGCCCTCCATCGTCGCTGTCGTGATGAACTACATGCGCCGCAAGGACGCCGTCGGCACCTGGATCGACTCGCACTTCCGGTGGCAGATCCGCACGTTCTGGGGCGCTGCGTGGTCGACGCTGCTGGTCGGCATCATCTCCGCACCGCTCGTGCTTGCACTGGGGCTCGGCATCGTCACCTTCTTCGTCGGCATCGCGCTCATCAGCGTCTGGCTCATCTACCGCGTGATCCGCGGCTGGCTCGCCCTGCGCGACGACCGACCGATGCCGGCATGAACGCCCGTTCGGACGACAGCATCCACCGATACGCGGCGCTCGCGACGGCTGCGGCGCTGCTGCTGGCGGGCTGCGGACAGACCGGACCCCTCCGTCTGCCCGCACGCAGTGAGGTCGTGGTCCGTCCGGCGGCCGAACCCGCGCCGCTACGGTCTATCCTCGGAACGGCACCCTCGGCAAGGATGGTGCAGCCGCCATGACCATCGATCACCCGGTGCGTGGACTCTCGGTCGGCAGGTTATAATGTGCGTCGTTAGTCGCTCACCCCCAAGCACAAGGAACTTGTCATGAACAACCCGAAGCTCACCCGTCGTCAGGTCCTGGGCGCCACCGTTCTCGGTCTGTCTGCCACTCCGGTCGTGGTCGAAACCGCCTTCGCGCAAGCGAAACCCGCGGCTGCATCGGCTGCCCTGCCCGTGTTGAGCCCCACCGATCCCACCGCCAAGGCGCTCGGCTACGTCGAAGACGCCACGAAGGTCGACCCGAAAACGAACCCGAACTTCAAGGCGGGCCAGCACTGCGGCAACTGTCTGCAGTGGGCGGACAAGAACCGCAAGGCGCCGCTCGCCAAGTGCAACCTCTTCCCGGGCAAACAGGTGAAGAACATGGGTTGGTGCAAGGTCTGGGTCAAGGCGCCGGGAACCTGATCCCGCGCTGACGCCAGCCGACGCTGATAGACACATGACACGACCCCGGGCAGTGGCCTCCCGCGCGCTGCCCGGCGCTCGTGGACCGTTCTGCTCGAAAGCCCATGCGCTCGCCGCGCTCGCCGCCCTCACCATGTCGGCGGGCTGCACGCCCCCCCCACCACCCGCGCCCTTCAACGCCACCGAAGTCTCCGGCATCGACTACGGTCGCGGCCTCGTCATCGCCGACGATGCCGGCCAGCCCCGCCGGCTCGAGGACTTTCGCGACCAGGTCACGCTGGTCTTCTTCGGCTTCACCGCCTGCCCCGATGTCTGCCCGACGACGCTCGCCCGTTTGCGCCAGGCGCGCGCCGCGCTCGGCCCCGACGCCGAGCGTGTGCAGGTGTTGCTGGTGTCGGTGGACCCCGAGCGCGACACCGCGGAGCGGCTGCAAGCCTATGTCCGCAGCTTCGATCCCTCGTTCAAGGCGTTGCGTCCTGAACCCAAAGAATTGGCGGCCGTCATCAAGGCCTTCCACGCGATCGCCGTCAAGGTCCCGACGCCCGACGGCCGCGACTACACCATCGACCACTCGGCCGTGATCTATGTCTACGACCGCAGCAATCGGCTGCGCTTGATCACGCAGCCCGACTTCAGTATCGACGGGTTCGCCGCCGACCTGCGTCGCCTCGCGCAGGAGTCCTGAGCCATGGGGGATCCCGCCGCGGACGCGCGAGGTCCGGGCGTCCCCGACCTCGTGCTGATCGACGGCTCGTCGTACCTCTACCGTGCGTTCCACGCGCTCCCGCCGCTGACCGGGCCGCAAGGCGAGCCCACCGGCGCGGTGCTCGGCGTGCTCAATATGCTCTTGAAGTCGCTGCGTGAGCATGATGGCGCGCAGTTCGTCGTCGTGTTCGATGCGCCCGGCCGTACCTTCCGCGACGACCTCTTCGCCGCCTACAAGGCGCACCGGCCGCCGATGCCCGACGATCTGCGTGTACAGATCGAGCCGCTGCTCGAGGCGGTGCAGGCGCTCGGCCTGCCGTTGCTGCGCATCAGCGGTGTCGAAGCCGATGATGTCATCGGCACCCTCGCGCGCCGTGCAGCGGACGGCGACCGGCGCGTGCTCATCTCGACCGGCGACAAGGACATGGCGCAGCTGGTCGGTCCCTACATCACGCTCGTCAACACCATGTCGGATAGCACCTACGACCGAGACGGCGTCAAGGCCAAGTTCGATGTCTGGCCTGAGCAGATCATCGACTACCTCGCACTCGCCGGCGACAGCTCTGATGGCATCCCCGGCATCGACAAAGTCGGCCCGAAGACCGCCGCGAAGTGGCTGAACCAATACGGCTCGATCGATACACTGATCACGAACGCCGACCAGGTCACCGGCAAGATCGGCGAGAACTTGCGCGCCGGCCTCGACACGCTCGCACTGTCGCGGCAGTTGGCCACCATCCGTTGCGACCTCGACCTGCCGCCTGAAGCCGCCGACCTCGCACGGCGCCCGACCGACGAGACGGCGCTGCGCACGCTGTACACCCGCTTCGGGTTCAAGAACCTGCTGCGCGGTTTAGGCGTGCCGGATAGCCCGTCCACCACGCCCGACGGCAGCGCACTCGTCGCCGACCCGGCGCTGCTCGAAGCGCCGCGCGAATACGAAGTCGTGCTCGATGAGGCTGCGCTCGGACGCTGGTTGGAGACGCTCGCGCAGAGCGCGCTCTTCGCCTTCGACACCGAGACCACTTCGCTCGATTACCTGCAGGCGCGCATCGTCGGCGTATCGTTCTGCGTCGAGCCGGGCCGTGCGGCCTATGTGCCGCTCGGACACGACTATGTGGGCGCGCCTGAGCAGCTCGACCGCGACGCCGTGCTGGCGCGGCTCAAGCCGCTGCTCGAAGCGGAGCGCCCGGCCAAGGTCGGCCATCACCTCAAATACGATGCGCATGTGCTCGCCAACCACGGCATCGCGCTCGGCGGCATGGCCTACGACACCATGCTCGAGTCCTATGTCTGGAACAGCGTCGCCACGCGCCACGATATGGACTCCGCTGCGGAGCGTTATCTCGGCCTCAAGACCATCACCTACGAGGAGGTCGCGGGGAAAGGCGCGAAACAGATCCCGTTCAGCCAGGTCTCGATCGAGACCGCGAGCACCTATGCCGCCGAGGATGCCGATGTCACGCTGCGGCTGCACCGCACGCTCTGGCCTGCGATCGAGCGCGAACCCCTGCTGGGGCGGCTCTACGAAGATTTCGAGCAGCCGCTGGTGCCGGTGCTGCTGCGCATGGAGCGACGTGGCGTGCTCATCGATCGCGAGATGCTGCGCCGCCAGGGCGTCGAGCTCGCCAAGCGCGCCGAGGAACTCAAGACCGCCGCGCACGCCGAGGCCGGCACCGAGTTCAACGTCGATTCACCGAAGCAGCTGCAGCAGATCCTCTACGAGAAGATGAACCTGCCGGTGCTGCGCAAAACGCCGACCGGACAGCCCTCGACCGCGGAAGATGTGCTCGAGCAGCTCGCCGAGTCCTTCACGCTGCCGCAGCTGATCCTCGATTACCGCAGCATCGCCAAGCTGCGCAGCACCTACGCCGACAAACTCCCGACCCAGGTGAACCCGGACACCGGCCGCGTCCACACCTCGTACCATCAGGCTGTGGCGCAGACCGGTCGTCTGTCCTCGACGGACCCCAACCTGCAGAACATCCCGATCCGCACGCCCGAAGGTCGGCGCATTCGCCAAGCGTTCATCGCGCCGCCCGGCTATGTGCTGCTCGCCGCCGACTACTCGCAGATCGAGCTGCGCATCATGGCGCACCTGTCGGGCGATGCGAGCCTGATCGCCGCCTTCGAGGCGGACCGTGACGTGCACCAGGCGACCGCCGCCGAGGTCTTCGGCGTCCCGTTGTCCGAGGTCAGCACCGATCAGCGCCGCTCCGCCAAGGCCATCAACTTCGGTCTCATCTACGGCATGTCCGCCTTCGGCCTCGCGCGCCAACTCGGCATCGGTCGAAACGAAGCGCAGCAGTATGTCGATCTTTACTTTGAACGCTATCCGGGCGTGAAGGCCTACATGGACCGTACCCGCGAAGGGGCGCGCGAGACCGGCTACGTCGAGACCGTGTTCGGACGCCGGCTGTACCTGCCGGAGATCCGCTCACGCAACCGCGCGTTGCAGCAGTACGCCGAGCGCAGCGCCATCAACGCGCCGATGCAGGGCACGGCCGCTGACCTCATCAAACTCGCGATGATCGCCGTCGATCGATGGTGCGAGGAGGAAGGGCGGGACGACGCACGGCTCATCATGCAAGTGCACGATGAACTCGTGCTCGAGGCGCGCACGGAGGTCGTCGACCGCGTGGCCGAGGCCGTCCGCGGATGCATGGTCGCCGCCGGCCGGGGCGCCCTGCGGGTGCCGCTCAAGGTCGATGTCGGCCGCGGCATGAACTGGGATGAGGCGCACTGATCTCGGTAGCGCCATCGCAATAATTTGGCGGCTACCACGTTGATTTAGCTAGTATTTTTATTTCATCAATGCCGGGAACCAATGCGCGGATCCCGCGGTCTGATTACCCGAACGCACTGCGTTCCCCGCTTCTCCCTCCCTGAGCGGGTTCCCGGCCTTCAGACTTCTGCCGGGTTAGTCTGCCCCGGTATCCGAGCGATCGGTTACCGGGGTTTTTTTATCCCGCCGTGGGCCTCGTTCAGCCACCTTTCAGCGTGACTGTCCCCGTCTCCCAGAGCCCCTGCAGCGCCCC
>CAMAQZ010000051.1 GCA_945860725.1 Klebsiella pneumoniae | reverse complement strand
ACGGAAAGACCGCTGTAGGCGCGGGCATAGCCATAGGTGGGCAGCACATGGTTCGTCCCCGAGCAGTAGTCGCCGACCGGCTCCGGGCTCCAAGGGCCGAGGAACACCGAACCCGCCGCACGGACCTGCGCCAAGCGCGCACGCGGTTCGGCACATTGCAGCAGCAGGTGTTCGGGGGCGTAGTCATTGGAGAGCGACAATGCCTCGTCGAGGTCATGGACGATGATGATGCGACTGCGGGCCAAAGACTGCTGCAATACTGTCGAGCGCGACAAGCCCTCCAGCTGAATCATCGCGGCAGCTCTGACGGACTCCGCCAGATGACGCGACGGCGTGAGCAGGAGCGCCTGCGACAGCGGATCGTGTTCGGCTTGAGCCAACAGGTCGGCAGCGACGAATTCCGCCCGCGCCGAATCATCTGCGATCACCAGCACCTCGGATGGACCTGCGGGCAGATCGAGCGCAGCGCCGTCGGGGTCTTCGGCGACCACTTGCTTGGCAGCAGTGACCCATGCAGATCCAGGCCCGACGATCTTGTCGACTTTGGGGATGGTCTCCGTCCCGTAAGCGAGCGCTGCGATCGCTTGCGCCCCGCCGACGGCGTAGATCTCCTCGATTCCGCACAGACGGGCCGTGGCGAGGATCGCCGGATGCACTCGACCGCCGCGGGCGGGACTGCACAACACGCGGCGCGCGACGCCCGCGATCGCTGCGGGGATCGCCGACATGATGAGCGCGGAAGGCAATGGCGCGCTGCCCGCGGGCACATACAACCCGACCGAGTCGAGCGGACGGCTGATCCGCTCGCAACGGACACCGGGCTCCGTCTCCACGACGAGCGGCAAGGGCAGTTGGGCTGTATGGAAGCGCTGAACATTCGAAATGGCACGCTCGAGCGCCTCACGCTGTGCGCGGGGCAGACCCTCGAGCGCACCTTCGATCTCGGAGTGCGGCACGCGCAACCGATCCGGTGCACCGCCGTCGAAGCGCCGGGCGCAATCGAGTACTGCCTCGTCGCCCCCGAGACGTACCGCGCGCACCGTTTCGCGCACGGCTGCGAACACCCGTGAGCGATCCATTGCGGCGGGGCGTCCGAGCGCGGCACGACGCTCCTCCGCATCGAGCCGCGCATAGTCGAGGATGGGCAGCAGCACTGACGGCGTCATGCCAGCATCTTCTCGACCGGCAAGACCAGCAAGGCGCTGGCGCCTGCCGCTTTGAGTTGCTCGAGGGTCTCCCAGAAGACGTTCTCGCGGCAAACCGCGTGCACGGCGACGCGGTCAGGATGGCCCTCGAGCGGGATGATGGTCGGCGACTCGCTGCCCGGCAGCAGCAACCGGATCGCGGGCAACGCACTGCGCGGTGCGTGCAGCATGATGTATTTGCTCTCGCGGACTTGTTGCACGCCGTCGATGCGCAGCAACATGCGATCGACCCAGGTAGCTTTGGCGTCCGGTAGTCCGACGGGTGTCTGCACCAGTACGGCGTGGCTGTCCATCACCGTCGCGACTTCATACAGGCGATTAGCGATCAGGGTGGAGCCGGTCGACACCAGATCGCAGATGGCATCAGCCCGTCCGAGTCTCGGTGCGATCTCGACCGCGCCGGAGAGCGTCACGATCTCGGCGTTGACGCCCTGCTCGCCGAGCCAGCGTTTGAGCGTGAACGGGTAGGTGGTGGCGATGCGCCGCCCGGCGAGCGACGAGGGCCCCTCCCAAGCGGTCCCATCCGGCAGGGCGATGGCGAGGCGGCAGCGTCCAAAGTCGAGCGCGCGAAGGATGCGAAGCTGCGGGTCGTGCCCGCGGGCTGCCAGGGCTAGGCGCTTCTCTTCAAGGACATTGAGCCCGACCAGACCGAGGTCGCAGACATCCTCCTCGACGAGGTCGGGGATGTCATCGTCACGCACGAACAGCAGGTCGAGCGGCATGTTGTCGCCATACCCGATCAACTGATCCTTGCCGCGCGAGAATTTGAGTCCACAGCGCACCAGTAGATCGGTGGAGGCGTCGGTCAGTCGTCCCGACTTCTGGATCGCGATCTTCAGCCGCGGTACGCTCATCGCGGCGTCCCGGCCGAGCTGCGCACGCCACCACGCTGCACCGCGAGACCATAGCCGCCCGCACCGTCTGTGCGGCAGCGAGCGACCCGCGCCACGGTCGTGACGCTGACACCGGTGAGCCGGTGGATCTCGCGATAGGGCAGTCCACGCTCCAGGCACTCGACCACCGACCATCGCCCGGCCATGGCTTCGATCTCGGCTGGCGTACACAGGTCGCGGAAGAACGCCCGCAACTCCTCGACGCTGCGCAGCGTCAGCATGGCGCCGTAGAGGTTGCGTTCGGCGCGGGCCTCTTGGCGGGGTGTCAGCGCGGGGTGGGGTTTCATGCGGTTCGGCCTCTGGGATTGGGCGATCGCCTCGGGGGGGGGCTTCCCCGAAGATTTTGTTCTTAATAACGTAGTATTATACTAATGTATTAGCACAATACTACATGATGTTGCCTCCAGCAAGTGCCCCTCAGCAAGTGCGGTCAGGGTTGACGCGAGCAAGCCCTGCACTTAGCATCCGGGCTCTCATCGAGACCGGCTGAGGGACAGGCCCTTTGACGCCGGGGCAACCCGCGGGACACCACGACCCGCACGGTGCCAACTCCGGCAGCGACCGTGCGGTCGCTACGAGATGAGCGGGGCTTCAGAGCCCGGAGCGCAGTGCCGTACAAGACGGCGCGTGGGCGCTCTCGCCGCTTTGTGCGGCCGCTCCGGCGGTCTCGATGACCGGGCTGGGCGATCGATCAACAAAGGTCAGGGCGAAGGATGAACGGCGGCGACTGGACAATGCGCGAAGGGATGTTTGAGGTCCCCGGCGTCTTTTCATTGCGACACGGCGGCGAGCTGCAGGCAGTGCGGGTGGCATGGCGTCTCGCTGGCCCGCCAGCGGCACCCCTTGTCCTTGTGCTCGGTGGAATCTCCGGCCACCGTCGTGTCTATGGGCGCACCGGCGAGCCGGCGGGTTGGTGGCAGGAGATCGCAGGTGGCTGCGGGGGATTTCCGAGCGAACGCCTGCAACTCCTCTCGTTCGACTATCTCGGCGGCAGCGGTGAAACCACCGGACCGTCGGCGGTTCTCGGTCGCGACTCGATAGGGTTCCCCTCGGTCGACACCAGCGATCAAGCCCGGCTGCTCGCTTTGTTGCTCGATCATCTCGGTATCACCTCGCTCTCAGCTTTCGTCGGCGCGTCCTACGGCGGCATGGTCGGACTCGCCTTTGCAGCGCTGTTCCCCGACCGGTTGAGTCGTCTAATGATGGTGAGCGCATCCGACCGAACCGATCCGTTGTCGACCGCTTGGCGCAGCGTGCAGCGTCAGGTGATCCGCTTCGGCGCATCGGTCGGACACAGCGCAGAGGGCTTGCGCCTCGCGCGTGCATTGGCGCAGGCGACCTACCGCAGTCGCGAGGAGTTCGCGGGGCGTTTCCTGGGAAACGCGTTGCGTGACGACGCCACGGGTCAGTTTGTCTTCCCGGTGGAGTCCTATCTGCTTGCCCGGGGGACTGACTACGCAGACCGGTTCGCGCCAGGCGGTTTTCTTTGTCTCTCGGAGTCCATCGACCTGCACCGGGTGGAGTGCGCCCAGATCGTCGTCCCGGTTGAGGCGGTCGCCGTGCTGCAGGACCAGCTCGTTCCGATTGCCGATGTCCGCGCCATGGCGGCGCGACTGCCGAATGCACGCCTGACCGAGATCTCATCCCCTTTTGGCCACGACGCATTCCTCAAGGAACGCCTGCTGCTGCAGCCCATTTTCGAGCGACTGCTCGAGGAGAACGAATGACATCCCCCCTCGACCCCCGGACCGCCGCCGTGCGCGCCGGTCTTGAGACAGATCCTTCCACGGGTGCGGTGGTGCCGCCGCTGCACCTCAGTTCGACGTACACCTTTCCAGCGTTCGGCGAGAAGGGTCCGTATGACTACTCGCGATCGGGTAATCCTACCCGTGACCTCCTCGCTGCGGCGCTCGCCGATCTGGAGAACGGCGCAGGGGCCGTCGTGACCGGGTCCGGTATGGCGGCCATCGCGCTGGTCGGCCAGTTGTTGCCCCGCGGATCGCGACTGATCGCACCGCACGACTGTTACGGCGGCAGCTTCCGCTTGTTCAGCGCGTGGCAGCGACGAGGTGATCTTCAGGTCGAGTTCGTCGACTTCGGCGTTTCAG
This sequence comes from Klebsiella pneumoniae, assembly GCA_945860725.1. Classification (GTDB taxonomy): domain Bacteria; phylum Pseudomonadota; class Gammaproteobacteria; order Steroidobacterales; family Steroidobacteraceae; genus UBA964. The sequence goes on along the minus strand of CAMAQZ010000051.1, from coordinate 9,376 downwards.
GTGCGCTGGCGTCTGCGCTTGCGACACCCGCAGCCTTGGTGTGGATCGAGACGCCGAGCAACCCGCTGCTGCGCATCACAGACATCGCTGCGACCGTTGCGCTCGCGCGTTCTGCCGGGGCTCTCGTCGCGGTGGACAACACTTTTCTGTCGCCGGTGCTGCAGCAACCTTTGTCTTTCGGTGCAGATTTTGTGGTCCATTCGACCACGAAATACCTCAATGGGCACAGCGATGTGGTGGGGGGCGCCGTGATCGCTGCGACGACCGAGCGTCATGCGGAGCTCGCGTGGTGGGCCAATGCCACGGGGGTCACCGGTTCCGCGTTCGACAGCTTCTTGGTTCTGCGGGGATTGCGGACCCTGCATGCCCGCATGGCGATACACGAGGCGAATGCGGGCGCCTTGGCGGCGTGGCTCGAAGGACAGCGAGGCGTCCGGCGCTTGCTCTACCCGGGCCTTCGTTCGCATCCCGGCCACGCCCTCGCACAGGTCCAGCAGCGTGGCTTCGGCGCCATCATCACGCTCGAACTCGAGGCTGGGGAGACCGCCGTCCGCCGGTTTGTCGAAACGCTGAAGCTGTTCTCATTGGCCGAGTCTTTGGGGGGCGTGGAGAGCCTGATCGCCCACCCCTCGACCATGACCCACGCGGCGATGACCCCTGAAGCCCGCGCTGCCGCGGGCTTGTCGGACGGTCTGCTTCGACTGTCGGTGGGGATCGAAGCGCTGCCCGACCTGCAGCGTGATCTTGCGGCAGGTCTGGCCGCGCTCAGCTGAGTGCGGCAAACGCCTGCAACACCGCATCGCCCATCTGCCGGGTGCTGAGCACGGAGGGCGTGCCTCGGGCCTCGGCAAGAGAAGCGTTACCCGGCACGCCGTCGTCGTCGACATCAGCGATGTCTGCGGTCCGTGCACCGCCCGCGATGGCAGCCCGGACCGCCGCCTCGACCCGTAATGCCTCGGCTTCGAGTCCGAGCGAGTGCCGCAGCAGCAGCGCCACGCTGAGCAGCGTGCCGCAGGGGTTGGCGATGCCTCGACCGGCGATGTCTGGCGCTGAGCCATGGATCGGTTCGTATAGACCACGCCGACCCTCGCCGAGCGCTGCCGAGGGCAGTACGCCGAGCGACCCTGCGATCATCGACGCCTCGTCGGTCAGGATGTCACCGAAGAGGTTCTCGGTGAGGATCACATCGAAGTCGCGCGGACGACGCAGCAGATGCATGGCGGCTGAATCCACCAGCATGTGCGCGAGGGTGACGGTTGGGAACTCCTCGCGCATCACGCGTTCGCTCACCGCCCTCCAGAGACGCGAGGTCTCGAGCACATTCGACTTGTCCACCTGTGTGACATGGTTGCGGCGTTGCTGCGCAAGACGCCCGGCGACGCGGGACACACGCTCGATCTCCGCGACCGAGTAGGAGCATTCATCGAACGCCCGATCGCCTTCGCGCCACTTGCGGCCAAAATAGATGCCACCAGTGAGTTCCCGCACGAACAACAGGTCGACGCCCTCGATCACAGCTGCTTTGAGCGGCGAGGCGGCTCGAAGCTCCGGCAGCACCGTTACGGGACGCAAGTTGGCATAGACGCCAAGTGCCGCGCGCAAGCGCAACAGGGCGGTCTCCGGACGCACCGGCGCCGCAGGACCCCACTGCGGCCCGCCGATGGCGCCGAGCAGCACGGCATCGGCGGCGAGACAGCCGGCCAAGGTATGCGGCGGCAGGCCATCGCCATGCGCGTCGATGGCAGCCCCGCCGAACGGCAGCTCCTGCATCGTGAAATCATGACCGCCGGCGGCAGCGACGGCAGTCAGCAGCCGGAGCCCTTCGGCTACGACCTCAGGTCCGATGCCATCGCCCCCGAGCACCGCGATCAGTGCTTTCATGGCTGTCGGTTAACCGCTGGCGCGCGCATTGAGCGCGGCGGATTCGTACGCCGAGATCGCGGCATCCTGCGACAAAAGGAAACCGAGTTCGTCCACGCCGTTCAGCAGGCAATATCGCGAAAACGCTTCGATGGGAAAGGGCGTGGGGTCCCGTCCGTCTATCCGCAACTGTGCTTCCGCGAGGTCGATCTCGACCTCGGCGCCGGGATTCGCGAGCAACCACGCGTGGGTGGTGTCGTCGACGACCACCGGCAGCAGACCGTTTTTCAGGGAATTGCTCCGGAAAATGTCTGCGATCTCGGTACTGACGATCGCTTGGAAGCCGTGGTCGACCAGCGCCCAAGGCGCATGCTCGCGTGACGATCCGCAACCGATGTTGCGACCGGCGACGAGGATCCGGCAACCGACCGATTCAGGGCGGTTCAGGATGAAATCTGGCTTCGACCGTCCGTCGGCCTCGTAGCGCCAATCGGCGAACAGGGATCTGCCCAATCCTTCCTTGACGGTCGTCGTCAGAAAGCGCGCCGGGATGATCTGGTCGGTGTCGATGTTGGTCGACGGCATGACGACGGTGCGGGAACGGATGACGGTGATCGGCTTCATGAGAGGAACTCTCGCGGGTCGGTGACGCGTCCGCGGATGGCGGAGGCCGCCGCGGTTTCGGGGCTGGCGAGCAGCGTGCGGGCACCGACGCCTTGACGACCCTCGAAGTTGCGGTTGCTCGTGCTGATCGCGTACTCGCCCTGACCGACCGTATCGCCGTTCATGCCGAGGCACATCGAACAGCCTGACTCGCGCCACTCTGCGCCTGCGGCACGGAAGATCTCATCCAAACCCTCCGCTTCCGCCTCACGCTTCACGGACTGGGAGCCGGGTACGATCAACATGTGCACGCCGGCTGCCACTTTTCGGCCGCGCAGGACGTTCGCGGCGGCACGCAGGTCGCTGAGCCGGCCGTTGGTGCAACTGCCGACGAACACCACGTTGATCGGCGCATCGCCGATCGGTGCGCCTGGGACAAGTCCCATATACTTCATTGCGGCATCGAACACCGGATCACCGCCACGGCTTGGGATGCGGCCGCTCACCGGCACCACCATGCCGGGGTTGGTGCCGTAAGTGATCATGGGCTCGAGCGCGGACGCATCCAGATGCACCGTCTTGTCGAACACGGCGCCGGGGTCCGAGGGCAGGGCGCGCCAACGCGCGACGGCGGCCTCCCATGCGGTGCCCTGCGGCGCCCTCGGACGCCCGCGCAGGTAGTCGAAAGTGACCTCGTCCGGCGCGATCATGCCCGCCCTCGCACCGGCCTCGATCGACATGTTGCAGACAGTCATACGCTCTTCCATGGAAAGCGCGCGGATCGCTTCACCGCGGTACTCAAGGACATGCCCTGTGCCGCCCGAGACCCCGATCTGGCCGATCAACGCGAGGATCAGGTCTTTGGCCGTCACCCCGGCGGGCAGTCGACCCGCGACCTCTACCGCAAGAGTACGAGGCTTTTTCTGCAGCAGACACTGCGTCGCGAGTACATGCCCGACCTCGGTCGTGCCGATGCCGAAGGCGAGGGCGCCGAACGCACCGTGCGTCGAGGTGTGGCTGTCGCCGCAGACGATGGTCTTGCCGGGTTGCGTGATGCCGAGCTCCGGTCCGATGATGTGCACGATACCGCGGCGCGCATCCTGCATGCCGAGCAGCTCGACGCCGAACTCCGCGCAGTTCTTCTCCAGCTGCCGGATCTGCTTCGCGGCCGAGTCGATGGTGATGGGTGCGCCGCCGAACACCTGCTCGGTGCGTGTCGGCGTCGAGTGGTCCATCGTCGCCAGAGTGAGATCCGGCCGTCGCAGCTTGAGGCCCCGTTCGCGCAGCACGGTGAATGCCTGCGGCGAGGTGACTTCATGCGTCAGGTGCAGATCGACGAACAGCACTGCGGGCGTATCTGCTGATTGCGGCGCGACCTCGTGAGCGGACCAGACCTTCTCGAACAGCGTGCGGGGCGAGGGCATCTCAGGCCACCGCCTGTGCGCGCCGCGACTGCTCGATGCGGTTGATGACCTCGAGGAAGGCGCGCGTCGCGGACTCGACGATATCGGTGGTCGCGCTCGCGCCACGGTAGCTGCGCTGGTTGTACTCGACATACACCACCGCTTCACCCTGCGCGTCCTCGCCCTCGGACAGGCTGCGCAGCTCGAACTTTTGCAGCTTCGGTCGGATACCGGTGGCATCTTCGACGGCCTTGAACGCGGCATCCACCGGACCATCGCCACGGGCGCTGCGTTCGATGCGAGAGCCGTCGGTGTGCGTGAGGGTGATCGTCGCCTCACCGCTACCGCCCTGCGAGGCGGTCCGCAGGGCGGTGAGCACCCAGGGGCCTTGGTCGCTGTTGTCGGCCCGCAGCACGAGCGCTTCGATGTCGCCATCGAAGAGCTCTTTCTTTTTATCCGCGAGGGCTTTGAACTCCTCGAATACGCGCGCGAACTCTGCATCTTCGAGCGTGAAGCCAAGTTCGCGGATGCGCTCGCGCAGCGCGTGGCGGCCGCTGTGCTTGCCGAGCACCAGACTGGAGCGCGCGAGTCCGACATCCTGCGGACGCATGATCTCGTAGGTGCTGGCGTGCTTGAGCATGCCGTGCTGGTGGATACCCGATTCGTGTGCGAAGGCGTTCTCGCCGACCACCGCTTTGTTGCGCGGGATGGGCATGCCGGTAATGCTCGAGACCAACCGCGAGGTGGGGTAGAGGCGTTCGGTGTGGATGCCGGTGCGGGCGTTGAAGAACGCTTCGCGGGTCCGCAACGCCATCACGACCTCCTCGAGCGAACAGTTGCCGGCTCGCTCGCCGATGCCGTTGATTGTGCATTCCACCTGCCTCGCGCCGGCTACCACGGCCATCAGGCTGTTGGCGACCGCCATGCCGAGATCGTCGTGACAGTGCACCGAAAGCCTTGCACGATCGATGTTGGACACGTTCTTGCGCAGGTAGGAGAAGAGCTCGGCGAATTCGTGCGGCACGGTGTAGCCGACCGTGTCGGGGATGTTCACCGTCGTCGCACCGGCATCGATCACGGCTTCGACCACTTGGGCGAGAAAATCGAGTTCAGTGCGCGAGGCATCTTCAGGCGAGAACTCGACATCGCAACAGAACTCACGGGCGATCCGCACCCCCTCCACCGCATTGCGCAGGATCTCTTCCTTGGCCATGTTGAGCTTGTACTCGCGATGGATGGCGCTGGTGGCGAGGAAGACGTGGATGCGGTGTTTATCAGCATCGCGCAGCGCTCGCGCGGCTTTCTCGATGTCGTCCCGGTTGCAGCGCGCGAGGCCGCAGATGATGGGGCCTTGGACCTCGCGCGCAACCGCGTTGACGGACGCCCAGTCGCCCGGCGAGGCGGCCGGAAAACCGGCCTCGATCACGTCCACGCCGAGGTCGGCTAGCGCCTTCGCCACCCGCAGCTTCTCCGGCTGCGTCATGCTGCATCCCGGCGACTGTTCGCCATCGCGCAGCGTGGTGTCGAAGATCATCACTCGGTCGGCTTGGACAGACATGCTTCTTGCTCCGGATTGGCGGGGTCGAGTGGCGCTCAACGACCTTGGTCGAGCCAAGGCATGCGGGCGCGCAGTGCAAAGCCGACCTTCTCGATCGGACGGTCGAGATCGGCCTTGAGCATGGCGTGGTACTTCTTGCGGCCGCCCTTGTTCTCTCGGATCCATTGCCGGGCGAACTTGCCTTGCTGGATCTCTTTGAGGATCTTGCGCATCTCCGCCTTGGTCTGGCGCGTGACGATCCGCGACCCGCGGGTAAGATCGCCGTACTTGGCGGTCTCGCTGATGAACTTGTGCATCTTCCAGATGCCACCCTCGTGCAGCAGGTCGACGATCAGCTTGAGCTCGTGCATGCACTCAAAGTAGGCGACCTCCGGCTGGTACCCGGCCTCGACCAGCGTCTCGTAGCCGCGCACGACAAGTTCGGTCGCACCGCCGCAGAGCACGGCCTGTTCCCCGAAGAGGTCGGTTTCGGTCTCCTCAGCGAAAGTCGTCTGCAACACGCCGCCGCGGGTGCCGCCGATGCCGTCGGCATAGGACAGCGCCTTCGCGAACGCCTTACCGGAGGCGTCCTGATGTACGGCGAGCAACGCCGGCACACCGCGCCCTTGCTCGAATTGGCGGCGCACGAGGTCGCCCGGCCCCTTCGGCGCGATCAGCACGACATCGAGGTCCTTGCGCGGCTTGATCTGCTTAAAGTGCACGTTGAACCCGTGTGCGAACAGCAACGTCGCGCCCTTGTCGATGTTTCCGAGCACGGCTTTGTACAGGTCCTTCTGGGCAAGGTCCGGTGCCAGCATCGCGATGAGGGTTGCGCCCTTGACCGCATCGATCGGCTCGGCGACCGGGAGCTTGTCCTTCTTGGCCTTCTTGAAGCTGTCACCCTTGCGGACGCCGACCACGACGTCAAAGCCGCTGTCGCGCAGATTCAACGCATGAGCGCGTCCCTGGCTGCCGTAACCGAGCACGCAGATACGCGCGCCCTTCAGCGCCTTCTTATCGACGTCCTTGCGAGAAAACATCTTCATGGCCCGACTCCCTGATTTTGTGTCTGTCGTTGCGTTGGATCAGCGCCCGCCATCGGGCAGTAAAAAAAAACCCCGCAGCGGCGAAATGCCGGTGCGGGGTCGTTTAGTGTCTTAGCGCCTGCCGGTGACTTGGCGTTTGGCTCAGAACCCGGCGCGCGACCCGCACCCACTGCGTAGACGCAGCGATAGCCCAAGCGATAGCTGCTGACCGGGCAGGGAACCGGCGACGGGAACCGAGATGGACTGGATGCGAGGCATAAGCTATTCAAGCATCGACGAAGGCCCGCTGTCAAACCTCTCGCTGCCCGCGGCTGCGCAATATTCAGATAAAATAGAGGGCTCCATGACATCCGACCCACCCGTTGAAATGCTCCTTCCGGCGATCCACGCCCGTTTGACCGATGCGCTTGCGATCGCCCCAGAGGACAGGGCTGCCGATTCGGTGCCGATCTGGCTGTTGCGCGATTCCGAACTGGCTTCTTGGCGCGCGACCCAGACCGCGGCCGTGGTCGCATGGCTCGACACCCACGATTTTTGCGCCGAACGCCATCGCGTGCTTGTTCTGCCGCGACCCGATGGCGCAGTCGCCGGGGTCGTGCTGGGCTTGGGCTCATTGCCTGCCATTGAGGCCTTATCTCCTTGGGCGCTCGCCGGGCTGCCGGAAAAGCTGCCCCCCGGCTCATACCGGTTTGCGCGCGATCTGCCGACCGTCACGGCGGACCACGCAGTGCTCGGCTGGCTGCTGGGCTCGTTGCCGCCGCCGCCGCTGCGCAGCGGGTCGAAGGTGGGAGCGGGCGTCCCCCGTCGCGCACGGCTCTGCCCGCCGTCGTCCTGTGATCTCGAAGCGGTGACCCGGGAGGCGCTGGCACTCGGCTGGGCGCGCGATCTGATCAACCTCCCGCCGAACCTTCTGGGGCCCGCTGAATTGGCAGAGGTCGCGGTCGCCATGGGCGCGGGGTCCGGCGCCCGTACGGAAGTCGTCGTGGGCGACGATCTGTTGGCCGCTGACTATCCGATGATCCATGCAGTCGGCCGTGCGGCGGGGCGCGCTGCCGAACGCGCGCCGCGCCTCATCGATCTACGGTGGGGTGACGAGCGGCATCCCAAGGTCACGATCGTCGGCAAAGGGGTCTGCTTCGATTCGGGCGGGCTCGACATCAAACCGGGCGCTGCGATGGCGCTGATGAAGAAAGACATGGGCGGCGCTGCGGTCGCGCTCGGGCTTGCCGGATTATTGATGGCGCGCCGAGCCCCGATCCGTCTGCGCCTGCTGGTGCCCGCGGTCGAGAACTCGATCGGCGGCGACGCCTATCGGCCCGGGGATGTACTGCGGTCTCGGCGGGGTCTGACCGTCGAGATCAACAACACCGATGCCGAGGGACGCCTGGTGCTCGCGGACGCGTTGTGGGAAGCCTGCGCCGAGCGCCCGGCGCTGTTGCTCGATTTCGCGACCCTGACCGGCGCTGCGCGCACGGCGCTCGGGCCAGAGCTTCCGGCGTTGTTCAGCAACGACCCGCAATTGTTGGCGATCGCGCAGCGTTGTGGCGTCGAGTCCCACGACCCCGTCTGGCCGATGCCGCTCTGGGACAGTTACGACGAGGAGCTATCGAGCAGGGTGGCCGACCTCAGCAACGTCGCGCCTTCTGCCTTCGCCGGTGCCGTGTTCGGCGCACTGTTCCTGCGCCGCTTCGTGGCGCCGGATGTGCCGTGGGCGCACTTCGACCTATACGCTTGGAACGTCCGCGAGCGCCCTGGACGACCGGTCGGCGGCGAGGCCCAATGCCTGCGCCTTGCCGACCGCTTGATCCGTGAGCGCTGCGGCTGACGCGAACGATCGATCGGTATACCACCCACCAAGGCCTGCCAACACATGAAAGCGAAGACCGTCAGAACCACGCCGCGCAAGACCGAGACAGCGAAGAGCACAGCAGCCGTACGCAAAAAGGCGACGGTCGCGGCCCATGACCCGCGCCGTTGGTCGCGATTGGTCGTCGATGGCGCAAAGCAGTCCCCTTCACGCGCGATGTTGCGGGCGGTCGGTTTCACTGACGCCGATTTCCAGCGCCCCCAGATCGGCGTCGCTTCGACGTGGGCGAACCTCACGCCTTGCAACATGCACATCAACGAGCTCGCCGGCGAAGCGGTCCGGGGCGTCGATGCAGCGGGCGGCAAGGGCGTGCTCTTCAATACCATCACGGTGTCCGATGGCATCTCCATGGGCTCACCCGGGATGCGTTATTCATTGGTGTCCCGCGAGGTGATCGCGGACTCCATCGAGACCGTGGCCGGCGCCGAAGGGTTCGATGGGCTTATCACCATCGGCGGTTGCGACAAGAACATGCCGGCTTGTGCGATCGCCATCGCGCGTCTCGATCGTCCTGCAGTGTTCGTCTACGGCGGCACCATCCGTCCCGGTGTGCGCCAGCGCGACATCATCTCGGTGTTCGAGGCCGTCGGCGGTCATGCGGCAGGTACGGTGAGCGACCAGCAACTCGCCGAGGTCGAGCGCACGGCGATCCCCGGTCCCGGCAGTTGCGGTGGCATGTACACCGCCAACACGATGGCCTCGGCGATCGAGGCGCTCGGTCTTTCGCTGCCCGAAAGCTCGGCGCAGGAGGCGGTCAGTCCCGTGAAACTCGAGGATTGCCGTCGCGCGGGCGAGGCAGTGATGCGTCTCGTCGCAGCAGGCATCACCCCCCGTCGCATCCTCACTCGGAAGGCCTTCGAGAACGCGATCACCGTGGTCATCGCACTCGGCGGCTCCACGAACGCGGTGCTGCATCTCATCGCCATGGCGCACGCTGCCCGTGTGCGCCTCACCCTCGATGACTTCACCCGTGTCGGTCGGCGCGTGCCGGTGCTCGCGGACATGCGTCCGAGCGGTCGTCACTCGATGTCCGATCTGGTGGCCATCGGCGGCATCCGGC
>CAMAQZ010000050.1 GCA_945860725.1 Klebsiella pneumoniae | reverse complement strand
GTCGCAGGGGCAAACGACCCTCCGCACCGCGCGCCGCCCACCCATGTGCTTTGGGAGGGCCAAGCGCTGCCGCTCGTCGGGGCGCTGGAGGTCGGGCGGGCGCCGGCAGCCGGTGGAGTCCGTCTCGGCGACGGTCTCGCGGGCATCTCACGCATGCACTGCAGCCTGCGCGCTTCCACTTCTGGCGTAGAGCTTGTTGATCACAGCCGCTTCGGTACTTGGCTCAACGGACGGCGTGTCGCCGGTCGTGCGTCCCTCGCTGCCGGTGATCGCATCCGCGTCGGTGACCCCGGTGTCGAACTCGCCTTGATCGCCGTCGGCGCGGACTCGCGCTGAGCGGACTAGGGGATCTTCGTTGAAGCGCCGTCGCGTCGAGATCTTCAGCCTGTCGTTCCTCGACGTGATCTGTTGTGGCTTCGGCGCGGTCATCCTCTTCTACACCATCATCAGCGCCCAGAGCGGCATCGAACGCACCCGCCAGGCCGAGGATCTCTCGGCGCAGGTGGCGCTCCTCGAGGAGCAGGTGGTGGCGGGCGCCAAAAATCTGGTGTTGCTGCGCAACACGCTGCGCCGTACCGACAGCGAGACGGTGTCTGCATCCTCCCGTGCCACCCGTCTGATCGAGGAGCTCCAGGCGCGTCGCGAGCAGAGCGCGATCTACGATGCCAGCACGCTCGCCAAGCGCGACCGCATCGAGCGGCTGAAAGCCGACGTGCGCGCGCTGGACGCGAGCACCCGGCGACTCGAAGCCAGTGCAAAGACCGACACGCCGAAGGCTGAGCGTACCGGTGCAGCGCGTGCCACGGCGAGCCGGCGTTACATCACCGGTCTATCGCTGCGCGGCAAGCGAATATTGGTACTGTTCGACCGATCGGCGAGCATGATGGATGACGATCTGGTGCAGGTCATCCGCTTACGAAACTCCAACGATGCGGTACGCCGCGCTGCGCCCAAATGGCAGCGTGCGACCGACATCGCAGGTTGGGTGGTGTCGCAGTTGCCTCCCGGTTCTCAGTTCCAGGTCTATGGTTTCAACGAAACCGCCGGACCGCTGCTGACCGGGACCACGGGCCAGTGGCTGTCGGCAGGCGATGCCGAGCGGCGAGCACAGGTCACGACGGCCATCGATGCCGTGCTGCCGCAGGGCGGCACGAGCCTCGTCAACGCGCTGCGTGCGGCACGTGCGTTCGTGCAGCCGCCCGACCAGATCGTCCTGATCACGGATGGGCTGCCGACCCAGGGTGCGACACCGCCGGCGCTGCGCCGCTATGTCGGGGTCGCCGAGCGCGCCCGTTTCTTCGATGAGGCGGTGCGCGGCATCAACGCCAGCGTACCGGTGGATGTGGTGCTGTTGCCCATGAAGGGTGATGTCCCCGCGCCGCATCGCTTCTGGGGGTTGGCGCGGGCCACCAAGGGCTCGTTCATCATGCCCTCGAAGGACTGGCCGTGAGGGCGTTGGCATGCGACTGAAGCGGCGCGAGACTGAGATCTTCAGCCTGTCGTTCCTCGATGTGATCTGCTGCGGGTTCGGCGCGGTCATCCTGCTGCTCGTGCTGTCGGAGTTCGGGCAGCCGCTCGTGATCGAGCGCTCGCGGCAGGACCTCGAGTCGCAGGTCAAACGCTTGCAGCAAGAGCTGTTCGCCATCCGCGGCGACAGCCAGGTGCTGGAGCGGGAGTTGCAGGGACGGTTCGATCTGCTACAACGCGAACGTCTCAATCTAGCCCGTGCAGCGGGCGATATGAGCGCACTGCGCGGCCAGTTCGACGCATCGCGCCAAGAGGCGGCGGTCAGCAATATCGTCGAAAACGAGCTGCTCTCCGCTTACCAGGAACTGCAAGAGACCAATGAGCGGATGACCCAGGTGTCTCGTTCGCGTCGTCGCATCAACACCGGCGCGGTCGGCGGGATCCCGGTGGACAGCGACTATGTGATCTTCCTCATCGACACCTCGGGAAGCATGCAGGGCGCGCATTGGGAGACCGCGATGGCCGTCATGCGCGAGGTGCTCGACATCTACCCGCGCCTGAAGGGTCTGCAGATCGTCGATGACAACGGCCGTGAGCTCTTCAACGGTACGCGAGGACGCTGGTTGGTGGACTCACAGTCGCTGCGCCAGGACATCGTCACCCGGATGCGCACTTGGCGGGCGTTCAGCGACTCGAACCCCGCCGATGGCATCGAGGCCGCGATCCGCACCTATTGGTCCGCCGATCGGCGCATCAGCGTCTATGTGCTGGGAGACGAGTTCACGGGCGAGAGCATCCAAGCGGCGCTTGACGCCGTCGACCGGATCAACCGGCCGGATGCGGGCGGTCGCCGCCGTGTCCGCATCCACGCCATCGGCTTTCCCGAGGGCGGCATGGCGCCCTTTACAAACATCCGCTTTGCCGCCTTAATGCGAGCCATGTGCGAGCGCAACGACGGCACTTTTGTCGGACTTACGCAATCGCGGCGATGTGCCGCGACGATCAACATCGGAGGCATCAACACATGCGTCGGTGGCAGTTGACGGCAGTCTTGGGTGTCGCTGCGTTCGCGAGCGGATGCGGCAACCTGCAGATCGCACCGCAACCGGTGTTCCCCAAGGCGCTCATCGAGCCGATGCCGGCGACCGTGGGCCTCGTGCTTTCCGCCGAGCAGCGCGACTTCCGGCACGAAGAAACGCGGTCGGGTACGACGTGGGCTGTGCTGCTCGGCTCAGCACAACAACATTTCGCGCGCACCGTCATGGGCGTCCTGTTCCGCGAGGTGCGCGAATTCCCAGCCGCCTCGGCGGCCATACTCGACCCGCAGGTACAGGCGGTGTTCGAGCCGCACATCGAGCAGTACTCCTTCGCCACGGCGCAGGAGACGGGCGGCGAGTACGTGGCGGTGACCATCCGCTACCGAATCGAAGTGACCGCCCCCGATGGCGGCGCCCACGACACGCTGACGCTGACCGGATACGGCACCAGCCCGACCAGCAGTCTCGGTTTCGATGCCACTGGGCCGATGGACCAAGCGACGCGTGCTGCGATGCGCGATGGCGCGGCCAAGTTCATGGTGCAGTTCGGCGATCTGCCATTGGCGGCGACGCTCGCCAAGGGCGAGCGCGTCACGGGAGACGGTGTCGCTGCGCGTAAGGACGCCGGGAAATCCATCGAGGCGCTGTCGATCCGCGGGTCGCGGCGGCCCGCATCGTCGCAGGCTCCGGTCGTCGTCACTCCTTCGACGCCGCCCTCGGGACCTTGATCAGCATCCGTTCGCGTAGGAGGACTCCGTCGGTCTCGGACGGTACGCCGGCTTCGAGTCGGGGCGCGTAACGGGCTTTACGGGCGGCGAATATCACCGAGCGTGCGACCGGATCGGGTTCGCTGCCATCCGCGAGCGCGGCATCGAGGACTTTGCCGTCGGCCGCCACCCGCAGCCGCAGTTCGACGATGCGCTCGACGAAGTCTTCCGGTTCCGACGGCGAGAGCCGAGCCGCCGACGCCGGGGGCGGACGGTAGATGGCCAAGCGTGGCGCCTCATAGGGACGTCGTGCTGGCGGGCCGGCAATAGTCAAAGATTTCCAGGCCTCGGCGTAGGCGGCGGCAGCGCGCGCTTGGACGCCCGTCAGGAGATACCAATCACCGAGCTGCGCCAGCGTCTCGCCGAGCTGCCGAGTATTGACAGGTGGGTGGCTGCGCAGCACGCTGACGGCGGCGCGCAGCATGCGCTCGCCCTCTGGGTTCAGCCGGCTACCTCCGCTCACGGTCGGGAAGGGATCGATGCCGTTGGTGGTGTCGGGTGCCGTGCTCGGTTGCACCTCTGGGCCGAACAAGGCCTCGTCTAGCCAGGTCCGCGACAGACCGCGCAGCGCCGCCACGCCCGCCGGGGGTGTCGCGGTCGCTCCCTGCTCGGCCATCTGCAGCGCGCGAGCATGCAAGCCGCGCGCGGTGCTGTAGCGGCCGATCGATTCGTACCACCTTGCGAGCCGGTCGAGCGGGTCGAGCAGGCGCGGGTCGTTGCGGCCATAGGCGGTCTCGGCAACACGGAACGAGAACAGGTGTTCGCGTTCGGCTTCCTCGCGAAGACCGAGGGCGACATAGCTTTCGATGAGCGGGTCGACGATATCGAGTTGCGCGAGGTTGTAGAGACCGTCGAGGTTGCGCGACAGATCGACGGCACGCTTGAAGACGACCGCCGCCTCGGCATGTCTGCCGGCAGCCAACCAGGTCTCGCCGAGTCCCGTGAGCGGCCGGATCAGGTCTCGATCGGCGCCCGCGCTCTGGCCGTCGATGAGCGCTACCGCGCGTTGGTAACCGACCTCGGCAGCGGCGAGATCGCCGCGTCGCAAGGCGACGGTAGCCGCGTTGGTGAGCGGGTTCACGAGTTCCCGGGCGTCTGTGCCGAAGCGCGATTCGGTGAGCGCCACCACGGCGGCGGCCTCGATCGTGGCCGTCTCGAGCCGATCTGCTGCGAGCGCCGCCCGTAGCCGTGCCTGCGCCGACGCCCGTTCGTCGACGGAGGGCAGCGGCGCCGACGCTGCGACGGTCGGGGAGGTCGCCTGAGCATCCTGCCCCATGGCAGCAGTGGCTTCGGCGGCCGGTGCCGCCAGCAGTAGGCTCAGCGCCGCTCGAAGAGATAATGCGAAACGATCCATTCGCGTCCGCTCCGGTAGCCAAAGAGTTCCGCACAGGACATGAAGAATACACGCCAATACACCCACCATCGCAGCGCTTGGTCGGCGCCGTAGGCCTCGGCGAGCGCCGGCATGAGGGTGGTGCGATTCGCATCCATGTTCTGCAGCCAGGCCTCCGAGGTGAGTTGGTAGTGCCGGCCATCGACCTGCCAGTGGTCTGCGAGGCGCAGGTCACGCTGGAAGTAATGCAGCAGATCGTCGCTCGGCATGATGCCGCCGGTGAAGAAATACCGCGCCATCCAGTCGCTCTCATCGCGCACTTCGAAAGTGTACGCGAAGCGATGGTGGGTGAAGATATGGACGAACAGCGTCGCGCCGGGCGCCATCCACGAAGCGATTCGATTGAGCAGCGTCTGGTAGTTTCGCATGTGCTCGAACATCTCCACCGACACGACGCGGTCGAACCGCGTATCGGCATCGAACTCCAGTTGGTTCGCGTCGCGGGTGATGATCTCGAGGTTGTGCAGACCGCGTTGGGCGGCTCGCGCATCGATGAACGCTTTTTGGGTCCGGGAATTCGAGACGCCGGTGATGCGTGAACCGGGGTAGTGTTCGGCCATCCACAACGACAGTGATCCCCAGCCGCTGCCGAGTTCGAGAATGCGCTCGCCATCGCGCAGCCGCGCCCGCTCGCAGGTTAGCGCCAGCATGCGTGCTTCGGCGGCACCGAGGCCGGCTGCGGCGCGGGCTACCGCGAAGTCGTCGTAGAGGCAGCTCGAGTATTTGAGGTGTGGCCCCAGCGCCTTGAGATAGAACGCGGCCGGCACCTCGTAGTGCTGTTCGTTCGCGGCGTCGGTATGGATCGCGATCGGGCTCTCGCACAGCCGCCGTACCATCGACATCAGATGCGATTGCTGGGCCTCGGGACTGCCCTTGTCCTCCTCGGCGAGGCGCTGCGCCAGAAGTGTCCGGATGCGCCGTCGGATGAGCCAGTCCGGCACACGGTCCGACTCGAGCAGCCGCATCGAAAGCGAGGTCTGGGTCTTGTCCGTCATGATGCTGTGTCGGTCCCCGGTTTCAGGCTGCGGGCGGCGCGCGCGAGCATCGGCACCAACAGCCGGTAGAGCAGATAGATCCCGATCGGACCCACGACCAGCCAGCCGAGTGCGGCGTGCACGATCGCATCCCACAAGGTCACCACTGCGTTCCAGACGCCTTCGGCGAGGAGCCCGAGCCCTGCTTCGATGGAGAGCGGTTGGCGCGCCGCACCGGTCAGCGCTTCGCCGAGTCGCACGAACGGGATGATCAGCAGCAGTTGCAGCGGGTAGATCAGGTAGTTCACCAACTGGATCGCCGCGAAGTTCAAGCGTTTCACCAAGGCGATCACCGCCAATAACAGGGTGGATATGCCGAGCACCGGGAACAGACCGATACCGATGCCGAGCGCCAGACACAAGGCGAGTTCGCGCGGCGCCAACCCCTGTCGCAGCAGACCGAGTATCGGATCGACGAGTTTGCGACGGAGGAACTGTTTCATGCTGCGGACATTCAAGTGTGCAGTCGAGGGAGCGGTGCCGCTTGCACCAACGCAGCACCGATCAACAATGCGGCGATGTCGGTGGTGTCGGGTAGCCTCCCGGGTGCCCATTGTTGCAGGAACTCGGCGGTCGCGGTGGCGAGCAGTGCGATCCCGATCGGCGGCAGGGTCGTGGTGCGGCTTCCCCATGCGAGCCACGCCAGACCGATCCCCAAAAACAGCCGTTCCATCAGCGGCAACGCCCCACCGTCCGCCGCGCCGCCCGCCAACTGAGCGAACGGCAGCCAAGAGGCCGCTGCCAGGTCTTCTCCGGGCCCCGGGATCAGGCCGGCGAGCAGCGTCATGGCGCAGGCGGTCAGGAACACCTTCGTCGGTGTCCATCGGGACCGTCCCAGCCCCAGCAGCGCCACCAGTGGCAGCGCGAGCAGTACCCCGGCGACCTCGTCCGGCGACAGTCGTTGACCGACGAACAGCAGCCGCAGGCCGAGTGAGGTGACCGTGGTGACGAGCAGCAGGCTCCAAAAGTCGCGCCACCCGGCCAGTGCACGGATGGCGGCGGCCAGCACGAGATAGCAGGCCAACCAAGCGACCACCCGGCTCGGCACAAGGTCCAAGGCGAGGCTGTCGGCGAACGCCGCGCTGATCCGCCCGGGCCGCAGCCGCGGGACGAACGGCGCGAGGTGCGCGGCGATCCATAGCGTGGCGAGGAAACCGAGCGCGGGGCTTGCCCAGGATCCCCCCGACCGGCTCTGCAACGGCGCACGACGGGGCCAGGCACGGTAAGCGAAGGCGATCATCGTGCCGGATGCCGCACTCATCGTGTTCAGGGCCCAGTCCGCCAGGCTCGGATCCCGGGGCGGCAGGGCATGCTGTGCGATCTCGATGCCGAGTGACAGCGCGGCGGCCGCCGAGACGGGCCACAAGACCCTGCGCAGAATGGGCAGATGGGGGTCGAGGGCGAGTGCCCCCAAAAGCCCGCAGGGGACATACAAGAGCAGGTTGACGATGGTGTCGCGGCGCGATGGCGGGATCCACTCCCGCAGGCGTGGAAATCCCCCCTGGACCCCTTCGAGCAGCCGCCCCCATTCCCAATCGAACGGGTACAGGGAAGCGCTGAGCACCAGCGCGACCCAGCCAGCCAACAGCCAAGCCTGCAATCGCAGGATGCCCGGCGCCCGGGCGGCGGTTCCCGGGATCATGGATCTGTGACGCGCGTCCTAACCGCCCGGACGGCACTTTCCATCATCATTCGCACGCAGTCTAACCGTAAACGCCGCTTGCACCCGCCTGGGTCCTGACGGCACTCTGGCGGTCAACGAACCGTTCTCATGATGGAGTCCATTTTGGTCGAAACCCACCTCAGCGCATTGCGTGACCGCGTGTCCGCGCTCGAGGCATTGGCGGCGGTCGATCGATTGATCCTCGCCGGGGCTCAACTCGAACCCGTGGTGGACGAACTGCTCGATCGGATCCCGGGCGTGATGCGCTGCGAGTACACCTGCATCGCTTTGCCGTCGGTGGACCGTCCCGGTCTTTGGGATCTGCACCTCGAATCGCATGGCGCGGGCGGTCCCGGGCGGGTCCTCCTGCCGCGCCAGTCCGGCGCGGAGGTCCATCGACCGCTGCTCGGTCCGGTCCCGGCGGCGCTGCGCCATGCGGGTGCCGAGCTCGTGAAAGCATGGCCGGTCACCCTCGATACCCGGGTGGTCGCGATCCTCGGGGTCGGCTTCCGTGACGCGATCCCGGCTGATCCGTCGATCGACGACACGCCCGAGAGCTTCGCCCAGCGATTATCGCTGGCATTGGCCCGCAGCGAGCGTGAAGAGCGTCTGTACCGTCAGGCGCATTTCGATGAGCTCACCGGCCTGCCGAACCGGCTCCTGTTCCGCGATCGATTGACCGATGAGCTGCAGCAGGTGCGTGAGGGCGGCCTCGGCGGCGCCTTGCTGTATCTCGACCTCGACGACTTTAAGCAGGTCAACGACACCCTGGGCCATCCCGCGGGCGATCAGATGCTTGCGATCGTCGGTCAGCGTCTGCGCGGTTGCGTCAAGGGACACGACACCGTCGCCCGTCTCGGTGGCGATGAGTTCACGGTCATCCTGCGGGCCTTGCCGGAGCCTTGCGCTGCGCAGCATGTCGCGCAGCGCATCATCGACACGCTCGCGGCACCGATGCGGCTGGGCAGCCAGAGCCGACGATTAGGCGTGAGCATCGGTATCGCCGTATTCCCGGACGATGCAGAGGAGAGCGATGATCTGATCCGGATGGCCGATGCGGCGATGTATCGCGCCAAGCAACAAGATCCCAGTCGCATCGCTTGGCACCGATCGCCCTGAGCCACAGCCGGCTGGGCATCCGGCGGTTGCCCCCCTGATTTATTTGCCGAACAGCCGGTCGAGCTCCGCGCGCGCGGCATCGATCACTGCGCCGTCACGCGGCACATGGGCGCCGGGTCGTGGTTTGAAGTGATCGCAGAAATTGGCGTGCTCCTTGTCGCGCACCTCTTCGGCGGTCGGTTCACGGCATTGCTTGGCGATGCGCCTGTCGAACTCGACGCACAGCCTGCAGGCGTGCAGCTCGGCTCGGCACATCGGACATTCTTCGAGCCGGCGCAACGGCAAAGAGAGTGCTGCGAGCGATGCCCCGCACTTCCAGCAGACGAGATCATGGGCCATCGTGCGACTCCTGCAGGGTGGTCTCCCACCGGTCCTCGAGGAAGTCTCGCAGGGCGCGTCCCGTATGGGAACGACCCGGACGCTTGGCGAGCGCCTGCGGCGTCTTGGCAGCGATCTGCTTGCCGCCGCCGTCACCGGCCTCGGGCCCCATATCGATAACCCAGTCCGACTGTGCGATGAGATCGAGGTTGTGTTCGACCAGCACCACCGTGTTGCCGGCATCGACCAACCGGTGCAGCACCCGGACCAGCTTCTCTACATCGGCCATGTGCAGTCCGACCGTCGGTTCGTCGAGTACATAGAGCGTATGTTTCGGTCGCGTCCGCAGCGGTGCGCGCAGATCGACCCGTACCTTGGCGAGTTCCGTGACGAGCTTGATGCGCTGTGCTTCGCCGCCTGACAGCGTCGGACTCTGTTGACCGAGCGTCAAGTAACCGAGCCCCACATCGCAGAGCAGCGACAGCACATGGTGCAGGGCGGCATGCGGTCGGAACGCCTCGGCGGCGTCCTCGATGTTCATCGCCAGCACTTCGCCGATGCTGCGGCCACCATAGGTGACACCGAGCGTATCGCTGTCGAAGCGCTGGCCTGCACAGCTGTCGCAGACCAGCTTCACATCCGGCAGGAAACTCATCTCAACGGTCTGCATGCCCTGGCCCTCGCAGGCCGGGCAACGACCCCCCGCCGTATTGAAGGAGAAGCGTCCCGCATCATGACCGCGCAGCCGCGCCTCGGTCGTGCCGGCGAAGATGCGTCGGATGTCGTCCCAGATACCGACGTAGGTCGCCGGACAGGAACGGGGCGTCTTGCCGATCGGCGTCTGGTCTACTTCGAGCACGCGGTCGATGTGTTCGATGCCGCTGATCGCGCGACAGCCGACGGCGCGAGCCTCGCCGCCGACCAGGTTGCGTACGCTCGCGAACAGCACATCGCGGGCGAGCGTCGACTTCCCGGACCCGGAGACGCCCGTCACGGAGATCAGTCGTCCGAGCGGGATGCGTATGTCGAGTCCGCGCAGGTTGTGCAGCGTGGCGCCTTCGATGGTCAAAGAAGGGGTGCTGGCGGTGATCGGTCGACGCGGCTTCAGCGGGTGCCGCAGCGGTGCGCGCAGGTAACGGCCGGTGATGGAGCCGGGGTTTGCGAGCAGGTCTTCGATCCGTCCCTCGCCGACGATACGCCCACCCCGCACCCCTGCGCCTGGGCCGAGATCGATCACATGATCGGCACGGCGGATCGTATCTTCATCGTGCTCGACAACCACCAGCGTATTGCGGTGCCGTGTAAGCTCCTCGAGCGCATCGAGCAAAATCCGGTTGTCGCGCGGATGCAGTCCGATGGTCGGTTCGTCAAGCACGTAGCACACGCCGCGAAGGTTCGAGCCGAGCTGTGCCGCGAGCCTGATGCGCTGCGCCTCGCCACCCGACAGCGTCGGCGCCGCCCGATCGAGGCTGAGGTATCCGAGACCGACACGTTCGAGGAAGTCGAGGCGGGTGCCGATCTCCTGCAGCAGATCACGGCCGATCGCCTGCTCGCGACGGTCGAGCTTCAGGCCGGTGAGGCGCTTGCGCACCTGCGTCACCGACTCGCAGGTCAAGCGACCGATCGAGCGCTCGCGGAAGCGTACGGCGCGTGCAACGGGATTGAGCCGTTCGCCGTCGCAGCGGCCGCAGACTGCTGCCTCGCCGTCCTGCCGCTCGTTCCAAGCCGCTTCTTCACCGCTCTGCTCGCCGTCGAAACCCTCGAGTTGCAGCCCGGTGCCGAAGCAGCCGGTGCACCAGCCCTGCTTGGAATTGAAGGAGAACATGCGCGGATCAGGCTCGGCGAAGCTGGTGCCGCAGCTGGGACAGGCGCGGCGTGTCGAGTACACGATCGGCACCCGGCTGCCTGTGGCCAGCACCTGCACCACACCCTTGCCGTGTTGCAGCGCCTCGGTGAGCTTCGCGCGAAGGTCGGCTTCGCCGCGAGCCGAGATGCCGAGCCGTGCGACCGGCAGCTCGATCGAGTGCTCGCGGAACCGGTCGAGCCGCGGCCAAGGCTTTACGGGCAGCCGCTCGCCATCGACGCGCAGGTCACGATAGCCCTTGGCTGCTGCCCACTTGGCGAGGTCGGTGTAGAGACCCTTGCGCGCGACCACGAGCGGCGCCAGCAGGTCGACGGTCTTGCCGCGGAACTGCTCGAGGATGCGGACCGCGATCAGGTCGGGAGACTGCGGTTCGATGCGTGCGTCACAGTCCGGGCAATGCTGTGTACCGAGCTTCATATAAAGCAGGCGCAGGAAATGGTAGATCTCGGTGAGCGTCGCCACGGTGCTCTTGCGCCCGCCGCGACTGGTGCGCTGCTCGATCGCGACGGTCGGCGGGATGCCGCGGATCGAGTCGACCTCCGGCCGCGAAGCCGGCTGCACGAACTGCCGCGCGTAGGCGTTCAAGGACTCGAGGTAGCGCCGTTGGCCCTCGTTGAACAGGATGTCGAAGGCGAGCGTCGATTTGCCCGATCCGGAGACTCCGGTGATCACGGTGAATGCATCGCGCGGGATGTCGACATCGATGCCGCGCAGATTGTGCTCACGCGCGTTGCGTACGGTGATGTTGCGAGGCACCGACGCCACGGACGCTGCTGCCGTGCGTACCGCCATCGCCGGTTCAGCGACTTGGGCCATCGTCCCCCTGTGTGCCTGCGAGGCGAGCGTCCGACGGTACTCGAGCAGTGCACGTCCAGTGTGCGAAGCCTGGATCTGCTCGATCTGGGCAGGTGTGCCGACAGCGATCACTTGGCCGCCCGCATCGCCGCCCTCCGGCCCGAGATCGACGATCCATTCGGCAGCGCGGATGACATCGAGGTTGTGCTCGATCACCACCAAAGAATGCCCAGCGTCGAGCAGCTTGCGGAAAGCACCGAGCAGCCGGGCGATATCCTCGAAATGCAGTCCGGTGGTGGGTTCATCGAACAGGAAGAGCTTGCCAGTCGTCGGCTTGCCGGCGGATTTTTTGGCGGACGCTTGTGCCGAATCGGCGAGGTGGCCTGCGAGCTTCAAGCGTTGTGCCTCGCCGCCCGACAGCGTGGGGACTGGTTGCCCCAGCCGCAGGTAGTCGAGACCGACATCCACGAGCGGACCCAGTCGCGCAGCGAGCTCAAGGTTGTCGGCGAAGAAATGCAGTGCTTCGGTGACCGTCATCGCGAGCACGTCGGCGATGCTCGCCGATCGCCCGTCGGGTCCGGGATGCTTCACTTCCAGGGTCTCGGTGCGATAGCGCGTACCGTTGCAGTCACCGCAGCGGAGGTAGACATCCGACAGGAACTGCATCTCGACATGCTCGAAGCCGCTGCCGCTGCAGGTTGGGCATCGACCGGTGCCGGAGTTGAAGCTGAAGGTGCCTGCCGTCCAGCCGCGTTGGCGCGCCTCTGGCAGCTTCGCGAAACGCTCGCGCAGCACATCGAAGGCGCCAACATAGCTCGCAGGATTGGAGCGGGCGGTGCGTCCGATCGCCGCTTGGTCGACGGATACGACATCGGTGATGGACTCGGCGCCGCGCAATCCTCGGTGTGCGCCCGCGGCCTCTGACGGTCGACCGAGATGTTTGAGCAGCGCCGGATGCAGGACATCCTGCAGCAGGGTCGATTTGCCGGAGCCCGACACGCCGGTGATGCAGACCAAGCGCCTGAGCGGCAACCGGACATCGATGTCGCGCAGGTTGTGCTGACTCGCGCCGATCACCTCGAGCCAGCCGTGGTCCTCTGCTCCGCCGGCTGCGCTCCGCGGCGGTGGCAGCCGTACTGTACGTCGGCCGGTCAGGTAGTCCGCGGTGAGCGATCCCGGCGTCGCGAGCACCTCTCCCGGGCGCCCCCACGCGACGATCCGACCGCCGTGCTCGCCGGCACCGGGACCGAGGTCGAGCAGTCGGTCGGCCTGCTGCATGATCTGTGGATCGTGCTCCACTACGAGCAGCGAGTTGCCGGCGTCGCGCAGCCGGTGCATGACGCTGATGACGCGCTGCATATCGCGGGGATGCAGTCCGATCGAGGGTTCATCCAGCACGAACAGGGTGTTCACCAGCGAAGTGCCAAGCGCGGTGGTGAGGTTGATGCGTTGCACCTCACCGCCCGACAGCGTGCGTGACTGGCGATCGAGCGTGAGATACCCGAGACCGACCTCGCAAAGAAAAGCGTAGCGGCTGCGGATCTCGGCGACCAGCAATTGGGTGGCTTCGTCGAGTCGACCCGGTAAGCGCAGCCGATCAAAGAAATTTCGCGCCCGCTCAAGGGGCAGTAACATCAGATCGTGTACGCAGAGCCCCGGGAGCGCAGCGAACGCCTCGTCGCTCCACTGCACGCCCCGCGGACGGAAACGCGGTCGCTCCTCGAGCACCGCGTCCGCGAGCGGTGTATCGCCCAGCCGCCACAACAAGGACGGGGTCGCAAGCCGTGCACCGTCGCAATGCATGCAGGGGGTGTAGGCCCGGTACTTCGAGAGCAGCACCCGGATGTGCATCTTGTAGGCCTTGGTCTCGAGCCAAGCGAAGTAGCGTTTCACGCCGTACCAGGTGTTGCGCGCCCACTCGCCTTCGCCCTCGATGACCCACTCGCGTTGGGCATCCGTGAGGTCGCGCCACGGTACATCGAGTGGCATGCCGCGCTTGCGCGCGAGGCGCTCGAGGTCCTGTTGGCATTCGCGGAACGAGGGGGTCTGCCAAGGTTTGACTGCGCCCTCGCGCAAGGTCTTGGCGGTGTCCGGGATCACGAGCCCGTAGTCGACACCGATGGTACGGCCGAAGCCGCGGCAGTGGGCGCAGGCGCCGGTCGGGGAGTTGAACGAGAACGCGCCGGGGGTGGGCTTGCGGTACTCGATGTCGCAAGCCGCGCAGTGCAGACCGGTAGACCAGCGCCAGGTCGCGACCGTCTGTGGCGCGTCATCGTCGCCGGAGGACTTGTCCGGGGCGGCCGTCGAGGTCGGCGTCGTCGCCAACGCATGCACCAGGAGACGCCCCCGTCCGCCGCGCAGCGCCGCTTCGATCGCTTCGCCGAGCCGAGCCGGGTCTGCAGAGCCCGCGCGCAAGCGGTCTTGCACCACCTCCAGCAGGCCGCGCTCGACCCGCCTCACCCGCGTGTAGCCTTGGCGGTCGAGCAGCGCCAGCACCTCCGCTTCCTTGAAGTTCTTCGGGACCCTGACCTCGAAGCAGACGAGCAGGCGCGGGTCGCCGGCCGCTGCGGCACGCTGCAGCAGGTCCTCGCGGATGCCCGCCGGCGTGTCCTCACGCACGGGCGCAGCGCAGCGCTCGCAATGCAGCTGCGCACAGCGCGCGAACAGGAGCTTCAGGTGGTCGTTGAGCTCGGTCATCGTGCCGACCGTCGAGCGCGAGGTACGCACCGGGTTGGTCTGGTCGATCGCGATGGCGGGTGGGATGCCCTCGATACGGTCGACCGCGGGCTTGTCCATGCGGTCGAGGAACTGCCGCGCGTAGGGCGAGAAGGTCTCGACATAGCGCCGCTGGCCCTCGGCGTAGAGCGTGTCGAAGACCAACGACGATTTCCCCGAGCCGGACACGCCGGTCACGACCACGAGCTCGCCGGTGGGGATATCGAGGTCGAGGTTGCGCAGGTTGTTCTGGCGGGCGCCGCGCAGGACGATCGCGTCGTTCCGGGGGTCGGTCATCGTCAAGGATCCACCGAGCGAGGCGGGAGGCGAACCTTACAACGCGGTGGCCGCCTCGTCATCAGGGGTTGTGCTGGAGAGGGGGGATATCGCGGTTGACAGTGAACCCAGGCCGCGTCTCTGGTCTAATGGCGCCGCCATGGAACCCGCCCGCGACATCTCCCGTTACCGCAAGCACTGGGCCTCCCGGTTCGGGACCGCGCCGTTCCAGCCGATGTCCCGCGCCGAGATGGACGCGCTCGGCT
>CAMAQZ010000049.1 GCA_945860725.1 Klebsiella pneumoniae | reverse complement strand
GTGCTCGGCATGCCCGGGCTCACCGGCTGGGCGGGTATGGTCCATCTCGCAGAGCCGCTGCCCGGACAGACCGCCGTGGTATCGGCCTGCACCGGCCCGGTAGGCAGCACCGCGGGGCAGGTGGCTCGGCAGATGGGCGCGCGCGTGGTCGGCATCGCTGGATCAGCCGAGAAGTGCGACTACGCGGTCCGTGAGCTTGGGTTCGCGGCCTGCGTGAACTACAAAGACGGCGATCTTGCCGCAAACCTTAAAGACGCCTGCCCCCGCGGGATCGATGTCTACTTCGACAATGTGGGCGGGGAGACCCTCGCCGCGGTGCTCCGCAACTTGGCGCTCGGCGCCCGGGTGGTCCTCTGCGGGATGATCGAGGCCTACAGCATGGACCAGCCCCCACCCGGTCCGCCCCTCGGTCCGGTGGTGGGCGCCCGTGCGAGTCTCAAGGGTCTCGTGGTCTACGACCATCTGCACCGGTTCGCAGAGATGAACCGCGTCGTCTCCGGTTGGATCCGCGAGGGCAGCTTCCGCTACCGCGAGGACGTCACGGAAGGGCTGTCCTCCGCACCGGAGGCGTTTTGCCGGCTGATGCGCGGCGGTAACTTCGGCAAGGCGCTGGTTAAGGTCGCCCCAGAGACCCCCTGACCGCTCAGCCGAGCAGGCGATCGAGTTCCGGGACCACCTGAAACAGGTCTCCGACAAGGCCGATATCCGCGACCTCGAAGATCGGGGCTTCCGGGTCCTTGTTGATCGCGACGATAGTCTTGGCGTCCTTGATCCCGGTGAGGTGCTGGATCGCACCCGAGATCCCGAAGGCGAGGTAGAGGTCCGGCGCGATGATCTTGCCGGTCTGTCCGACCTGCATTTCGTTGGCCGCGTAGCCGGCGTCCACCGCCGCGCGAGAAGCACCGACCGCAGCGCCCATCTTGTCGGCGAGCTTAAAGAGGATCCCGAAGTTGTCGGCACTGGCGAGCGCCCGTCCTCCGGAGACGACCTTGGCAGCCGTCTGTAGGTCCGGCCGATCGGAGCGCGCCGACGACACCGAAATGAAGCGGGTATGGGTGGCTGGCACGGCGGCGACGCTGACGGCCTCGATGGGCGCGGGCACAACCGCAACGCCGGCTGCCTCGAAGGAGGCGATCCGCACCGTGGCGATGATCTTCGTCCCCGCAGCCACCTCGACGGTCGTGATGGCGTTGCTGGCGTAGATCGGGCGACGGAAGCGTGTGGCGCTCTCTACCGCCATCAGGTCGGAGATCTGCGGTGCCTCGAGCAAGGCCGCAACGCGCGGCATCAAGTCTTTGCCGAAAGTGGTGGAGGGCCCGAACACATGCGTATAGGCGGCAGCGAGCTCCACCAATTGCGGGGCGATGGCGGCCGCCAGCGCGTTGGCGTGGATCGCGTGGGTGACCGTGATGACGCGATCGACGCCGGCCACTGCGGCGGCATCAGCCGCCACAGCGCTCGGATCTGCAGCAAACACGGCAAGCGTGATCTGCGCATCAGCGATACCACGCGCGCAGGTGACGCATTTGGCGATGGCGGGATTGAGACGCGAGCCGTCATGTTCGGCCACGATGAGGATGCGGTTCATGCGAGCCCCTTGCGACGCAGCGCGTCGATGAGTTCTTGTGTGTCTTTGACCATGACGCCCTTGGAGCGGACCGGCGGCGGCTCGAACTTGACGGGCTTGAGCCGTTCGACAGGCGTCACGCCGAGCGCGCCGGGCTCGAGTATATCGAGCGGCTTCTTCTTGGCTTTCATGATGTCGGGCAACTTCACGTAACGCGGTTCATTGAGCCGCAGGTCGGTGGTAATGACGGCGGGCAGGTCAACCTCGATGGTCTCGAGGCCGGCGTCGACCTCGCGCGTGACCCGCGCGACATCACCGGTGATCTCGACCTTGGAGGCGAAGGTCGCCTGCGGCCGACCCCAGAGCGCTGCCAACATCTGCCCGGTCTGGCTGCAGTCGTCATCGATGGCCTGTTTGCCGAGGATCGCGAGCATCGGCATCTCTCTCTCGCAGAGGGCGCGGAAGATGCGCGCCGCATCGAGGGGCTCGATGACGGCATCAGTCTGCACCAGGATCGCGCGATCGGCACCCATCGCGAGCGCCGTTCGCAGTTGCTGCTGGCAGTCGACCGGTCCGATGGAGACGGCCAGTACCTCCTCCACGATCCCTTTTTCTTTGAGACGCAGCGCCTCTTCGAGGGCGATCTCGTCGAAGGGGTTGATGCTCATCTTGACGCCGTCCGTGATGACACCGGAACCATCCGGCTTGACCCGGATGCGGACGTTGTAATCGACGACGCGCTTGATCGCTACGAGAATGCGTTTCATCTGGGTCTCGGCGGGTTGGAAGCCCCTAGTCTACAGCCCTGACGCGCCGGGGTTAAGCCTTGTATGGCGGGCTACGCGCCGTGCCGCGGGCTGTGCCGCGGGCGCCCGTCAGGGCAGGGCGGTACGACGTTGCGCCTGCACCCCGTGGTGCGGCGGTTCGCGCTGTTGCTCGACGAAGGCCTGACGGATCTTCTGTGCGGTGTCGCGCAACTTCGGCAGGAACCGTTCCACGGCGAGCTTGAGGGGGACGGCCATGCCGCTGAAGCGGATGGTGACTGCCGCGAGCACCCGGTCATCGACCATGATGGGCACGGCGATGCTGATCTCGTCGGACACGCGGCGCGCGCGGACCGCCGATGCGTAGCCCTGCAGGCGGGTGTTGTTGAGCATTTTCATGATCTCGGGTCGGTTGCGCGCGGGCGCATCCTCCTCCCGGTTGGAACGGGCGAGGATATCGAGCAACGAGTCGCGGTGCGTCGGCGTTGTAAAAGCGAGATAGACGAGGCCGGAGGACGAGGCAAGCAGCGGCACCTGAAATCCCGTGGGACAACGCTCGATCGCCAAGGGGCTTCGATGGTCGGTCGATTCGCGGACCATCATCGAGGTTCCGCAGAGCGAGGTGACCGCGACCGGCCAGATGATGTCCTTACCCAATTCGTGGATGTAGGGTCGCGCAATCTGCGTCACCCAGGTCTCATCGTCGTAGCCGTCCGACAAGCCACGCACCATGATGGTGAGCCGATAACGATCGTCATTCGTATCGCGGTACACGAAGCCGGCATGGCTCAGGGTTTCCAGGATGCGATAGGTTGTGGTGCGCGGCAGCCGGATCTCCTGCGCGACTTCGGACACCGTGGCCCCGTTGCGCAGGTTCAGCACCGTCAGCGCGTCGAGACCACGGCTGAGCGCCCGGATTGGTCGTGTGGATTCCATCCCGTTAGAACTTCATATCGATGATTTCAATGGATTTTCACAAGTTTAGGCTGGCTGCCCTTGTCTGTCCACAGGGCGGTCGGATTAGCGGAGGGTAGGGAGGACGGCATGACGCGCAGCCCGCAACGGTCTCGGTTGGGGACTCGCCACGCGCCGATCGACGACCCGCAGACGCGCGCGGCGGTGATCAACGCCCTCAGGTCGGTGACGCGATAGCCGCAGCCGAATCGCCGGCGATCTTGCCGAGGGTCAGTGCCGTGCAGAGGCCGGCACCGGGCAGGTAGCCGGTGACCTCCGGGCCGGAGATCCCACGCGCCGCACCACCCCCTGCAAAAACATTGGGCAGTGCCCGTCCGTCCGCGCGCAGCACGCGCGCTGCGGCGTCGATCGACAGTCCGCCCTGGGTATGGAACAAGGCGCCGGTGACACGGACCGCAAAATAGGGCGGGGCGAGCGGGGCGAGACCTTCGAAGCTGCGGCCGTAACGGTCGGCACAGCCACTTTGTCGTGCCGCGTCGATCTCGGTATTGGCGGCGTGCAGGCTGCCTTCCGGCAGGCGGCAGATGCGCTCGAGCCCGCTCCAATCGTCAGCCTGTCGCAGCGCGCCGATCTCGAGCAGCTGACGCTGCTCGACCGAGTGTGCGAGGCAGGCCTCATGACGACGGGCATCGAACACGACCCACGCGATGCCGCCGGGTTGCGCGAGCACCGGCACACACATGCCAGAGATGTTGGCGAGTTCATGGGTGAAGCGGACCCCCTCCGTGTTCACCAAGAAGCCGCCCTCGATCATCAGCGGGTGGGGCACCAAGACCTGTTGCGGGTCCGCGAGTGTCCCGAGTCCCTGATAGGCCGTCATGTCCGCTAGGGCACCACCGAGCGCAGCGCCAAACCGGATGCCGTCGCCCTGATTGCCCTCGTGACCGAAATACTTGGCGTTGGCCATCTCCGGGATGTTCTCGGCCACCATGGCGTGGTCCGCGCCGAAACCGCAGGTGGCGATCACGACGGCCTCGCAGCCGATCTCCTCGAACTCGCCGTTCGGACGAGCGATGCGAAGGCCCAGCACACGATCGTCCGCATCGGCATACAGGTCCACCACCCGCGCCGAGGTCATGACTTCCGCACCCGCACGAGCGCAGGCGTTCAAGAGCAGGGTGAGGAGCTCCTCGCCGTTCCGGCCCGGGGGGATGTGTAGACGCGGTTTCGAGTGGCCGAGGCCTGTCCATTTGAAGTCGAGCAGCATCGGCACCTGATGGGTCGCGAGCCAGTCGACGGTCGGGCCGGATCGATCGGCGATGACCCGCGCGAGGGCGGCGTCGGCACGGCCCTCGGTCTTCGCCAGGATATCGGCCACGAAGCGCTCGGCGGAGTCGTCGACGCCGGCGGCGGCCTGAGAGGCGCTGCCGGCGGCGCATGCGGCACCCAGAGACATCGAGGTGCTTCCCCAGGGCCGCTCATCGCGCTCGAAGACGAGCACTTCGACGCCTGCGTCGCGCACGGCGAGCGCCGCCGACAATCCGCAAGCCCCCGCGCCGATGACTGCCACCGGGATGCTGAACTCGAAGTGCGGGATTTTGTCGCGAATGATGCCCATGCGAAGACTACCTTGAGGTCGGTGCAGTGGCTGCTGAAAAAGATCGAGTCTAGCACCGCCCGCGAGGATGCTCGGCTACACTTGTAGGAGGTCCGTTGACTGCTGGAGCGCGCCGATGTCCGAAGCCATCCACCTATTACCCGGCGCCGTCGACGGCGCCATCGCCGCCCTGCGCGGTCTCCTCGGCGATGCTCGCGTGGTCACCGACCGTACCGAACTCGAGTTCCATTCACAGGATGTCTACCGGGCGGGTCTGCTGCCGGCGGCCATCATCCGCCCCCAAGACACCGATGAACTCTCGCGGGCGTTGCGTCTCATCGCCACCGCGCGACTGCCGATCATCCCGCGCGGTGGCGGAATGTCCTACTCCGATGGTTATTTGCCGAGCCGCCCGGATTCGATCATGGTCGACCTGCTGGCGATGTCGCGGGTGCAGGTCATCGACGCCGAGGATTGTTTCGTCACGGTCGAATGCGGTGCGACCTGGAAAGACCTGTTCGACGCCTTGGCGCCGCACGGCGTGCGAACCCCGTATTACGGCCCATTGTCCGGACTGCGTTCGACGATTGGCGGTGCCTTGTCGCAAGGCAGCATCTTTTTGGGCTCCGGGCGTTACGGCCCGGTCGCCGAGAGCGTCATCGGCCTCGATGTGGTGCTCGCGGATGGCCGTGTGCTCGGTGTGGGCAGCCACGCCATCGCGCACGGCAAGCCCTTCTTCCGGCAGTTCGGCCCCGACACACTCGGCATGTTCCTCGGCGATTGCGGTGCCCTCGGCATCAAGACCCGTGCGACGTTCCGTCTCATACGGCCACAACCTGAATCGAGGTTCCTGTCTTTCAGCTTCCGCGAACCGGCCGCCTTGTTCGCGGCGATGGCGGAGGTCGCGCGCGCAGAGGTCGTCTCGGAACAGTTCGGGTTCGATCCCGGGCTGCAGGCGGTACGCATGAAGCGCAGCAGTCTGGCTGAGGATGCCAAGGCTTTGGGTGCGGTGATACGCGGTTCGGGCGGGGTGATCAAGGGACTGAAAGAGGGCGCAAAGGTCGTGATGGCCGGCCGCAGTTTTCTGGAGGAGGGGACCTTTTCCGTCCATCTCTCGATCGACGGACGCGATGCGGTCGATGCGGACGCGAAGGTTTTGGTGGCACGCAAGATCATGGCTCGGGCGGGCACCGAGGTTGAGAACACGGTGCCCAAGGTGATGCGGGCAAACCCGTTCGCGGAGCTCAACAGCATGCTCGGGCCGAACGGCGAGCGTTGGGTGCCCGTGCACGGCACGGTGCCGTTCTCAGGCGCCCTCGGCATGTACGCGGCCTGCGAGCAGGTGTTCGAGCGTCACGAGGTCGCCATGCGCCGACACGCCATCGAGCGCGGCTATCTGGTGTGCACGGTTGGCGGTTCGGGCACACTGATCGAGCCTGTGCTCTATTGGCCCGATGCCCGGCAGGCCTTTCACGAGCGTGTCCTCGATGCGGGCTATCTCTCGGGCTTGCCCACCTACGCAGCTGATCCACAGGCAGCGACGGCGGTCGCGACGCTGCGCGCGGACCTCGCGACGGCGTTCATGCAGCACGGTGCGGTCAGCTTCCAGATCGGCAAGTTCTACCGATATCAGGAGGGCTTGGCGCCGAGCGCTGCCGGATTGCTGGCGGATCTCAAGCGTCTGCTCGATCCGGACGGACGGATGAACCCCGGCGCGCTCGGTCTTTGACCCAGCGTCCGGCTTCCACGGACCCAGTCACATCTCGAGAGGTTTCCATGGCCAAGATCATCGTCCTTTTCAACCTCAAGCCCGGCATCAGTGTCGCGGACTACGAGGCCTTCGCGCGTGACACCGACCTGCCGATCGTCAACGCGCTGCCCTCGGTACGCAAGTTCGAGGTACTGAGATCGCAGGGCTTGTTGGGTGGCGGCACGGCACCCTACCAGTATGTCGAGATCCTGGATCTGCACAGCCTCGAAGCCCTTGGCGCGGATGTCGCGACCGAGATGATGCAGAAAGTGGCCGCCACTTTTCAGTCGATGGCCCAAGACCCCCAGTTCATCATCACCGAATCGCTCTGACGCCGCGGCACAACCGAGGCGGGTGGTTCAGCCCGATACGATGACCTCGATCCGCTCGGCGGCTGCGCCGACGATCAGTCCCACATGCAGGCCAGCGTGCGGGTCATCGCGCGCACGCAGCGTGGGCGGCGTCCGCCAGAGCAGTGTCGCTCCCGTGAGCGCCGTTGCGCTCAAGCCCACCATCGCGATCCCGGGCGGCAGATCACCCGGACGGCAGGGGCGCGCCGTCGCGCTCGCGGGGTACTCGTCGAGCTCCAGGGCATCACTCGACGACAACGCCACCAAGGACAGCGGTGTACGGGTGTCCCGAGGAAGGTCATGGGCTGCATTGAGCACGGCCACGACCGAGCCGAAGCGCGGTGAGACCGTCAGCCCGAGCGTATCCCGATAGAAGGCCTGCATCTGTTCCAGATCCGGTCCACCGAGCACCACGATGAAGCTTCGATCGACCGGCGTTCGGGCAGGCGTCTTGATGAGGCTGCCACCCTCAGGCGGAAGGCGCGTGAAGTAGTTGAGTTCGCCTGCTGGACCGAGCGCTTGTAGGGCGACGATCCGTGGGTTCGAGTCGAGCGCCTGTGGCGCGCCGATGACGCGAAATGGCGACCCCCGCTGCGAGAACCGCTCGGCCAGATCGATCGGGTCTGCGCAGAGGATCTCGTTGGCGTTCCAGCCGTGGTGCAAAAGCGGAGCAAACCCCGCGTAGGCGGGGCGCTCCACCCATCGCAACACGCACTGCGTGTCCGCCGCCGCCCGCAGTTCGACCCATCGGCTGCCGATCGTTGCGGGCGCGTCCCAGCTTTCGGCCAAGCGGACCGTCACACGCCCTTCGGCGGTGATCTGGTAGCCGAGCCAGTCGCAGTAGGCGGTTGCGACGGGCGCGATACAGGGGACGGTCAGGGTGACCGATGCCAGAACACTGTGGCGCACCATGTTAAAGACGGCTCGCCGCCGCTTTGGCGGCGGCCGCGGCTCAGCGCCAGTCGTCGGCGACTTTGCGTTCGTCGATCAGGGTGCGCAGATGGATGCGACCGTCACGGAGTGACTGCCAGACGCGAGAGCGTTGGCGATGGGCCTCGTCCACCTGAATCATCTCGTAGAAGCGGCTTGACGGCTCATCGCGGCGACGCCATTGGAGCAACATCGTACGGTTCTCCGGATCGAGGGAGTCTTCTGCGGCCCAGCCGTCGATCGGACCATCCTCGAACCACAGCCGGCCGTCCCGGTAGCGCCCCTTGAATTCCCGTGTCTCGATCCGGCCATCCGCCCACCGGTATTCGTTGCTCTGGTGATAGTCGAAGTCTGACCCCGGCGTCAAACGACAGGTGAGCTTCGAAGCATGCTCGTCCACCTGCTTGCCATGGTAGTCATAGCATCGATAGAAGCCTTCCCAAATACCTTCCTGCCGAGCCAAGAGTGGCATGTGTGCTGCGACTGCGATCATCTCAAGTCCTCCAGTACGGGGTCCGGCAGAGTTCTGTTTAGAACGGCGAGGTACGCTATCACTAAGCCATGGCCGTGCAAGTGCGCAGATCGCCGGCTTCACGCTATCCTTGTGGGCTGCCCGTCCTGCGGGCGTCAGCTTTGGAATCCGCCCATGAACCACCCCGATACCCCTATTCGCACCAGCGACAGCCTGCGCAACGTGCGCTACGAGATCCGCGGCAAACTTGCGCGTCGCGCTCAGGAACTCGCCCGCAAGGGTTACGAGATCATCTCGCTCAACATCGGCAACCCCGCACTGTTCGGGTTCCGCACGCCAGAGACGATGCGGCTCGCCATGATCGAGAACTTCCCGGAGAGCGAAGGATACTGTCACCAAAAGGGTATCTTCCCGGCCCGTGAGGCGGTGGTGATGCAGCAGCAAGCGCGCGGTGTCACCGGTGTCAGCGTCGAGGAGGTCTTCATCGGCAACGGCGTCAGCGAACTCATCGACCTCGCGCTGCGCGCGCTGCTCAACGACGGCGACGAGGTGCTCGTGCCGAGCCCGGATTATCCGCTTTGGACGGCCGCCGTGAACCTCAATCGTGGGCGTGCAATCCACTATCCCTGCCGACCCGAGAACGGCTTCGTGCCGGACCCCGCCGAGATCGAGTCATTGGTGACGCCCCGGACCCGCGCGATCGTCATCGTGAATCCCAACAACCCTACCGGCGCCGTCTACCCGCGTTCGGTGCTGGCGGCGATCGCGCGTCTCGCGGAGCAGCGCGGCCTCGTCGTGATGAGCGATGAGATCTACGACCAGGTGCTCTACGACGATGCCGAGTTCGTACCGATGGCGACGCTTGTGCATGACGCGGTGTGCGTCACGATGTCAGGGCTGTCGAAGGTCTATCGGGCCTGCGGCTACCGGGTCGGCTGGGCGGTCATCTCCGGGCGATTGCGCGCTGCCCAAGATTTTCTCGAGGCGTTGGAGTTGCTCGCCTCGCTGCGCCTGTGCAGCAACGTGCCCGGGCAGTGGGCAGTGCAGACCGCGCTCGGTGGCCATCAGAGCATCCGAGAGTTGACCTCACCCGGCGGACGTCTGTACGAATCCCGTCGTGCCATCGTAGAGGCCGCGCGTGCCAATCCACTGCTCAAGGTCCACGAGCCACAAGGGGCACTCTATGCATTCGTCGGGGTCGACTCCGATCGGTTACCGGGGTTCGATGACCAGGCGTTCGCGCTCGAACTGCTCGAACGCAAACATGTCTTGGTGGCGCCCGGCGTCAGCTTCAACGTCCCGTATCGCGACCACTTCCGTGTCACTAACCTGCCGGATGCAGCCACACTCGCCGCGGTGTTCGCCCGGATGGGCGAGTTGTTGGGAGAACTTGCCGAGCGTTCCTCGCACTCTGGGCGGGCGATCGGCCTGGAGGATTCATGATGGTGTGCGGTCACCGGCCCTCGATCGAGAGGCGGTGACGACCGAGCGGATCGGGCGGTCCTAACACGCCAAGCCGCGGAACCCATGCGGGATCACGGGCGCGGACGAACCCCTCGAGCGTCCATGCGGGAGCGGCCTCGAGGGACAGCGCCGCTTTGATATCGAGCGGACCGCCCGTATCGACCACCGCACCGACCGACGGGCGGTCCGTGCCGAGCGTCAGCCGCAGTCCGCCGAGGTTCCAGCGATCTTTTGCCTGCCACGCCAAGCCCTCGCCCTCGAGTGTGCCGCGCAGATCGACCCAACGGCCACCGCGCCATGTGCCCTCGAACAGTTCGACGCGTAGCCTGCCCTCCGTGCGGGCGAGTCGGGCGTTCAAGCCCGGCGGCCAGATCGGCAGGGTACGCATCGTTACGAAGTCCAAGCGGCCGCGCAGCGCGGACAGGGTCAGGCTGTGGCGCGTCGCGTTGAGATTGCCCTGCAAGTGATCATCCCGCAGCGACCAGTCCATCTGTGCCGACAGCCGCCCACCGAGCAGTGCGGACGGTCGGAGTTGCCAGGCTAGCGTACCGATGAGGGCCTCTTGTAAGACGAGTTGGCTGCAGCGTCCCTGCCAAAGCGTCCCTGTCGCTGCGGCGCAGCGGATCGGTGCGGGCAGGGCTCGCAACGCGAGCGACGCCGGAAACCAGACGAGACCGCCGATTAGCAATCCGAGCGAACACAGCAGGAGCGGCACCGCCGCCCGCTCGCCGATCACGGTGCGCGCAGCACGAGCGCTGCATCGACGCGCCCTGGACCGGTACGCACGATGTTCGCCGAAGTGACCGTGACGCCGTCGTTGCGCGCCAGTGTGCCGAGCATCGATATCAAGGTATCGAAGGAGGCATCGCGTAGCGCGAGTTCGACCTGTTCGGTCGCCGGTGCGCTCGAGGGTGATGCGACAAGGCTGCCTTGCAGACCTGCGCGCTCGAGCGAGCGGAAAACCCTCTGGGATAGGGTCGAAGTCGCATCGAACGTTAAGTCTTCGCCAGCGGCGATCCGGGCGCCGATCACGCGATTGGCCCGATCGGCAAGGTCCGCCGATGCCGCGACGGCGATACGGCGTTCGGCCAGCTGTTCACGGATCGTCCAATCGAGCATCAAGAGCGCCAAGGGTACGAGCACCAGCGCGCCGACCTGCAGCGCCCGCCGATCGCGCGCGCCGAGTTCATCGAACCAATCGTGGAGCGTGTGAAGCATGGCACCCAGCATCATCGCGTGCTCGCGCCTGAGCGCCATGTCGCGACGACGGCGCTTGGGTCTGCGGCGGTGGTGACGACACGGCCAGCGTCCTCGGCTTCGCTCCAGCCGGCGGCAGCGAGCATCGAGGTTGCCGCGGTGAGAGCGCCCGCGTCATCCGCCGCCAAGCGGGCGCGCAGACCACCCTCCACGCTCGTCAACGCCACCACCTGCAACGAAGCGGACACCGCCTTGGCTTCCGTCAGTTGCGCCAACTCGGCCAACAACGGCGCCGTGTGCGGGTCGATCGAACGGCTCGTCCACGCCTCGAGTCGGGCGCGAAGCAGGCCGCGTGCAGCGTCGGGGTCCGCAACATCGGGCTTTAGAGGGCGGGCCGCCTCGAGCAGCGCCGCATCGGTCTTGACGGACGTTTGGTGCAAGCGCCAAGCCTCGAGCGCATGGCCCGCCGACTGCAGCAGCACTGCCGCAGCGGCGAGGCGCAGCGGCCAACGCCATCGCCCGCGTAGTCCCTCAGCTGCAGCACGCTTCGGAGCGTACTCGGCCTGCAAAAGATTGACGCCTTGGGCGTACTCGGGGGCGAAGGCGGCCAGCGCGCCCTCATCGAGGGTCTGCCACTGTAGCGGTGCGATCTGTGCCTGCAGTGCAGCGACCGCTGCGGTATATCTCGAACGATCGGCCGCGTCGGCGTGGACCACCACACCCAAGGTACCCTTTGCGCGTTCGCCCAGTGCTGCGACCAGTCCGGGCACCAAAGAATCGTGTGCGTCATCGGGGCCGGTACCGCCCGTCGGCAACGTCAACGGACCTTCGCCCGGTGCCCGCCAGTGCGCATCATCCCCGTCCAGCCAAAGCATGAGATCGCCCGGCTTCTCGCGAAGTCCATCGGCGGCGCTGATCATCGACTGTGGCTCGACGCCGACGGTCCGCAACAGCGCGAGCCAAGCCTCGAGGCGGGCACGAGCGATGACGCGCACAGTCCAGCGGCCGTCCGCCAGCCTCGGTCCGAGTGCACAGTGCTGTGTCTCGATCTCGCAGGCGACCTGCTCCTCGAGCGCAAACGGCAGGCTGGCACGTAACTTTGAAGTCGCAGCGTCTGGAAGGGTCAGGGAGAGGGCGAGGACATCCGTCGCCGGGAGCACGGCGAGCACACGCTTTCCAGACGCGCGCATCGCGGCATCGGCGAGGGTGATCCGCCCGAGCGCACGGGGGCCGCTCGCCGGACTGTAATAGACCGCCTCCACCGGATCGTCGGCGGAGAGAGATCGCAGATGCAGCAGGATGGTATCGGTCATTCGGCGAACTGACGGCTCATGACGCGCACCCGTGAGGGCCCCTCGGCCACGGTGGTGGCACGCAGCAAACTATACAAGGTGAACCCGTTGCTGCCCACGACCGTGTCGACATCGAGCCTGAAATGGCTTGAGCGGTCGCTGAGCCCGACACTGCCGCCCAAGGCGGCGAACCGTTCGGCGCCGAGCGTCGTGCGCAACGCATCGAGGCTCGGGAAACAATCGCGCTCGCGACCTCGTCGCAGCGCCTCTGGGGCATCTCGCCATTGGCGCTCGCCGCTCAGTGCATCGAGCAGCTCCGCGCTGGCCGTGCAGACATTGATCGCGGCATCGCGCGGCAAGGCGGCGACGAAGGGTGCAAGCTTGGCGTAGCGGGCGGCGCCGAAGTCGACGAGCGCGAGCAACTCGGTGGCCGAGGTGATCGGGAGGTTCGGCGTCCGATAGGACGGCGTGGCGCTCGAGTAGACGGCGTCCTCCGCACCTGCTGGCAAGGCCTGATCGTCCGCGTCGATCCAGTCCGCCATGCGCTCGGCCCATTCCGGTTCGAGTTCCAGACCGATGAGCAAGCGGCGCATCACCTCGAGCGCTTGGGGGTCGGGTCGCCCATCCGCTTGGACAAGACTGTTCAGGTTGAACCGGCCCTGCAGATCGGACAATCGCGCGCTGACCCGCACGCCCTCGATCGGTTCCAGCGGTCCGATCGGGTTTCGCCATCGCTGGGCGTCGTGGATCGCTGCGGTACCGGAGGCGAGCTCGTCCACCAAGATCTGCGCGGCGATGGCCTCGGCGCCGCCGGCGAGCTGCAGGGCTTGGTCCTGCGCGAATCCGCCCTGCGCCCGGCGCAGTCCCAGCCCGGTGTCAAAGGCGATGGCGCCGGCGATCGCGGTGGCGAGTGCGACAATGATCAGCGCCACGAGCAGGGCGATGCCGCGGACGCGCTTCATCCACCGACCTCGATCACGCGGCGGATCATCCCGAGCGTGTCATCCTCGAAGATGACCTCCACGGCGCGTGGGCGCAACCGACCCGCCGCAGCGGCGGCATCTTGGTCGAAGGTTCCCGGCCATTCACCGAGCCACTCGCCGCTCGGAGCGAGGAAGCGGAAACGCAGTTCACGCACGCCGCTTCGCATCACCCGACGCCGCACGGGTGTCGTCTGCGTCCGATCGGCAGCCGCCCACGCCCGCCGTACCAGCGCGCCGTCCTCCAGTCGCCACTCGATCCGTTGCAGGGCGGGTCCCGCCGCGGCAAGCACCGGCGCACCGAGGACGCGGGTGATGAAGACACCGCCCGAGGTCCGCGCATCGGCGAGCACTGCGGGTTCCAGATCGCGACCGAGGGACTCTCGGACCGGCCGCGGGGCGGCCTGTGCAAAGTCGAGCGTCATCACCCGCATCGCCCGTTGCAGGTCGTCGATCGCCTGTTGCTGGGCTTGTACCCGTCCGCGTTGCGTGATCACTTGGCCGAGCGCCGCATAGCCGAGCGCGAACATGATGGCCGAGACGAACACCGCCACCAGCAGTTCGATCAAGGTGAACCCGCGTGGTCTCATGGCGGACTGCGCTGCGCACGGTCCCACAGGCGATCGAGCAGCGGGTCGGCACTCACCGCAGTGCCTCGTGCGCCCGCGATCGTCACGAGCCATCCCGCTTGCGCGGCAACGGCCGACGAGGTCCTGCCCGGGGTCGTCGCCTCGATCCCGCGCACCTGCACGGTGATCTGCAGGACGCCCGCGATCGGGGTGCGCACGACTTCCTCCTGCCATGCCCAGCGTGAACCACCCATCTCGATCTCGCCTTCGCGACGGCCGATGCTCGGGAGCTCGGGCTCAAGACGGGTC
This sequence comes from Klebsiella pneumoniae, assembly GCA_945860725.1. Taxonomy (GTDB): domain Bacteria; phylum Pseudomonadota; class Gammaproteobacteria; order Steroidobacterales; family Steroidobacteraceae; genus UBA964. The sequence continues at coordinate 786 of CAMAQZ010000049.1, read as the reverse complement.
TCGGTGAGGCGGTTCATCGCCACGAACCCCGCGATCATCCGTTCGCGAATGCGCTCTGCGGCCCGCGCTGAACTCGCCAAGGCGCTCAACATCGCGGCGGTGCCGAGGGCGACGATGATGAGCGCGACCAGCACCTCGACCAAGGTGAAACCCCGCCCACGGGTCCGCGCGCCGTTCATCGGCGGACCTGCTCGCGTTCGAGTCCGCCGTCGGCTGCGGGACGGATGATCTCCGTCAGCGGGTCACCCTCGCGACGCAACCGCAGTTCAAAGGCGTTGAACTCGCCTCGCGCATCGACGCCGAGTTGTGGCGGCGCGAGCGCATCGCGACGCTTTGGCAACACGATCGCCCGTCCATCGATCCGCACTTCCGCAGAGACGCCCGTCGGCCAGCGGCGCGCACGCAGTGCATCATCCTGCGCCGGTTGCCACTCCCGGCGGCGGCTGTCCCAGGCGAGGAATTCATAGCCGTCGGGTTGCATGCGCAGTCCGTACTCACGCACCTCGAGCTCGGCCCGATCTGCGGCGAGCCCGATCCGAGCCGAGAGTCGATCAGCCTCGTCGCTCAACCGCCGGTCATTGCCGAGCAAGCCAAAGGAGAACAACACGCCGCCGCTGACGATACCGATAATCGCGAGCACGACGAGGATCTCGACCAGGGTGAACCCGGTCGTAGGACCGAGGGCGGGGCGACGCTCAGTCGCCAAGGTTCCAATTGCCGATGTTGTCCCGGTCGGACTCGGGGCCACCCTCTTGACCATCGGGCCCCATCGACCAGAGATCGAAC
>CAMAQZ010000048.1 GCA_945860725.1 Klebsiella pneumoniae | reverse complement strand
AAAGCGCTCGCGGAAGATAAGCGGAAGAGTATCGTCGAGAGCTATGAGGAATTTCGCACCATTTGGGGCGAGGGGAACTACCGTATTGTTGAGTGGAAGTGAGAATAACCGCGTAATCAGCGACGGAACAAAAGAGATATACGCCGGTTTGTCGGGTAGGTTTCAGTCTTGAAACCCGCGTCGAACATCGCAAACCCTGAGCCGAATATCTGTTGCGCTTCCGCTTCGGTCATGCGTCTCACTGGCATTAAACACACTCCTCTTCGTCTTCTGAATGAGGTTTCGGGTACTTAAGGCTGATCGCTTCGGCGATGTAATCGCTGAATTCAGGGTAAAACTCAGAGGTCGCCACGACAAAGTCTTGCGCCTCTTCTTCTGTCTCGTGGCTCTCTGGGTCGCACCAATGATCCATCCTGCTGACCTGTACGACAAAAGCACCGAAGTCCTTCATGGTCAGTGGCTGGTCAACGACGATCGTCGTGGGTTCATCCAATAAGCCGTTTGGATCTTGATCCATGTACTCATCGACAATACGGTAGACAAAGCCATCCTCTGTCCTACGCAGCCGTATGCTGATGACATCGGCAGTTACTGATCTCAGAGACAGACGCGCCATCTCGAGCTCGCCTTCCTCGAAATCAGGAAGGTACTCGCCGCCCATAAAGCTCGGGTGAATAGCTGCTCTAGCGCGCCGATCCTCGGCACTAAGAGATGTCTGCGTAAAGAACGGGTTTAGGTCACTCAATCTGTCTTGCTCTATCGCTGCCGTCAGCGACTCTCGTCTTTGGGCCCCCTTTACGCGAGAGAGCAACAATTTCTCTGCGGTTAGAGGAAACAGGCGACTTGAGGGTCTGAAAGAAAGGTCGACGCCTTTCACATCTATATGAATAAACATATGCGGCTCCTGGGTTGGAAATAGGCCGCATCACGAGTCAGGCTCGTTACTAAGTTGCTGATTTTTGGCTCGTTTTATTGCCTGAATCAGCCACATCCCGCTTTTTGGCGGCAACCACCTTGCCCGAGTAGGCAGGTTGGCGAGGACCGAAGTCCTGTCTCTTGATGCAGTTCGAAGTATATTGCATCCTTAACAGAACCTCAACGTTTTTCGCAGCATGAGGTGGGTCTTCGTTTGTTGTGACGATCAGAGGAGGCTCGAGTGATGACCGCTAAAGACACCGAATCAAAACATAAAGAAGACCACCTAGCGGCACGAGCCGAGGTGATTCGAAAGTATGGTGACCTGTGGAGCCAAGCCATCGCGAAGAGCGGCGTTGCTGACACAGCGGCGACTGACGCTTTGCTACAACTCTGCGCCGCGTGCTACTTGGATGGCGTGGATAAAGGGTCGACGCTAGGAATCGCGATGTTTGTCGAGGAACAGAGCATTCTCGAACAAGCATTACTATTGCGTTCTAAAAATACCGCACTTACCGAAGGTGAAGCCTACGAGTTAGCGAAAGCAGCGTTGAAGATGAAGAGCGAGATTGGGGCGCATTAGGCAAACAAGTCGTTGACGCGCGACTTCGTAAACAACGCGAAGAAGAATCAGTAGGCGGGTCGACAGGATGGCCCCGGAGAGGTATCACCCCAGACTTTCGGGGGGGGTATTTTGGGGTATGAGAGAAATTTAAGCCGTTTTGATCATTTAAATCAGAGAGTTACTGAAACTATTCGGGAGCCGATAATGGAAACCATGACCGCTGAGCTGCAGGAGTGGATCGATCGTCAAAAGATCTACCATGTGCTCACCAGTTACTGCCGCGCGTTAGACCGCTGTGATGTAGAGCTCATGAAGTCCGTCTATTGGGAGGACGGGTACGACGACCACGGCGTCTTCGCTGGCAACGCTCAGGAGTTCGCGGAGTTTATCATCCGCGGCATCCAAGAGTGGTTCGAGGTCACGCAGCACGCCATCTGCAACATCCACATGGAGCTCGACGGTGAGGTCGCTCACACAGAGGCCTATCTGATCGCGTACCACAAAGTAGCGGCCTCCCCGTCGAAGGTCGAAAGCTGGTTCGGTGAGAACTATCTGCGTAAGTACGCGCCGCTGGTCGCGACAGGGGTCACGCAGGACTTCATCTACGGGGGGCGCTATGTCGATCGGTTCGAAAAGCGCGGCGGCATCTGGCGCATCGCCCGACGCACGGTGGTCATGGATTGGAACCTCAACCAACCCTCCACGGAGCTGCGCGCGGACGGCATGTTCAAGACCCTGAGCACGATCGGGCGTCGGGACGGCGAAGATCCGGTATACCTACGCTGATCGAGTCCTGCACTGAAGGCACCCCTGTTCAATCCAGTGGGAGGCTGTGTAGTGCTGGGCGGGCATGGGGGTGGGGGCACAGCGCGGCTCAATATAGCCTCGGCTATCTGCTTGAGACTGGCAGAGGCGTAGAGGAGAACGCCTCCATTGCTGTACTGACCCACTGATCTCCTGCTCAGTTGTTATGTTTCTCAAGGAGACAGCACATGAGTATCGAAATGAACGAAGAGATCAAGCGCTGGACGGCGCGTGCCCAGTCGGCGTCTGACGGGTTTTTCAAGGCGAAGGCTACGTCGGTTAGTGCGTCTGTCACCTCGTTCTGGGCGCGTAAGTACAATAGTCCCGTGGGATAACCTTTTCTCAGTATTTTCGTAACGACGCAATGGCTAATACGACTATGTGGACTTTCGATTACAGCGCCTGCGAAATACGTGTTGCTCACCAAACGCCTCGTCATAGTCGAAGACCAGCTCTTCACCGGCTACAATTTTACGTAGCGAGACGTAATGACCGGCTCTGACGAGTTTGATATTAGGCGTTTTAGAGTGATTCATGTACTGATAGAGACTAAACGCATTGAATCCTGATTGCGGTAAAAAAAAACTTCCCGAATCATGCTCAGTAAAGGCATTCACCAGCCGGCGTACCCCTACATGCGCGTTACGCAGCTGTGCCTCTGAGATACGGATGTCACGCGTTGGCAACGGCGACTTCAAAACACGTGCGCCCTTTGGGATCGACCGAATCGCAAGTACACCGACTCCGTGAATCTTAGAAACACCGATCTGGCAATAGACTTCCTCATGCAGATGTCTTAAGAGTGTTTTACGTCTCATTTGCTTTCACGATCGTATGTTTTTTGCTATAGCGTCGCGCGGCACATCTCTCGCGGTTTCATTAGTGCCGCGGGTTTCGTGCTCAGATGGTGAGAGCGGGGGAAAGAGCCTGACGGGATCACGAAAAGATTGTCGAATGTTGTCGCTTTAGGCGACCGTGTCAGAGGCCAAGGAGCTCGCGATGGTTGCATTGCGATAGAGGGTGTTCACGCTGCCCGATGGGAAATCGGTGTAGAGCGGTGACGTCTGATCATTCCAGAGTGCGTGACGGGGCGACACTAGTGCAATGGCGTAGATCGGTTGGTGAGTCGTGACGAATAGTTCTTTGTAGGGGTAGTCGCCGACCGGCCCGAGGTTGTAGTGGTGGTAACCGTTGTCACGTCCCCATTCGCATACGGCTAAGCAAGCATAAATACCGGGTGAAAAGCGCCGGTATTGATCATTCCATTGGCAGAAGCTGCCATAGATCTGCTCGTACTCTGGCAGCAGGATCGAAACGTCCGTAAAGATTTTTTCGCCGTTTTGGTCAAAGCATCGGACGATCAAAACGTCCAGATTCCGCACATAGTCGAGGAAGCCCTCAATTTCATCGAGCTCGATTTCGCATTGCGAGAAATGGACTCCGCCCATTTCGAGCATCTGCGAGACATCCAGGGACTTACCTTTGACAATCGAAATTTCTTTTCGGAACCCGCAGAAACGTTTTGAAAGTTCGGCGAATTTACGGACTCGACGAGAATCGCTCCAGAACGATGGATCGCCGATGTCGGCTAGTCCGTAGTGGTCGTTGATTGGCACGCCGTATGAGCTGTCCGGTGGCAATGCGAACACGATCAGGGGGCGCTTTGCACAGGCAATCAGTTCGGCTGACACGTCCACGTAAGGGCAAAGAGCATCCCAGCGTGTCGTGTAATAAAGAATGTCGTTATGCCTGCTCTTGACGCACAGATTGGCTGGGGTAAATGACTGGTGTCCCACACGATGGGTTTGAACGGGTGCTCGGATGGAGCGCCGACGCTCGGTTGAAGTAGAAAGTAACTCCAGCTGCATTAGTCTGGCGTCCTGTTCAAGGGCGTAAGGCTGAAATAGTCTTGATCGAAGGCGAAATTCGCCTCCAAATACTCGAAATCTGTTCGTTCGAGCCGGCGGATCGTGGCAGCCATGCGGGAGAGATGACGCGAGGCGTCGCTGTCTGGGGCAGGGAGCTGATCGGCGTACCGCTTCGCAAGCGGGCACTCGCTATCGAGAAAAAACTGCTTCGATGCGGGATCGTAGGCGAGCGGATAAAGATCGCAGCCAAACGGCTTAGAGTTGCCGAGCGTGCACCCCGCAGCGCCGAGATTTTTGCATCGGCGCTTGATACAGATGGGTTGCATGAACCGTCGTTCTGTCGAAGTAAGATGGACCTCAAGAGGAGGCGCGCCTACATCGACGTGACAGCAACTTTTACACGTAGCGCAATGATCGAATAACGACATGGCGATTGAGAACTTAATTGTTTTGCGTAATTAAGTCTACCTTTATCGTAGTACAAGCATCACCGACCCACAGACAACGAGTTTATCGAACGCGTTCCGCGTGTTCAACGCGTCCAACCTCGCGCGTGGCTCTTGGCAAATCAATCATGTGTTTGGTCCGAGACGCGCATTCAAGTGCCCGCATACTTTTTTGTCAGCAGGAAGCGGCTTCGCCACTTGTAGAACGATGCGTCGCTGACGTGCTTGCGCCCGATCTCTCCTTCGGAAATCGGACTCTACTCAACTTCCCGTGGCACTGAAATCGGGGGGGACGTCGACGGATATGTTTTTGCCTACATTGGGTCCTCTCAAGATGATTTACTCAAGTTTCTTGGCTAGGTCGGCAGCGCGGAGGTGCGTGTAACGCTTAAACATCTGAAGGGTCTTGTGGCCGCTGATGCTACTTACCTCAACGACATTCAGGCCACGCTCGAATAGACGCGACACGGCTTCATGCCGCAAGTCGTGGAATCGCAGGTCATTAAACAGCCCTTCATCCGACTGATCTCCCAGTGACTTGAGGTAGACCTTTCGTGCTCGTTGCACAGCTCCTCGGAACGCTGCTGTAGCGGCATGAGAGGTGATACTGAATACGCGGCCGGTACGAGGGTTGCCGTGTCCTTGGATGATTTGCGAGAGGGTGGTTACCGCGGGTGTGGGTAGGGGTACGGTCCGTGAGTCGCCTGTTTTCATGTCAGGTAGGTACAGGGTGCGCTGGGAGAGGTCGAGGTGCTCCCATTTAGCCCCGATTAACTCCGATAGCGGCATCCCCGTTGCTACAGCGAGGGTCATCAAGGCCGGAAGTTGAGTGGACTCGGTAACCAGTTCCAGCGTCTGGAGCTCCTCGACAGATACCCTTCTGGATCGGCTGTTGGGTGAGCTTGGGCGGCGAACGCGGCGTACAGGGTTGGTCAGGTTGTCGAAGCCCCATTCACGGATGGCCTGCTCGTAGAGGGCGGATAAAGCTCTCAGCCCGTTTCGTACCGATTGCGCCGCCGCTCTGGATGAAAGCCGTGTATCCCGCCAAGTGGCGATCTGGCTGGGCCGGAGCTGCCCCAGTTCAAGCCGGCTGAGATCTGACGACTCCAACGCCTTCAGGCGGTACCGCCCTGACCGGGCGCTTTTCTGACGGGGGGTGCACTCTTGCTAGGTATCGGCGAATCGCCTCAGCGAGTGTTATCGGCCTAGTATGCGTCTGGATCGTGCCCCGTTCGATCTCGACCTCCGTGGCCCTTGCGGATGACCCTGACCTGATACTTGCCGTCTCGTTCTCTGATGGATGCCATGTGCCCCGCCTCCGTTTGGTGGATTTGGACGACGTTTGGACGGGCTTGGCTGAGCTATGCTTAAGTCCTTGATTTGCCGGGTTAGCACAGGGGTAGTGCAGCGGTTTTGTAAACCGTTGGTCGGGGGTTCAAATCCCTCACCCGGCACCATATTTTGTAATTTTAATATCGGTTTGTAACCAACCTTCGTCATCAGCTTGAATCGCACTGCCATGGTGGGCCGATGAAGCAAATGTTCCGTTTCGTGGCGTCCGCTGTCGCTGTCGCCTTGGTGGCCGCTGGGTTACCCACGGCAATCAGCCAAGCGGCTCAGGGTTCTGGTGACGAGCGAAAAGCGTTCCTTGCCGCTCTAGCGGCGGCTGAGACGGGTGACGCGATCGCTCAATTCAACCTTGCTGTGATGTGGGATAACGGTAAGGGCACTTTGGAAAATGATACCGAAGCGTTGCAGTGGTATCGGCAGGCTGCTGCACAAGATCTTGCGGTGGCGCACTTCTTCGTCGGTATCGTATATGCCGAAGGCAGAGGTGTTTCGCAGGATGATGCGGAGGCCTTGATATGGTTTCGTAACGCAGCGGAACTTGGTCTGGCAAGTACGCAATTTAAATTGGGCTATATGTACTCCAGCGGCCAAGGGGTGACCGAGAACCTAACGGAGGCCTATTTTTGGCTCTCGCTTGCCGCGCGCAACGGTGAAAGTGGGGCAGAGGGCACGCGAAGCGTGATTGAAAGGCGTATGAGCCGTGATCAGATCGCAGAAGCACAGCGACGATCGGCGGCTTGGAAGCCGAAGTCGAGCCAGTGATGGCTTGCAGTCCTTCAACGCAGACCGCATCGGGTAGCAGCTGGGCTTGGCGTCGCCCTCGGACGTTCGCTCCAGTGCCTGACGGTGATCGATAATGCGAAGCGGGTGATCATCCCGCATGCACAGCAGTTGGCCCTGATGGCAGTCACAGCGCCGAAAATTCGAAGTTATTCCGCGACCGACGAAGAATGCGACTGACGAAGAATAAGGATCGGAGTGAAGGCTAGTAAGCCCATGTCCAGCGTTGCAGGAGAAGCCTCATGAGACCCGATACTCCGTTGGCCCGTGTGCCGCGTGACCGTCTGCCCACCCACATGCAGACCGATTGGGACAAGTCGATGACGTTGCACAATGATGCGACATTCGTCGAAGTGTTCGGCAGCGCACCTGAAATCTATGACTGGTATCGCGACGACTTTTATAAAAAGTTGTTCTATTCAGGTCGTATCCCGACGCAGATTGTCGAGCTGGTCCGTTTACGTATGGCCAACATCCATGGCTGCGCCTTTTGCAACCGTTCCGACACCATCGCAGCCTTGCAGGCGGGTGTCAGCCAAGCGCAGATAGACGCGTTGGCTGATTACGAAACCGGACCATTCACGGCGCGTGAAAAAGCAGCTTTGGCGATGGCGGACGTGATGGTGTTGACCAATCCGAAAGGCCGAATAACCCCAGCACTTTACGCGCGGGTCAAGGCGCATTTCAGCGCTGCAGACCTGGTTGAACTGGGCGTCATCATGGCAGTGCTTTGCGGGATGGCGAAAATGATATTCGCGTACGATCTGGTGGAGAAGGAAGACTACTGTCCATTCGCACCCGATCCTGCGGTGACGTGATTCCGTCAATCAGCCGAATAAGCAGGGTCAGCTGCGTAGGGTCGCAGTCGTCTTAGGTGGGACAAGATCGGTGTGGGCGTGATGTTTGTCCCGGCCAGACCGACAGGGAAGCCATTCCGCAATGCTGGGGCATCGCCCTTAGCGTCCGCCGTAGTTTGATATCTCGCATCCGGCGCCATTCCCCTGCGGCGCCGGACGCGGCACACTCGGCGTCCGGACCACAGGGGGGCAGATCATGCAGGCTTGGATCCACGACGCGGTGCGTACGCCGCGTGGCAAGGCGCGGCCCGATGGCGGCCTCGCCGCCCACACCCCACAAGAACTCGTCGGTCGCCTCGTGGCGGCGCTGGCGGCGCGCGGTCACGAACCGCGTACGGTCGGCTCGCTGGTGCTCGGCTGCGTCGGCCAGATCGGCGACCAGGGTGGCAACATCGCGCTCGTCTCTAAGCTGCACGCGGGTATCGACGAGCGCGCCAGCGCCTTCACCCTCAATAATTACTGCGTGTCCGGGCTGACCGCCATCGGCCATGCGGCGCTGCGGGTGGCGGGCCGACCGACCGCGGCTCTGGCGGGTGGCGTCGAGATGATGTCGCGCGTGCCGTTCATGGCCGACAAGGCGGCCTACTACGGCGATGCGTCCTTCCCCAAGCGCTCCCGATATGTCCCGGTGGTGCTCGCCGCCGACCGGCTCGCCGACGAGCAGGGGATCGCGCGCACCGAACTCGATCGGCTGGCGCTGCTCTCGCAGCAGCGTGCGGCGGCCGCCGAGGCCGTGCCTGCGCTCGGCGCTTCGCGGATCGCGATCGATGGCCTCGCGATCGACGAATGCGTCCGTCCGCAGACCACCGCGGAGTCGCTCGCAGCGATGGCGCCCGGTTTCGCGGCGCTCGCAGCGCAGTACTCGGATGCGCTCGAGGGTCCCATCGACCACCGCCATACCATCGCCCATGCGCCGCCCGTCTGCGACGGTGCGGGGCTCGCGCTCGTCGGCGGCACGCCCGCGGATGGTGCCGGCCGCAAAGCGCGGGCGCGCATCTTGGCGTATGCCGAATCCGGCGGTGATCCGCGCGCGTCGCTGCTCGCAGGCCTCACCGCGATGCAGGCCGCACTCGCCGAGGCCGGACTCACGCTCGGCGACATGGACCGGATCGAGTTCATGGAGTCCTTTGCGGTCACGATGGCGATCTTCCTGCGGGACCACGCGGCAGACCTCGGTCGCGTCAATGTCGGCGGCGGCCACATGGCCAAGGGTCATCCGATGGGAGCCTCGGGCGCCATCCTGCTCTCGAGCCTGCTCGATGCACTCGATGCCTGCGGCGGACGGTTCGGGCTCGTCGTCTGCACCGGCGCCTCCGGCGTCGGCGCCGCGATGGTGGTCGAGCGGGTGGGCGGGTGAGCGCAACGCCGGCGACTTCTTCAGCTCCGTGGCCAAGCCCGACGCGGGCGTGGGTGCTGGTCGCGTTGCTCATGCTGGCGTACACCAGTTCGTTCATCGACCGGCAGATCATGAGCCTGCTGGTCGAGCCGATCCGCGCAGACCTCGGCATCAGCGACACCGAGTTCAGCCTGCTCGCAGGCCTCGCGTTCTCGATCTTCTACAGCGTGATGGGCTTGCCGCTCGGTTGGGTGGCCGACCGTTGGAGCCGACGCCTGCTCATCGTCGTCGGCATGATCTCCTGGAGCATCATGACGGCGCTCTGCGGGCTCGCCACAGGGTTCCTCGGATTGTTCATTGCGCGTATCGGCGTCGGGATCGGCGAAGCGGCGTTGTCACCGGCCGCCTATTCTTTGATATCGGATTACTTCCCGCCCGAGCGGCGTGCCCGCGCCATCAGCGCCTACGCGATGGGGCCGTACCTCGGGTCTGGGCTGGCGTTGATCATCGGCGGCCAGGTCATCGAACTGGCTGAAGGCATGGGGGATGTGGCGGTCCCGGGGGTCGGCGTGCTTGCGCCTTGGCAGTTGGTGTTCCTGGTGGTCGGGTTGCCGGGTGTGCTGATCGCGCTGCTGTTCTTGTTGATACGGGAGCCGGAGCGCCGCGGTCTTGCGCCGCGCGGATCGGACCTGTCCCTGCTCGCCTTCATCGGCGGGCGGCGGACGCTGTTCTTGCTGTTGTTCCTAGGCTTTTCCGTGTTCGGCATCGCAGGCATCTCGTACCTCGTCTGGATCCCTGCGGTGTTCATGCGCGTGCATGGCTGGACGGCAGGCGACATCGGGCTCGCCTACGGGTCCATCCTGTTGCTGACCTCGGTGCCCGGCGTGTTCGTCGGTGGTTGGGTCTCGGACCGTCTGACGGCGCGGGGTCGTGTCGATGCTCCGATCACGGTCGCCGCGATGGTGATGTTTGCGCTGGTGCCGTTGGTGCTCGTCACGCCGCTGCACCCGGACCCGACGACCACGCTGGTCCTGCTTGCGGTCACCAGTTTCGGCTTCGGCATGTTGAATGGGCTTCCTGGCACGGCGCTGCAGTCAGTCGTGCCCAACCAATTGCGCGGCCAGATCATCGCGGCGTATTTCCTGATCGGGACGATGATGTCGCTCGGTTCGGGACCGACATTGGTCGCCTGGGTGAGCGACAGCCTGCTGGGCGGGCCGATGCAGATCGGCGTGTCGCTCGCGACGGTGGGCGCGGTCGCGACGCTGGCCTCGGCCACGATGCTCTGGGTCAGCCGCACCGGGTTCCGCGAGGCCGTGGAGGTCGCTCGGCAGTGGCGCTAGGCGCCGTCCGCCTGTCAGCCGTCCTCGGTTGAAGCCAAGCGTGACAGTTCGCCCCGCAGCACCTTGCCGACGCTGTTGCGCGGCAACTGCGGGATGACGCGCAAGCGTTCTGGCCACTTGAACCTTGCGAGACCGAACGCCTCGAAGTGGGCGCACACGGTGTCGAGCGTGACGCTTGCGCCCGGCTTCGGCACCACGACGGCGCAGATGCGCTCGCCCATCACGGCATCGCGATAGGCCGCCACCGCGCCCTCGAGCACATCCGGCATCTGGTTGAGCGCGTTATCGAGCTCCTCGGGCGAGATCTTCATCCCGCCGCGGTTGATCACCTGTCGCAGCCGGCCGACGAAGCGGTAGAAACGCAGCTCATCGTCGTCGCCGCAGAGCTCGAACAGGTCGCCGGTGCGGAACCAACCGTCCGTCGCGAACGACTCGGCGTTGATCTGCGGCGCATTCAGGTAGCCGTCGAAGACCGTGGGCCCCGTGATCTGCAGTTCACCGGCATGTCCTGCCGTGAGGATCTCGCTGCCGTCCTCCGGGTCGATGAGCCGCGTGCTGATCTGTACGGGCGGCGGGGGCGTCCACGACACCTCGTCGCGGCCATACCGCGGGAACCAGCGTGCGCGATGCAAGGGATCGGCGGCGTTGGTGGCGTTGCTGATGAGCGAGACGCCCTCGTTGGAGCCGAAGTTGTTACAGATCTCGATGTCGAAGCGATCCTGATAGCCCTCGATCATCTCCGGGTCGAGCGGTGCCGACCCGGAGCCGATGCAGCGCAACGACGACAGGTCGACCGATGCGAGCAGCGCCTCGTTCTTCAGCAGCATGTTGAGCACCGCCGGCGGTGCGATGGCGTATTGCGGACGCTCAGTGGCGATCTGCCGGAAGAAGGTCGGCAGGTCGAGCGGATGGTGCAGCAGCAGGGTTCCGCCGGTGTGCAGCCAACTCATGAAGCAGCCGCCGAGCGCCGCCATATTGACCAGCGGAAAGGGGTTAAGGAGCGTCTCGCCAGGCTGTATCCCGGCGCCGCGCAGGTGCGCCCAGCTGATCGCCCGCCAGTGGTTGTGCGAGCGCGGCACGCCCTTGGGGGTGCCTTCCGTGCCAGAGGTCCAGCAGATCGTCGCGATGTCGTCGGCGTCGACGCCGAGCGCGGCGCAGTGCGACGGCAGTGCAGCCCGCCGCGGGTCATCCGCCGGCGCGGCGGTGAAGGCGATGGCGCCTTCCGGGAGCGTGTCCCCGCCCGCCGCGCTGCGCAGACTGAGCACGCGCAGGCAGATGCCCTCTGCGGCAAGCGTCGCGCTGGACTGCAGCGCCATCCCGATGTGGTCGGCGCCTTTGAAGGCGTCGACGGTCAGCACCGTGCGGGCGCCGGTGAAGCGGACGATCTGTTCCAGTTCGTGACGGCGGAACTGCATCGGCACCGGGCTGACGATGATGCCGAGACGGAGCGCCGCGATGTAGAGCGCCGGATACTCGGCGATGTTGGGCAGTTGTGCGACGAGCAGATCGTCGCGCCCGAGTCCGAGCGCTTGCAGCGTCACCGCGAAGCCATCCGCCAGATCGGCGGTCTCACGCCAGCTCAGGCGCAGCGGCGGTGTGCCGAGGAGATCCGGGCGGTTCGGTGCATCGACCAAGGCCGTGCGTTCTGGGAAGGCGTGGGCATGGGCGTCGAACATGTCGTGGATGCGGGTGTCGTCCCACCAGCCACGGCTGCGGTACTCGCGGATCTTCTCGGCAGGCGTCGTTCGCACGGGGTCTCTCCGATCGCATGGATGAGCGAGATACGAGCACAAATTATATCTGTGGTCTAATACTGAAAGTCGCAACTCTCCGGAGGATATCGCATGGACCGTCGCAATTTCGTCGCTGGCGCACCTTTGATCGCTGCAGGCGCCACCGTGGCCAGCGCGTCTGTTGAGGATGCTGCACAGGGCCGCCATTTCGCCGTCATGAAGGCCGTCATCATGGGTTGGCGGCAGGGCGACAGACAGGCTGTGATCGCGCGTTTGGCTGACGACATCGTCTGGCACTCCCATGTGGGCAGTCCGCCCATCATCGGCAAGGAGGCGACCGCCCGGTTCATGGAAACGCTCGCCGGCCAGATGAAGGATGTCCGTTGGCGGATCTTCAGCTACGCCGAGCAGGGCGACACCGCCCTCGCCGAAGGGGTGGACGAGTTCACTTCGCCCGAGGGACGGCAGATCGCGCTGCCTTATGCGGGCGTGATGCGGTTCCGGGATGGCCTGATCACGGAATGGCGCGATTACTTCGACCGTGGGCTGTTCGATCGGCTCAAGGCGGGCGAGGCGCCGCCGCCGCATATCGTCGCGCTGACGGGGCGGACGCCGCTTTTCTAAGGTCTATTTCTAGGGTCTACTTGCCCGTGCTGAGGTTCTGGGCGCCTAAGAGCTTGGCGAGACGGCGCTCCAAGCCCTTGGGGTCGAGTTGCAGCGCGGCACGCACCTCGACGGCCATGCGGTCGGTGTCGAGCTCGTCGATCCGGCGTTCTGCCGCGCGCAGGCCGGCGCGTGCGATGTCCTCGGGCTTTTCTTTGGTGCCCTGTACGTGGGCGGCCATCCGCGTCTCGACCGAGCCGACGATGAGGGCTGCGACATGCGTGCCCTGGCCGGCGAGCTCCGCGCGCGCCGAGGTCGAAAGCATGCGGGCGGCCGCTTTCGAGGGCGAGTAGCCGCCCATGTTCGGCAGGGCGACGATCGCGGCCGCCGACAGCACGTTGATCACGGCGCCACCGCCGTTGCGGGCCAGCACCGGCGCGAACGCCCGGATCATCGCGAGCGGCCCGAAGTAATTGACCTCCATCTCGGCGCGTGCGTGGGAGATGTCTGCGGCGCCGATCAGCAGCTGGTTGGTGAACAGACCCGCGTTGTTGATGAGCAGCCCAACATCGGTGCAGCGCTCGACGGCTGCGCCTATCTGCGTCTCATCGGTGACGTCCAGTCGTACAGCGATGCATCTGCCCGGGAACTCGCGTTCGAGGTGCGCGGCATCGGCAGGGTCGCGCGCGGCGGCATATACCTTGGCGGCACCGGCTTCGGCGAGCAGCACCCGCACGAACGCCTCACCGATGCCCCGGTTGGCGCCTGTCACCAGCGCGACGCGATCACGGATTTCCATGGGTTCTACCTCGGGGTTCAGGAGGGCAGCACGATCCGCGGATCGGGCTGGCCGGACTCGAGCCGTTCCACATCCGCTGCGCGGCGGAGCAGGGTGACCCGCTGGTTGATCGTGCCTTTGTCTGACAGTTCATGCGCGTCCGCGCGCGGCGGCTCGGCGAGCAGCATCAGCGCCTCGACGCGTTCACTCGCGCCGCGTCCGGCATTGAAGGCGCCGAGACGGCGCGAGAGCTCGGTGCGCAGGGTGTCATCGACCGGCGTCTTGGGCCAGGTGAGCGCCGTCAGCCGTTCGTGGTTCTCGCCGCAGATCACGAAGTCGCCGAGCAGCGGTGCGAACGCTTCGACGAGCGATGCCCGCAGGCGCCCTGCGGCGACCCAAGTGCCGCTCGAGAGTTTGAACTCCTCGGCGAGCCGTCCCGCGAACTTGAGCCCCTTGCCGATGTCAGCGGGGTCGTGCAGCTGCGCCGCATCGCCGGTGCGCCAGAACCCGTCCTCATCGAAGATCGCGCGGTTCTTCTCGCCGTGCCCGAGGTAGCCGGGCGTGATCATGGGGCCCTTGAGGCGCACCTCGTGGCGGTCCCCGTCCGGTACGAGCTTGAGCGTGAGCCCCGGCATCGGTAGACCGATACCGACCTCTTCGGTGGGGAAATAGATCGCCATGCAGCCCGAAGCGGTCTCGGTCGCGCCGTAACCGGTCGTGAAGAAGATCCGCTCTCCCACCGTATCGACGGCGAGCTGCTGGAAACGGTCGTAGAGCGCTTGCGGCAGACCGGCGCCGCCATAGAGTGCGAGCCGCAGATTGCCGAAGAATCGCTGGCGTAGCTCTTCGTCCTTGTCGAGGGCGTCGGCGAGCATTGAATAACCGAAGGGCACATTGACATAGAACTTCGGCGCAATTTCTTTGAGGTTGCGCAGCGACTCCGCGAACATGCTCGGAAGGGGCTTGCCGCCGTCGATGTACAGCGTACCGCCGCTCGTCAGGGTGCCCATCTTGGTGAAGGCGCCCGAGACATGGCTCCAAGGCAGCCAATCAAGCATCACATCGCTCCAGCCGGCCGTGTCGCCCAGCACTTGTCGACCCTGCGCGAGGTTGGAGGCGATCATGCGCTGGGTCTGGATCACGGCCTTGGGCAGGCTGGTGCTGCCCGAGGTGAGCATGTAAAGCGAGGCTTCGTCCGGATCGATCGACGCGATCGAGGCGTCGACATCGGTACCCGCAGGCGTCGCGAGGACGCTGGCGGTCGACACCACCGGGCCGCTGCCCCGTATGCCGGCGATGAGTGACGGATCGTCGGTCACGACGGTCGCGTCGCCGAAATCCACGGACTCGAGCGCGGTGCGGAACGAATGGGTCTGCTCGGCGAACACCACGGCCGGGCGCACCATATCGATGACGTGCGTCAGGCGACCATAGTCGCCGCCCATGAGGGCGTAATTGACGCTGACGGGGCAGGCCGGCAAGCGTGCGGCCATCGCGCCGTACTTGAACACCGCGTGCATCACGGAATTGCCGGACAGGATCAGCAACGAGCAGCCGGCCGGGATATCGCGCGCGAGCAGCCAAGCGGCGACCGCGCGCGATTGTTTGTCGACCTCGCCATAGCTGGCGCGGTACCACGGTGCCTCAGCGCCGCCACGGCGCTCGGCGAGGTAGGTCTTCTGCGGGTGCGCAGCGGCACGCGCGGCGAGTTCCTGCGGCAGATTGGGTCGGTAGTCCGCGAGCGCAAGCTCAGGGGTCACCCAAAGACTGCCGTCCGCACGCCGCTCGGTGCGCATCGCCGCCGAGGGGAAAGAGGTCTTACGAAAAGGCGCATCGGGTCGTGTCATGGCGCGGGTCGCATGTCGCTTCAGAAGCGCTCGTAGGAAGGGTCGCCTTCGCCCTGGGCGCCCATGCGCATGCCCGGCGTACCGGGCACGAACATGCCGCCGACCCAACCTTGCCGCGTCGGCGTGTCGCGGTTCCAGTCGAAGATGGTGCGACGGTGGGCGATCTTCCAACATCCCTCGCGGCGCTCAAAGCGGTCGATCAGCCGCCCGCCCG
>CAMAQZ010000047.1 GCA_945860725.1 Klebsiella pneumoniae | reverse complement strand
GCGCCGCGCGAAGTCGGCAAGACCCGTGTCGGCACGCCGATCCTCGCGCCCTCGGGCGCCCCGATCTGGAACAGCCCGTCCATCGACACCGCTCGCGGTCTGCTCTATGTCGGTACCGGGGAGAACTATTCCTCGCCCGCCAACGACCGTAGCGACGCGCTGCTCGCCTTCGACCTGCGTACGGGCAAGCTGCTCTGGTCACGGCAGAAGACCACCGGCGATGCCTGGAACGTCGCCTGCATGTTGCCGGACAACCCCAACTGCCCGGCCGAAGACGGTCCGGATTTCGATTTCGGTGCGAGCACCATCGTCGCGCGCGGTGCGGATGGACAATCGTTGCTGCTTGCCGGACAGAAATCCGGCGATGTCTATGCGCTCGATCTCGCCCGCAACGGCGCGAGAGTCTGGGGCACCAAAGTCGGTCGCGGCGGCATCCAGGGCGGCGTGCACTTCGGCATGGCGCTCGACGGCCAGCGGCTGTTCGTGCCGATCACGGACATGTCGAACCCGGAGGCGGAGACCAACCTGCACGCGGTAGCCTCGAAGGCCGGCCTCTACGCGCTCGATGTCACCACCGGAAAGTTCCTGTGGTCGACGCCTGCCAACAACGTCTGCAACGGCCGCCCGTTCTGCGAACCCGGCATCTCCGCCGCGATCACTTCCATGCCCGGCGCCGTGCTGGCGGGCCACATGGACGGGCGCCTGCGGGCCTACGATTCAGCGACCGGTCGGGTGATCTGGGAGTTCGATGCCACGCAGACCTTTCCCACCACGGACGGCGGCAGCGCGCACGGCGGCTCGTTCGGCGGTGGCGCCGGACCGATCGTGCAGGACGGGATGCTGTTTGCGGCCTCCGGCTATGGCATGTATTTCCATATGCCGGGCAATGTGCTGCTGGCGTTCGCGCCCGAGGACAAATGAGATGACCACCGGATCGCGGCAGCACAGCGAAGACCTCGCGACACTGCGCATCAATGTCACGACGATGGGCGATCTGCTGCTGAGCGCAGCGGACCGCCATCCGGACAAGCTCGCCTTGGTATTCCCTGAGAGCCGCCACACCTACGCCGAACTCGCCGCCCGCGCGCTGCGACGGGCGCGCAGCCTGCAGGCGCTCGGGGTGAAGCCCCGCGACCATGTCGGCATCCTGATGCACACCTGCCCGGAGTTCGTCGAGCTCTACTTCGCGATCGCGATGTGCGGCGCCGTCATCGTGCCGATCAACGCCCGCTACAAGGCCGCGGAGATCGGCTATGTCATCGAGAACGCGGACCTCGTCACCGTGCTCACGACGGCCGCGATTGCCGAGCAGGTGAACTTCGTGGAGCGCCTCGAGTCGGCGCTGCCCGGTCTCGTTACGCAACCCGACCCGAGACGCGTTGCCCTCGCGGTCGCACCGCGGCTGCGCAGCGTGGTGCGCTTCGGCGCAGGTGAGCGTGCCGGCTTCGTCAGCGAGGCCGCTTTCGATGCGGCCGCCGACACCGTCCCCGAGATCGCCGTGCACGAGACACGCCTCAGTGTGCGAGTGCGCGATGTCGCGTTAATGCTCTACACCTCCGGCACGACCGCCAACCCGAAAGGCTGCCTGATCACGCATGAAGCGCAGGTCCGCAACTCGATCACGCTGGGGCGCCACCGCTACCGGCTCACCGAAGCGGACTCGCTGTGGTCGCCCCTGCCGATGTTCCACATCGCCGCCGTGCTGCCGATGCTCGCCATCTTTGATGTCGGCGGCACTTATCTCACGATGGGCTATTTCGATCCGGGTGTGGCGCTGCGCATGCTCGAGGAGCACAAGGTCACGGCCACCTATCCGAGCTTCGTCACCATCATGCAGGGTCTGATCTACCACCCGGATTTCACCAGCCGGGACCTGACCCACATCCGGTTGATGAACTCCAACTTCGCCGTGCAGCCGCCGGGCGTCGCAGAGCCGATCATGAAGGCGATGCCGGGCGCGGTGCAGGTCGGCAGCTTCGGCATGACCGAAGCGTCGGGCACGGTCAGCACCGGCTCACCCTCGGAGCCAGAGAGCCAGCGCATCACCCGCCTCGGGCGTCCGCTGCCGGGCCTCGAGGTGCGCGTGATCGACGCCGCAGGCGCCGATCAACCGCTCGGGACGCGCGGCGAAGTGCTGGTGCGCGGCTACAGCTTGTTCGAAGGGTATTACCGCGACGCCGAGAAGACCGCCCAGGCGCTCGATGCCGACGGCTGGTTCCACACCGGCGACATTGGCTCGCTCGATGCCGCCGGGACCATCTTGTTCCACGGTCGTATCAAGGACATGCTCAAAGTGGGCGGCGAGAACGTCGCGGCTGCCGAGATCGAGGCGCAGCTGCAGAGACATCCGGCGGTGAAGCTCGCGCAGGTGGTCGGCATACCCGATTCAAAGTACGAAGAAGTGCCTGCGGCCTTCGTCGAGCTGCAGCCCGGCCAGACCGCTACCCCGGAAGAACTCATCGACTTCTGCCGTCGCGAGATCGCAAGCTTCAAGGTGCCGCGGCAGGTCCGCTTTGTGACCGAATGGCCGATGAGCTCCAGCAAGATCCAGAAGTTCCGGCTACGCACGGCATTGATCGAAGAACTCGGACTTTCCGCCTGACAACCCATCACGCAGCAGCGAGGTCAATATGACTGTCTTCTTCGCGACCCTCAAGGTCAAACCCGGCCAGGAAAAAGAATTCGAGCGCCTGCAGCAGGAGCTCTCACGCCTCACCCACGACGCCGAACCCGATACCTTCGTCTACGACGTCGTGCGGCATGTCGACAAGCCCGGCGTGTACGCAGTCTATGCGCGGTTTAAAGATCCGGCTGCTTTCGAGTTCCACCAGAAGACCGATTTCCACGACCGTTTGGTCCCGCCCATCTTTGCCTGCCTCGACGGCGGCGCCGAGGGGATGACCATCGATTTCTTCGAGTGGGTGGGATGACCGCCGCCGCGCGACCGACGCTGTTCGGGCCGGTCATGCAGCTCGGCTTCGTGGTCCCGGACCTCGAGGCCGCCGCCCTGCACTGGGCAGGGCTCGGGGTCGGTCCGTTTTTCCTGATGGAGCACATCCAGTACGCCGAGTGCCAATACCGCGGCCAGCCGGTGTCCTTCGACATGTCGGTGGCGGTCGGGCAATGGGGCGAGATGCAGGTCGAGCTGATCCGGCAGCACGATGCGGTGCCGACGATCTACTCGAGCTTCGTCGGCGGCAGCGGATTGCAGCATCTCGGCGTCATGACCGACTCGGTGGAGGCGCAGTTGGCGATGCTCGCCGCGCAGGGGATCTCCGCGACCCAATCCGGCAGCACCGCGAACGGCATCCGCTTCGCTTATGTGGACACCGACGCGCTGCCCGGTGCGCACCCGGGCGGGATGATCGAACTGATCGAACGCGGACCGGCGATCGACGCGTTCTTCAGCTTCGTCCGCACGGCTGCGGACGGCTGGGACGGCGAGCGGCCGTTGCGACGGCTTGGCTGATCCGCTCGAGGGCGCCATGACCCGCGGGCCGCATGCCGGCATCCTCGGGCTCCGCCCGGTGCAGGTCGCCTACCATGTGGCCGACCCCGCCGAGGCCGCGGTGCGCTTCGCGCGCGAGCACGGCTGGGGTCCGTTCTACCTCATGGAACATATCGCGCTGCAGGAGGTCCGTCACCGCGGTGCGCCCGGCCGGTTCGATCATTCCTCCGCCTACGGTCAAGCCGGCGAGATGATGATCGAGCTCATCACGCAGCATGATGATTCGCCCTCTGCCCTGCGCGACTGCTTCGCGGCGGAGGAGACGGGGCTGCATCATGTCGCCTGTTTCGTCCCTGATCTCAGCGCGGCCATCGCCGACTTCGCGGCGCGCGGCGTGAGCGCCGCACTCGAAGCACGCACAACCACGGGCGTGTCCTTCGCGATGCTCGACACACGCCGCAGTCTTGGACACATGCTCGAACTCTACGAACCGGGCGAGGCGTTGACGCGCTTCTATGCCTTCATCCGGCGCAAGGCGGTGGACTGGGACGGCTCAGAGCCGCTCCGACGCCTCACATGACCGACCGCACACCACCGATCAAGGAGACAAGGATGGGCAGACTCGCAGGCAAGGTCGCGGTGGTGCTCGGCGCCGCCGGACAGGACAACATGGGCCAGGTGATGGCGCGACGGTTCGCCGAAGAAGGCGCGACCGTGGTGGTCGCCGGTCGCCGATCCGAACCGCTCGAGGCGCTGGCTGCCGAGATCGGCGGCAGCGCCGCACTCTGCGACATCACCAACAAGGCGCAGGTCGACGCCCTTGCTGCGACCGCGCTCGAGCGCCATGATCGGCTCGATGTCGCCGTCAACTGCACCGGCTGGGGCCTGCTCGCGAAGCTGCTCGACACCACCGAGGAGCAGCTCGACCGGATCTCGGCGTTGCAGTTCAAGGGCCCATATTTCTTCCTGCAGACCTTCGTTGGACGCATGGCGCAGCTGGGCGGCGGATCGGTGATCACCCTCTCCTCGGCGTCGGTGCACGCCGTCCTGCACCACCACGCCGCTTATATCGCCACCAAGGCCGCCGGTGAGGCCATGGTGCGTTGCTTCGCCAATGAGTTCGGGCATCGCGGCGTGAAGGTCAACGCGCTCGCGCCGGGGCTCACCGAGTCGCCGATGACGGCCCGGGAGATGAGCCTGCCGGGCTTGCGCGAGACCTTCGTCAAGGAGTATCCGCTCGGACGGATCGGCACCGGGCTCGATGTCGCCAATGCCGCGCTCTGGCTCGCGAGCGACGAGAGCTTCATGACGGGTGAGGTGCTGCAGGTCAACGGTGGCCTGACCCTGCGCCGCAACCCCAGCCCTTCCGAGATCAACGCTGCGCTGAAAGTCGGACGCACTGCGGCTGCGGGTTGAACGCGGTGCAGTGATAAAATATCCGACGATGGATACATGGTGGCCGGTCGCCGCAGAGGGCGACATCGAACAGGGCAAGATGCGCGCGTTCACCCTCGAGGGGCGCGAGATCGTCGTCTGTCATTCGCGCGAGGGCTGGTTCGCGCTCGATGATGTCTGTTCGCACGCCTACGCGCGCATGAGCGAGGGCCGCCTGCGCGGCTGTCGCCTGATCTGCCCGCTGCACGGCGCCTCGTTCGATGTCCGTGACGGCACGGTGCTCGGCGCACCGGCCGTCGCCCCGCTCAAGACCCACGCGCTGCGCATCGTCGACGGCCAGGTCGAGGTCGCGCTGCGCCCTTGAGGGCTCAACGCCGTTGATCGAACCGACGCCCCACCATCGCTGCGGCGATGTTCACCTTCTGGATGTCGACCGCACCGCCCGCGATGCCCCAGCCCCAGGCGTCGCGCAGCCGGCGTTCCATCGGATAGTCCCGCGAGTAACCGTAACCGCCCATCAGCTGCACCGCATGGCCGCAGACCTCGCGGGCGATCTCGTTGGCGAAGCACTTCGCCATCGACGACTCGAGCACCGACGGCAGTCCGCGTTCGGCGTTCGCCGCTGCGCGCCAGATGAGCAAGCGCGCGGCATCGATGCGCATGCGCATCTCGGCGAGGCGCAACTGCACGGCCTGAAACTCGACGATCGGCTTACCGAACTGCCGACGCTCCTGCACATAGACGAGCACATCATCGAGCGCCCCGCTCGCCTGCGCGAGCGCCATGGTCGCGTTACCGCAGCGCTCGAGGTCGAACGCCTCCATGAGCTTCTTGAAACCGCCCGCCGGCACGACGATGTTGTCGACCGGCACCGCGCAGTCGTCGAAATAGATGTCCGAGGACGGCACACCGCGGAAGCCCATGAGCTTCTCGCGCACGCCGAAGGTCATGCCGGGCGTGTCCTTCTCGATGTACACCGCGCCGATGCCCTTCGGACCGGGATCATCCGACAACCGGCAGTAGACGACATAGCCATCCGCATGGCCGCCACCCGAACACCAACGCTTGGTGCCGTTCAGCACCACCGTGTCGCCGTGGATCACGCCACGCGTCGTGAGATCGGTCAACGCGGAGCCGGCCTGCGGCTCGGACATCGACACCGCCACCATCGCCTCGCCGCGGCAGACCGCGGGGATCACCCGCTGGCGCAGCGACTCGCTCGCGAAGTGCTCGATGGCGCGTACCGGTCCGACGCAGGACTCGAACACCGGGAAGGCCACCGCACCAGAGATCTTGGCGAGTTCCTCGATGACGATCAAGGCCTCGACATTGCCGAGCCCGAGGCCGCCGTACTTCTCGGCGACATTGATGCCGAGGAACCCCATCGAGGCGTACTCACGCACCACTTCCGCGGAGGGCGGATGGTCGGATTCTTCGCACTCGACTGCGATCGGCGGCAACCGTTCCCGTGCATACTTACGGGCGGTCTCCTGCAATGCGCTTTGTTCATCCGTCAGACTGAAATCCATCCCTGGCATCTCCCATGATCGAAACCCGACCGATACTCTCCGGCGTCCGCGTGCTCGACTTCGGTCGCTACGTCGCCGGTCCTTACTGTGCCACCCTGCTAGGCTACCTCGGCGCGGAGGTCATCCGCATCGAGAAGATCGGCGGCAGCGAAGATCGCTTCATCGCACCGATCTGCGAGGGCGGTGAAGGCGGTGTGTTCTTCCAGACCGCCTGCAACAAGCGCTCGCTGACGCTCGATCCCAGCAGCGCCGCGGGTCGCGAGATCATGCAGCGACTGCTGCGCACCGCGGACATTGTGGTCGCCAACCTGCCGCCGAGCGGGCTCACCGCGCTCGGCCTCGATTGGCCGAGCCTCTCGGCGCTGCGCCCGGAGATCATCTTGGTCACCCAGACCGCGTTCGGCGACCAAGGCCCGCGCGCCGCGCAGGGCGGATTCGACGGGGTCGGCCAAGCGCTCTCCGGCGCAATGACCATCACCGGCACACCCGGCTCGCCCGCCAAAGCGGCGGCACCCTATGTCGATTACTCGACGGCCGTGCTCTCTGCGTTCGGTGCGCTCGCTGCGCTGCTCGAGCGGCAGCGCACCGGACGCGGCCAACATGTGCAGGCCGCGCTGCAGGCGACGGCGCTTTCGGTCTTCGGCTCGCACCTCATCGAACAAGCCGTCGCCAAACCGGACCGGGTCGGCACCGGCAACCGGGTGCAGACCTCGGCGCCCTCCGACGTGTTCGCGACGCGCGACGGCCATGTGCTGACGCATGTGGTCGGCGACGGACTGTTCCGCCGCTGGGCACGCCTGATGGGCGACGCCGAGCGATGGACCGGCGATCCGAGATTCGCGACGGATGATGGCCGTGGCAGGCACAGCGCGCAGATACTCGAGCGGATGCGCGCCTGGTGCGCCGAGCGCGACACGGCGAGCGCCCTCGAAGCACTCGCCGCTGCGGGTCTGCCCGCCGCCCAGGTGCTCACGCCCCAACAAGCGCTCGACGATGCACAGGCCGCCGCGATGGCGTGGTTCAAGCCGGTGGCGGATTATCCGGGGTTGCCGCGCCCCGCGCCCGTGCCCGATCTGCCGCTGCGTTTCTCGGCCAACCCCGCAGGCATCACCCGCCGCCCGCCGCTGCTCGGCGAGCACACCGACGAAGTGCTGCGGGAACTCGGCTACGACGCGGCCGCGATCGCCGAACTGCACCGTCAAGGGGTGACCTGAGCGCTCAGCGACAGCGTTCGACACGATAGCCGAGCCGCGGGAAGTGCACGACCACCTCGTCGATCGGCGCTGAACGCAGGCGCAGGGCGACCTCATCGACGTTAAGGGTGACAAGTTCGCCGGTGACGGGGATGCGGCCATAGTCGTCGGGCGTCACGACCACCGCATCACCCGCGGACAGACGCAAGGGATCGTCGGCCTCCACGCCGAGCGGCTCGAGCGGCGATGCCGCACGCGCCACGGCCAAGGCCTGCTCACCGTCGATCTCGCGGCGCAGACCGCGCGGTAGCGCATCCATCCGCGCCTCCCAAGATCGCAAGCGTTCGAAAGGCTGCAGCAAGCGCGGCGCGTCGCCGATGTTGCCGCGCGCCATCCAGACCGGGAAATAGGCGTCGATATCGGCGAATGACGGCGCATCACCGAGCACGAATTGACGACCATCCGCCAACATCCGCTCGACATAAGCGAGGTTCGCCCTGAACTGCGTGAACAGGTGCGGCAGATCATCCTCGAGACGGTCGAAATCCATGAAATTGAAGAATTCTTTGCGATCTTCGATGATCGCCGGCGGGATCATCGAGCGGTTGAGCCCCATCGACAATCCGGCACCCGGGTCAAAGAAACTGCGGTCGCTCCAGGCCGCGAGCGCGATCGCCAAGCCCTCACTGCCCTGTGGGAACAAGGTCGGCTGCGGATAGCGACGTTCGAGTTCGCGCGCGATCAGACGCGTGTCGCAGTAGAGGTCAGCACCCGCCTGCAGAACCGGGATCTTCCGGTAGCCCCCGGTCAGCGGCTCCACCAGCGGCCGAGGCGGCAGCATCGGCACCTGCACGGAGTCCCAAGCGAGCCCCTTGAGCCCGAAGCAGAGCCGGATCTTCTCGCCGAATGGGGAGGGATCGTGGTGATGAAGGATCAGGTCAGCCATGACCGGACTTTACCGCCTCGCGGGCTAAAAAAACAGTCAAGTTTGTTTATTTTAGGGCGGCAGCGGGTTATCATTTGACTAAGCCGGAGTGTAGCGCGGAGACGCCCCCCATGGACGCAGCGACAGTAGAACGATTGAAGGACGCCATGCGCCTCGAGGCGGAGCGCGTCGCGCCCCCCGCAGGCTTCCCGGCTTTGCCGGTCATCCCGGGCGGCCGTTACACCGACCCGTCCTTCCTCGCCCTCGAGGACGGTCACCTTTGGCGCAAGGCTTGGCTCTATGCTTGTCACATCGACGAACTACCCGAGACCGGCAGCTTCCAGCTCTTCAAGCGCACCGGCTCACCGATCCTCATCGTGCGTGACAAGGACAGCGTCGTCCGTGCGTTCTACAACACCTGCCGGCACCGCGGTGCACCGCTCGTGCGCGAGTGCAAGGGCCGGGTGGATGGACTCGTCTGCGGCTACCACGGCTGGACCTACGGCCTCGACGGACGCCTGATGAACCTGCGCGACAAGCGCGATTTCGTCGACCTCGACCTCTCGAAGCACCCGCTCTCCCCGGTGCGCTGCGAACGCTTCGGCAATTGGATCTTCGTCAATGAAGACCCGGACGCCGAACCGCTGCTCACGCATCTTGGCCCGATGCCGGCGATGCTCGAGGAGATCCAGCCGGAGCAGGTGCGCTTCGTGCACCGCAAGAGCTATCCGGTGAAGTGCAACGTCAAGATCCTGCTCGACGCCTTCCTCGAGGTCTATCACCTCAAGTCGATCCATACCCACACCGTCGATCGTTTCCTCGATCATCGTGGCACACACATCACGCTGTGGCCGCGTGGTCATTCTTTGATGGTCACACCGAACCGGCGCCCGGACTGGCAAGACCCCGGTACCCGCGGCATGCGCCGCATCGACACCGCCACCGAGATCACGCGCTCCAATAACCCCTCGTTCCTCTTCTATCCGAACCTGGTCACGCCGATCGACGCCACCGGCAACCCCTTCATCCTGTTCTGGCCCACCGGCCCGCGCTCCATGGAGATCGAGATCGCCTGGTTCGCCCCGGACTGGGGTGGCGGCGAGATCGATCCGCTCTGGGAAAAGCGGCTCTCGAACTTCGAGCGCATCCTCGAGGAGGACACGCAGTTCGCCGAGCAGATCCAAGAATCGGTCGAGTCCGGCGCCTTCGAGGGCATCACGCTCAACTACCAGGAACGGCGGATCTATCACTGGCACGAGGAGCTCGATCGGCGTATCGGCGAGGGGCGCATCCCGCCCGAATTTCGCGTGCAGCCCAAGTTGGCGCCCTGGATCAAGGTCTGACCAGATGCCCGGCATCGCAGCTTATGGCGTCCACCTGCCCCGCCTGCGCATCCCGCGCAAGCTGATCGCAGGCGCCATGGGTTGGCTGAACGGCGGCAAGAAGTCGCCGCGTGGCGAACGCACCGCCTGCAACTGGGACGAGGACAGCCTAACGATGGGGCTCGAGGCCGTCCGGGACGCCTTGCCCGACTACGCCTCGCGCCGCGATGTGCGCTCGTTGGTACTCGCCTCTACCACCCTGCCGTTCGCCGATCGCAGCAACGCGACCTTGGTCGCGAGCGCGCTCGCCCTGCCGGACTCGGTGCTCGCGGCCGATGTCGGCGGCTCACAACGGGCGGGAACCACAGCGCTCGCGCAAGCCTTCGCGCAGAGCGCGGCCATCGGTCAGCACGGCCCGATCGTGGTCGCCGCCGCGGATCGGCGCTTGGCGCGGCCCGGGAGCGAGCAAGAGCTCGCCTATGGTCATGGCGCCGCGGCGATGGTCGTCGGTGCGGACGACGGTCTTGCGCGATGGATCGGCGCACGGCACCTCGCTGCGGATTTCGTCGACCATCATCGCTTGGCGGGTGAGACCTTCGACTACACGCTCGAGGAGCGTTGGACTCGCGAGGCGGGTTGGTTCGCCCAAGTGCCTCCGGTGGTGCGTGAGCTGCTCACCACGAGCGGCCTGCCGAGCTCGGCGGTCCGCCACTTCATCGTCCCGGCGGATGGGGCGATCGGCAAACGCCTCGCCGCGCTCTGCGGCATCGCCGAGGACCGTCTGACCGACCCCATGACCGATCTGTGCGGGCTGACCGGCTGCGGTCATGCGATGCTGATGCTCGCGGCAGTGCTCGAACGGGCGGCGCCTGGCGATCTCATCCTCTTGGTCGGCTTCGGCCAAGGTGTTGATGCGCTCTTGCTGCAGGCGACCGACCGCATCGGGACGGTGCGGCCACGACGCGGCGTCGCCGCCTCGCTTCGCGCACGACACGAGGAGACCGACTACACGCGCTTCCTCGCCCATTGCGGAATCCTGCAGGTCGAGACCGGCATGCGTGCCGAGCGCGACGCCCGCACCGCGCAGCCGGCGCTGTGGCGCAAGCATGCCGAGGTCACCGCCTTGACCGGCGGCCGATGTGAGCGCTGCGGCACGGTGCAGTTCCCGCGTTCGCGGGTCTGCGTCGCCCCGGAATGCCGTGCGACCGACACCCAACTGCCGCATCTGCTTGCCGAGAACACCGGTCGCATCAAGACCTTCACCGAGGATTGGCTGGCCTTCACCGCCCGTCCGCCGCTCGTCTACGGCAACATCGCCTTCGCCGATGGCGGTAATGCGTTCATCGAGTTCGCCGACTTCGACCCCGGCGAAGCGCAGGTGGATGCCGCAGTGCGGTTCGTGTTCCGCCTCAAAGACATCGATCGGCTGCGCGGGTTCCGTCGCTATTTCTGGAAAGCCGCTCCCCTGGGGGACGCCTGACATGGCAAGCGGGATACGCGACAAGGTCGTGATCATCGGCATGGGCTGCTCGCAGTTCGGCGAGCGTTGGGACTGCGGCGCCGATGACCTGATGATCGAGGCCTTCACGGAGGCGCTCGGCGACGCAGGCCTCGAACGCGATGACCTCGAAGCCGGCTGGCTCGGCGTGTTCTACGACGAGCAGAGCGTGTCGAAGTCGGCGCTCTCCTTGTCGATGGCGCTGCGGCTGCCCCAGATCCCCGTGACGCGGGTCGAAAATCTTTGTGCGACCGGCACCGAGGCGCTGCGGGGCGCGGCGTATGCCGTCGCCTCAGGGGCTTGCGACATCGCCCTCGCCATGGGCGTCGAGAAACTCAAGGACACCGGTTTCGGCGGGCTCCCCGAACGCACCAAAGGCAGTTTCGAGGATCTTTGGCAGCCGGGATTCACGCCACCGGGTGCGTTCGCGCAGTTGGCCGCCGCCTATGCCGCCAAGCATCGGCTGCCGATGGCCGACCTCAAACGCGCCATGGCCCATGTGTCGGTCAAGAGCCACGCCAACGCAGTGCACTCCCCGAAGGCGCATCTGCGCAAACCGGTCACCGAAGCGCAGGTGCTCGAAGCGCCGATGGTCGCCTGGCCACTCGGGGTGCTCGACTGCTGCGGAGTATCGGACGGCGCCGCTTGTGCGATCGTCACCACCCCGGAACGCGCGCGCGCACTCGGGCGACGCGATGCGGTCGCCATCAAAGCCCTGCAACTCGTCCCCTCCAACGGATACGAACTCTCGCACCAAGGCTGGGATGGCGCCCACACGCCGACCACCCGTGCGGCGGCACAGCGTGCGTATGCCGAAGCGGGCATCACCGATCCACGCCGCGAGCTCTCGTCGATCGAGGTGCACGACTGCTTCTCGATCACCGAACTCGTGCTGATGGAGGATCTTGGCCTCTCAGACGAGGGACAAGCGGCCTTCGACATCCTCGACGGTCGCTTCGATCTCGATGGCGCCACGCCCTGCCAGACCGACGGCGGACTCAAGTGCTTCGGCCATCCGGTCGGTGCCTCGGGCCTGCGCATGGCCTACGAAATCTACAACCAGTTGCTCGGCCGCGCAGGCGGACGCCAGGTCGCAGGCGCGAGCCTCGGCCTCACCCACAACCTCGGCGGTATCCCGAACCGCAACGTCGCGAGCGTCTCGGTGCTCGGACTGCGCTCGCTTTGACCGCCCACTGACTACCCCAAGGAAAGAGAGAACCACCATGGCAGCCGCTATTCCGCAGCCCACCCTCAGGGACGAGGTGCCCCGCAACTGGGGGCTCACCGATGAACAACTCGCCACCCACCCGCACGCGTTCCGCGACGATCTGCTCGCCGGCAAGACCTGCCTGATCTCGGGTGGCGGCAGCGGCATGGGCCGCGCGATGGCCTACTTCTTCACGCGCCTCGGCGCAAAGGTGATGCTCTGTGGTCGCCGCGAGGAGCGCCTGCGCGAGACCGCGGACGGCATCCAACGGCATCTCGGCCGCGAGATCGGTGTGCGTGCGATGACCATCCGCGATCCGGCGCAGGTCGATGCGCTCATGGACGAGACCTTCGATCGCTATGGGAGCCTCGATCTGCTCGTGAACAACGGGGGTGGCCAGTTCCCGCAGGCCGCGATCGATTACTCGGTCAAGGGTTGGCATGCGGTGATCGACACCAACCTCAACGGCACCTGGTGGATGATGCAGGCCGCCGCGCGCCGCTGGCGCGACCGGAGCGTCCCGGGCTCGATCGTCAACATCGTCGCTAATGTCTGGCGCGGCATGCCGCAGGTGGCGCACACCTGCGCCGCACGCGCCGGCGTCATCTATCTCAGCAAGTCGATCGCCATCGAGTGGGCGCCGCTCGGCATCCGCGTCAACTGCGTCTCACCGGGTTCGATCGCCACCGAAGGGCTGAACCTCTACCCGCCGGGCGCTGCCGAGCGTTTCGGCGATGCCAACCCGCTGCGCGAGCTCGGCGACGCCTATGACATCGCACAATC
The DNA here is from genome assembly GCA_945860725.1 of Klebsiella pneumoniae. Taxonomy (GTDB): domain Bacteria; phylum Pseudomonadota; class Gammaproteobacteria; order Steroidobacterales; family Steroidobacteraceae; genus UBA964. Next base: position 3,312 of record CAMAQZ010000047.1, on the reverse strand, counting down.
GGTGCTGCATGTCGGTGCGCCCGTGACCGGCAAGTTCATCACCGGTGAGGTGTTGGTGGTCGACGGCGGTAACCAGCTCTGGGGTGATGTCTGGCCGGGCAACATCCCGGACTGGTTCAAGGTGCCCAACCGCTAGACCCCGATCGGTAAGCCCGCGCTCTAAGGAGATATCGCCATGGTCGACACACTCTTCACCCGCACGCCGCGTGAGCAGCTCCCCCCGCAGATCGCACCGGCCTGGGATATGTTGAACAAGCTCACCGGGGAACCCACCTTCATCGAGGTCTTCGCTCAGGCACCTCATCTGTTGGAGCTCGTCATGAACGAGTTCTACATGAAGGTCTTCTTTGGCGGCGTGGTCGATCAACGCCACAAGCAGCTCGTGAGGCTGCGTCTGTCCATCGTCCACGGCTGCCGGACTTGCAACAAGCAGAACGTGCCGGGGGCGCTCGAGGCGGGGTTCTCGCAACGGCAGGTCGACGCCCTGATCGCAGGGACCGCTGAGGGCACCCTGTTCACGGCAGCGGAGCTCGCTGTGCTCGAGTATGCCGATCAGATGGTGCTGACCAACATGCACGGCTCGGTGTCACCCGAGCTGTTCGCGCGCCTGCGTCAGCACTTCGACGAATCGGCGATCCTCGAACTTGGTGTGGTGATGGCCCTCATCGGCGGCATGGCCAAGCTGTCGTTCCTACTGGGCGTGGTCGAGAAAGAGGACTACTGCCCGTTCGTGCCGAGCGACGCCGCCTGAGCGATTTTTGCTGAGCGGCACGGGATCCGGCAGGATCCGCGACCCAAAAAAAGGCCGGCTTTCGCCGGCCTCTTTTTTGCGGTCTACCGCAAGGCGATCACTCGCCGCTGAAGTTGATCCCGAACTCGACGCCGTAGGTGCGCGGAGCACCCCACTGCGAGTGGGTCCAAAGCGTGGCGACCGACTGGCTGGCGACGCGATAGCGCTCGTCGCTCAGGTTCTTGCCGTACGCCCGGACGAAGAAACGGTCATCGCCATCGGTGTAGGTCACCGAGGCGTTGAGCAGCGTCTTCGAATCGAGGTAAGCGTCGTACTGACGGCCCGCCGCCGAGATGTAGAAGAGGTTCGCGTCCTCGTAGTACACCTCGCCGGTGATGTCGAGCGTGCCCGAGGCGATACCCATCTCGTAGGTACCGGAGATCGCACCGCTCGTCTCAGGCGAACGCGGCACCGGCAGTCCGGTGAAGTCCGCGCTGAACGGCCGGATCGCACCGCCGCTCACCGGGTCGCTGAGGCCCGGCTGGTTGATCACGAAGCTCTTGTAGGTCGCATCGAGGTACGCAGCCTGGGCGCGGATCCGGAAATTATCCGTGAGCAGCGCCTGCAGCTCGAGCTCGATGCCCTTCGCTTCCACTTCGGCGGCGTTGTAGAACACCGTCTCCTGGAACTCGGCGCCGGCCTTGGTGGTGATGATGTTCACCGCGCGCTGCGCGTCGTCGTACTGCGTCAGGAACACCGTCGGGTTGAAGCGCAGTCGGCCGCTCTCGTTCTCGAACTTGAGCCCGAGCTCGTAGTTCGTCGCGTACTCCGGGTCCACCGGACGGGTGAGCTGCGCGACCATCAGGCCGCTGGTGCCGGTCTGGTCGTTGTAGCCGCCCGCCTTGTAGCCACGCGAGACCGTGAGGTAGCTGAACAGCGTGTCGTTGATCTCGTACGAACCGGTCAGTCGCCAGCTCGGCTCGCTCCACGAACGCTTCAGGTTGCCGAAGCCCGGGGTCGAGTCGTTGACGATGATGCCGCCCGGATAGCGGGTGAAATCACCCGCCGCGAGCGGACTGCCGACCAGCGCAGCCGTCAGGCCCGGGTTGCGTGGATCGAGCTGACCGAAGCCGACCTGTGTGCGGCCAGCCCAGCTGCGCTCGTCGCGCGTGTAGCGGAAACCGCCGCCGATCGAGAGCTTATCGGTGAGGTCGTAGGTGGCATCGACATAGCCGGCCAACGAGTCCGAGTCCTGCTGGTTGCAGAGCACCTGCGGCGTATTGTTGTTGAACTGCGCCGGCAGACCGAGCGAAGCGAACGGCAACGCCAGATCGATGAAGCCGAGCAACTGCACCACGCAGAACTTCGCGTCGTTGGTCTGCTGGAAAGCGCCGACGACGTAGTTGAGCGGGCCGTCCGAATTCGAGGCGATGCGCGCCTCGAACTGGGTCGTCTCGCGGTCGGTGTCACGCGTGGCATCGAACAGCGACAAGGGCTGGTTGGTGATGGCGTTCACCGGCGCAGCGCCCGTGTAGGTGTTCGGCAGGTGTTCCTTCTGGTCGCGCTTACCGGCCACGAAGAACGCCGTGTGACCGCCGAGGTCCCACTCCGCGTTCAGATAGATGCCATCGACATCGACGCGCTGACCCTTGCCCATCTCGAGCAACGAATCGTTGCGCTCGGTGGAGCCCATGTTGTCGAGCGGATCGCCCGTCGGGCGGGTGAAGCCGAGCACGTTCCAGAGGTAGGGACCGCCGACCGGGGTGTCGTTGAACGCGGGGACCGCGTCCGACCGATCGCGCATGCTTTCGAGCTGCAACATCACGGTCAGATCTTCGGTGGCGTTCCACTGCGCCTTGATGCGGCCGTTGATGATGTCATCGCCACCCGTGCGCTTACCCGTGCCGCTGCCTCGCTGGCCGGTGATGCCGGGGAGGTTGAACGGCGCGAAGGTGCCGCCGAAGATGTTGAGGGTGTTGATCGGTCCATAGGTCGCGCCGAGCTTGTAGTAGCCGTCGGACTTGGCATAAGAGCCGACCAGACGGACCGCGAAGACGTCCTCGACGATGGGCATATCAAGCGAGCCCTGCACGCGGGTCGCGTTGAAACTGCCGTAGCCGAGGCGCAGCTGCGCGCCAAAGCCCTGCATGTCCGGACGCTTGCTGCGGATGTTGACCGCGCCGCCTGTCGTATTCTTGCCGAACAGCGTGCCCTGCGGACCGCGGAGCACTTCGACGCGTTCGATGTCGAAGGTGTCGAGCAGCTGGGTCTGGACGCTCGGCATGACAAAGTCATCGACCTGCACGCCGACCGGCGAGTCCTGGTAGACGATGATGTCGGTGAGGCCCACACCGCGCATCGCGAACGACGCGGCGTTGAAGGCCGTGACGCGCGCGGCGGAGAAGCCGGGGATCGCGGAGGCGAGTCCCGAGATGTCCTTGGCGACCATGCGGTCGATATCTTTCGAGGTGACGGCGGAGACCGACACCGGGGTCCGCTGCAGGTCGGTCTCACTTGCCCGACGGGTGGCGGTGACGGTCACCTCTTCGAGCTTAGCTTCCTGTGCGGCAGCCGTTTGAGCT
>CAMAQZ010000046.1 GCA_945860725.1 Klebsiella pneumoniae | reverse complement strand
AATATTTTATCCCGAGCCGAGCATCACCAGAGGCTTCGTCATCGAAAATTCATGCAGCCGGACCCGCCGGCTCAGAAGGCCCAGTTGAAATCCACCTGCAGACGGTCATAGCGGCGAGCGGTGCCGGACACCCCGACCGGCAGGATGATCGCCGCCGGGACATCGACGTTCGTCTCGTTGAACATGTACGTGGCGTTGAGCCGCCAACTGCGCCCGACCTGCCATGCACCACGCACCGCGCTGCCTCGTCCGTCCGTGGCACCTGAGGCGAAATCCGAGTCGATCCATTGGCCGAACAACGCGTCCTTCTCGATGGACTGGTAGAAGTAGCCGAATTCCCAGCTGCCCGGGATCATGGCGTCCGTCCGACCGTAGTTGAAGCCGATCGCAAAAGCCGTGTCGAGGCCGGCGGGGACGGACTGCGCAGGCACCCCGGCGGTCACACCAAAGTCCGCCTTGAGGTTACGCGCCAGATTCGCGAACAGCAGCAAAGGTCGGCCGCCGAGCGTGAATTGCTGTTCGCCGGACAACTCGAGGATGTTGTAGTCGTTGGCGAGGCAAGGCGACACGGCGCCGTTACCGCTCACCACCGCCCGGCGGCAGGTGCCGAGGCTGGTGGTCGTGGTGTTGCCGTAGGACCCGAATCCCGAGGCGGAAGCGCTGGCGCCCTGAAAGGGGTTATAGCCCCGCACCGCACGGTGATCATAGTACGCGAGCGCGAGCGACCTTCGCGAACCGTCCGAGCGCGCATCACGCCAGCCGAACTGCGCGCCGACCATGCCTGAATCAGCGACTGCCGCGCGCTCGGCGAACTCGGTGTAGAACGCACTGCCGAAGAAGCCGGTCGCACCTTGTTGCCAAGCGACCGCCACACCTTCCGGGTTGATATCGTTGTCGAAGAAATAGCTCTGGGTACGCACCCAAGGGTAGCGCATCTTTCCCGCCGTGACCTTCAAGGTGTCGGTCGGCGACCACTCGACATACGCGAGATCGAGGTCGAGCGCCTTGCGGGAATTCGCGTCGCTGAAGGTCTGGTTCGAGGAGCGCGCATCACCGCCCTCGCCCGTGGCGAACTGGACCTCGACGCGCGTGTTGTCATTGACCCGCACCATCGTCCCCGCGCGCAGACGGAAGCGGCTGCGGTTGCGGTCGGCCGGGTTGAACTCCTGGTCGATGGTTTCGTTACGCAAGCGCAGGTCTCCCCGCCACTGCCAGCGCGAGACCCAACCCGACGCTGCGCTCTCGCCGGTCGTCCGCGCGAGATTGTCCGAACCGCGATCCACCGAGTCCTGCAGGTCGGCGTTGACCGTCGCCTGTTCAGCCTGCTGCTGCGCCTGCACAGCCTCGAGCTGCGCCAACCGCTCCTGCAGCGCCTGCAACTGCGCACGCAACGCGGCGAGGTCCTCAGCCGACACCGCGACTTGGCCGGCAGGGGCTGCGGCAACCGCGACGGGCGGGGCGACCTGCGCGAGGCAAGCCGCTCCCGTGGTCGCCGCAACCAACACGGCGACCTTTACGATCCGATGGGTCATGTGGCCGTCCTACCCGCTACAGGCTCAAGGTGTGAAATTTTTGAGCGCCTTCACATCAGCACGGGTGCGAGCGAGATCCGCAGTCGGCTGCGGCAAGAGACCGCGATCGGCAAGGTAGCCTTCCTCGCCCAACGCCTTGTCGCTCACATACTCGTTCACGAATTCCTGCAGGCCTGGGATCACGCCAATGTGCGCCTTCTTCACATAGATAAAGAGCGGACGCGAAGCCGGGAACTTGCCCGAGGAGATGGTTTCGTAGGTGGGCTCGACGCCGTCGATCTTCGAGCCGCGCAGCTTGTCCAGGTTCTCATCAAGGAAAGAAAAACCAAAGATGCCGACGGCGTTGCGGTTGGCCTCGATCTTCTGCACGATGAGGTTGTCGTTCTCGCCGGCTTCGACGAAGGCGCCATCCTCACGAAGCGTGTGACAGAGGCGCTTGAAGCGCTTCTCGTCCTGGCCGCGCAGGGTGTTGAGCCAGGGGTAGGTGCGGCAGCCGGCCTCCATGTAGAGCTCGTTGAAGGAATCGCGCGTGCCGGAGGTCGGCGGCGGACCGAGCACCTCGATCTGGGTGGCGGGCAGCGACTTGTCGATCTGGCTCCAGGTCGTGTACGGGTTGGCGATCAGCGTGGTCGGGTTCGCCGGGTCCGGGACCTGCTTGGCAAGCGCCAGGTAGACCTGCTTGCGGGTGAGGTTCATCACTGGGCCGCGCTTGCTCTCGGAGAGCGTGAGACCGTCATAGCCCACCCGAACCTCAAGGATGTCGCGCACGCCATTCTTGCGGCAGCTCTCGAACTCCGAGGCGTTCATGCGACGCGAGGCGTTCACGACATCGGCGTGCTGCGGACCGACGCCGTTGCAGAACAGCTTGATGCCACCGCCCGTGCCGGTGCTTTCGACCTTGGGTGTCTTGAAGCGACCCTGACGACCGAACTTCTCGGCGACCGTGGTGGTGAAGGGGTAGACGGTCGAGGAACCGACCACATTAATGAAGTCGCGGCCCGACTGTGCCGGAGCGACCGGAGACAACACAGCAATGCTCGCGGCCGAAGCAGCGACGATGGCGAGGAGGCGGGAACGGATCGGCTGGGACATTGGTCGACTCCTAACGTTATGCGGAACAATATGACAGATAGATGGCATTTTTATGACAGTTGTAACAATCGTCCTTGGCCCGCTTGAAAACCCTTGCGTGACCAGGGGTTGGAACTTATAAGGAGGCACCATGACGGATGCCCTCGAACTCACCCGCGCGCTGATCGCCTGCCCTTCCGTGACTCCGGCCGACGCCGGCTGTCAGGCCTTGATGACCGAGCGATTGGCGGCGAGCGGTTTCTCGATCGAGACCCTGCAATTCGGCAGCGTGACCAATCTCTGGGCGCGCCGGGGCGATGCCCGCCCCGTGCTCTGCTTCGCCGGACACACCGATGTGGTGCCGACCGGTCCGCTCGAGGAGTGGCGCAGCGACCCGTTCACGCCGGTCATCCGCGACGGGGTCCTCTACGGTCGAGGTGCCGCCGACATGAAGAGCGGCCTCGCCGCCATGGTCACGGCGACCGAGGAGTTCGTCGCAGCTCACCCGGATCATCGCGGTTCGATCGCCTTCCTCATCACGAGCGATGAGGAAGGTCCGTCGGTGGATGGCACCAAGCGTGTGGTCGAAGCGCTCAAGGCGCGTGGCGAGACCATCGACTGGTGCATCGTCGGCGAACCCTCGAGCGGCCAGACCGTGGGCGACACGATCAAGATCGGCCGGCGCGGCTCGCTCTCCGGGCGACTCACCGTGCATGGCGTACAGGGCCATGTCGCCTACCCACAACTCGCCGAGAACCCCGTTCATACGCTCTCGCCGGCGCTCGCCGAACTCACCGCGCGCACTTGGGACGCGGGCGACGCTTTTTTCCAACCGACCACCTTCCAGATCTCGAACCTCAACGCGGGCACCGGTGCGCCCAATGTGATCCCCGGTGAACTCAAGGCGCGCTTCAACCTGCGCTACTGCCCGGTGCAGACGGTCGAGGCCCTGAAGAGGACCGTCGAGGACATCCTCGCGCGCCACGGCGTGCGCTACACGATCGAGTGGTATGTGTCGGGCGAACCGTTCTACACACCGCCCGGCGAACTCTCGCAGGCCGCGGTCGACGCGATCACGGCGGTGACCGGCACAGCGCCGCAGCTCTCGACCGGCGGTGGCACCTCCGACGGCCGCTTCATCGCACCGCTCGGCGCACAGGTCGTGGAACTCGGCGTGACCAATGCCACCATCCACAAGGTCAACGAATGCGTGCGCGTCGAGGAGATCGGACTGCTTCACCGCATGTACCGCGGCGTGCTCGAGCGGCTGCTCGCCTAGGGCAGCAGCGCGAAGCTGCCGACCGCAAGCGCAGCGCCTAGCAACGCACCGACCAGCACATCCGACGGGTAATGCAGGCCGAGCACCACACGAGAGGCGGCCACCAACAGCGTGAACGGCATCAACACCCAGGCGAGCACCGGCACGAAGCCTATCGCGACGGTGGAGAAGGCCACGGCATGCAGCGTGTGCCCGGAGGGGAAACTGTAGCGGTCGAGGGGCGCCATCGCGCACTCGATGCCCACCAGCCCGATGAACGGTCGCTCGCGCACCAAGGTACGCTTGAGAAATTTGTACAGCACGAGACCGATCGCACCGACCAGCAACATGTGGGACGCGGCGCGCAGACCCTGCATCCAGCCCAACCACAGCGGCATCATCGCCATGAGGGCGTACCAGACCACCCCGTCGCCGAGCCGACTGACGCCACAAAAAAACGCACGGACCCTGCGTCGATGCGCCGCGGCGTTCACGAGCAGGCATAAGCGCCGCTCCGCCTGATCCGCACGAAGAAAAAGCGCGGCGGCGTTCATCCTGCGGATACCGAGCGCAGCGGCGCGGCGTTCTGGATGACACCCTCATACAGGCGCACCAGTTGCTCAGCCATGACACGCGAGGCCCACCGCGCCGCATCGTCGCGCGCCCGACCCGACAGCTCGTCTCGATGCCGCGGATCACGCAACACGCCGGCAACTGCGTCGGCGAAGGGACCGACCTCTTCCGGCACCACGACGGCGCCGCCCGCCCCGCTGAGCACATCCACCGTGCCCATCACCGCGGTGGAGACGACCGGCGTGCCCTGCGCCATCGCCTCGAGCAGCACGAGCCCCTGGGTCTCGGTGCGCGAGGCGAACACGAAAGCGTCGGCGGCCCGGTAGCAATCAAGTAGACCGCGGGTTCTCTCGAGATAGCCTATGAAAAGCGTTTGTGCTCCGAGCCCGAGCCGGGCGACGAGCGCACGCAGATGCTGCTCGGCCGGACCCTCCCCCGCGATCACCATCAAGACATCCGGCACCCTGCGTCGCAGCTCCACCAGCATCTGCAGCAGGAAGTCGATGTTCTTCTCGTGCGCCACACGGCCGACGAAAGTGATCACCGGCCGCTGCGAGGGGATACCGAATTGGGCGCGGAACGCTGCGCCGTTGCCGGCTCCGAAGGCCGCAGGCGGCAAGCCGGTCGGCAGCACTTCGATGGGGGTCTTGACGCCGTAATCACGCAGCGCGTCCGCCATCTGTCGCGAGGGCGAGATCACAGCCTGCACGGCCTGGCACTGCGACACGGTCATGCGCCGCGCCAGCGACCGCGTGAGCGCTGCCGGGATCCCCGAAACGTAGTGGTGCAGGTAATGCTCGAAATAGGTGTGGTAGGTCTCGACCACCGAGCAGCCGAGGCGGCGGGCCAACCGCAAGCCCGCGTAGTGCGCGACGAACGGCGTCTGGATATGCACCACATCGACATCATCGGGGCGCAGCGACTCCGCCCAACGCATCAGTGGACGCCACTTGAGGAGGCGGTCTTCGGGATCGCGGGGCACGCCGCGTGATTCGATGCGGACCGTATCGATCGGGTCGGTCGCTGCGACGGTGGCCGATGGATACTGCGGCGCTACCAATGTGACTTGGTGGCCGAGGGCTTGCAGGTCGGAGCGGTAGGTCTGGATCGAGGTGGAGACGCCGTTCACCCGAGGGAAGAACACATCAGACAACATCAGTATCCGCATAGGGTTACGTTACGGATTTCTTGTTACAAATTGATTGCGCTGCAGTCATCCGCAACACCCCGTCCAAAGGTTTCGGCGCCTTCGAGGTCCCGGCCACCGGCAACATCCGCCCTACCACCTCACGTAATCCGCCGTCGTCCGCGAACAGGAACCGCATGGTCGGCACGAAGGGCTTTGCCAGCACCGAGGACGCCTCGAGCGTGACGCGCGTCTCTGCCCCCTCGGCGACCCCGCGCGCGACGAAACCCAATGTGGTGCCGCGATCGGCGAGCAGATATTGGAAGGCGACCGATCGCCCGGCCCGCAAGTCCGACAACCGAGACTGAAGAAAGAGCACCAACTCCGGTCCGGCGAGCAAGGTGCCGCGCCCGCTGATCCGGATGGGCGTGCGGGCTGACGAGCTGCCATCGGTGATCGTCACGACATCACCGCGTCGCTCGGCGCGCAGGTCCTGGCCGACGTTGGTGCGCTGCAGGCGATATCGCAGCCAACGGCCCTCGGCGAGCTCGGCCTCCTCGGACGCCGCCAGCGTCCCGTCAGGATGGCGCCATTCCGTCGACAGCCGTTCGCCGCAGCGCGAAGCGTTGACGAGATAACGGCCCGCAGCATCCGCCGCTTCGCTGCGGATCACCGCCTCGCCTCGACCACCCCCGGTAGGGATCGCAGCGATGCACACCGCGGAAGAAGCGATACAGAGCAGCAGCGCAGCCGCTGAAGGTCCCGGCAGACGCATCTCAGGCCGCGAGTTCGACGGACGACGGCGTTACGGGGTCACCCGCCCGTCCTTGCATACGCGACCAATCCCAGATCGCGAGGCGACCGTTGCGATCCTCCACGAGGGCGGTGCAGCTCTCGACCCAATCGCCGTCGTTGCAGTAGAGCATGCCGTCGATGCGGGAGATCTCGGCACGGTGGATGTGGCCGCAGACCACACCGTCGACGCCACGCCGGCGGGCTTCGCGCGCCACCGCCTGCTCGAAACTCGAGATGTAGTTCACGGCGTTCTTGACCCTGTGCTTGAGGTACCCGGCCAGTGACCAGTACTCGTAACCCAAGGCCCTGCGGACCTTGTTGAAGTAGAGGTTCATGTCGAGTGAGAAGTCGTAGGCGCGCGAGCCGAGCGCCGCGAGCCAGGGGCTGCACTTCACGACGCTGTCGAATTCGTCGCCATGCAGCACCAACAGCCGCTCACCCTGCGCGGTCTCGTGGATGCAATCCTTCACGATCTCGAGGTTGCCGAAGCCGAAGCCGCTGAACTCGCGGAGATCTTCGTCATGGTTGCCCGGCACATAGATCACGCGCGTGCCGTGCTTGGCTTTGCCGAGCAGCGTGCGCAGCACGTTGTTGTGTTCCTGTGGCCAGTAGAAAGTGCGGCGCAGCGCCCAGAAGTCGACGATGTCACCGACGAGATAGAGCGTGTCGCATTGGACACTGCGGAGGAAGTCGAGCAGCGCAGTTGCGTTGCAGCCGCGGGTGCCGAGGTGTATGTCCGAGATGAATACGCTGCGGACAGCATGGCAAGGGATATCGGCAGTCAAGAATTACCCCAAGTCGGCCTGAGCTGGCACGAGTTTGGGGAGTGACCGTGACGCTACGGTTTCGAAGCGGTTAAGTTTTTGAGACTGGGTGTTTTGAGACTGGGCGCGGCGCGCAGGTTCGCCCACGCGCCGAAGACGCCGAGCCCGATGACCGCGACCAGCACCCACGCGGGCATGGAAAGCCCGAGTAGCGCCCAGTCGATCTTCTGACATTCGCCGGCGCCGGTGAGGACCTTCGTGATGACGGTCATCAACGGGAACACATTGACCATGTAGTCGAGGCTCGCGCCGCATGACGGCACGGACCCCGCGGGCAAGCTCTGGATGTAGACATGACGCCCCGCGACATAGGCCGGGAACGCGGCAGCCAGCAGGATCAGCACGCCATAGGCGCGGGCGCCGCGCGGATCCCCGCTGCGACCGGTGGGATCATGCAATGCGGCGAGCAGGAACACGGCGCCGAGGATCGCCACGCCGACGCGCTGGAACATGCAGAGCGGACAAGGCTCGAAACCGAGCGTACGCTCGGCGTAGAGCGCATAGGCCAACATCGCGAGGCAGACAGCGAACCCGGCGAGGTTGGCACCGCGCCGGGTCGCGAAGAACGCCGGGATCACGGGCCGTTGCTGTCCTTCAGGGCGCGCTCCACATCCTCGATGCGGATGTGGCGGACGTCCTTGCCGTGCACCATGTAGATGACGTACTCGCAGATGTTCTTGGCGTGATCGCCGATGCGCTCGAGTGCGCGCACCATCCACATGACATCGAGCACGCGGCGGATGCTGCGCGGGTCTTCCATCATGAAGGTGATTGACTGGCGTTGGATGGCCTCGTACTCCTCGTCGACCAGACGGTCGCGGCGCGCCACGCGCAGCGCCGCTTCCGCATCCATGCGCGCGAAGGCATCGAGCGCATCGTGCACCAGGTCCTGCACCACCCGGCCGAGGTGCTTGACCTCGCGGTACTTGTCGACCGGGCGTTCCTGCGCGGCGAGCCGCGAGGCGATGTAGCCGATCTTCTCGCATTCATCGCCCATGCGCTCGAGGTCGGTGATGGCCTTGATGATGGCGACGATGAGCCGCAGGTCGCTGGCTGCAGGCGCGCGCGTGGCGAGGATGCGCGAGCACTCCTCGTCGATCGCGACCTCCATGTTGTTGACATGGAAGTCGTCGTGCGCGACCGCCTCACCGAGCGAGCTGTCGCCCTCGACGAGCGCAGTGACCGCCTTGGCGAGCTGCTGCTCGACGAAGCCGCCCATGGCGAGTACCTGATTGCGGACCCGGTCCAGGTCTTCATTGAACCGGCGCGAGATGTGTGGCGAAAGATCGGCGGTATCCATGGCGACGAACCCCCGGGGCTTTAAGCCCCAACATCATTAGCATAACGAGAGTCGCCGTTCATTGCGACCGGTTGCCGCACGAGGCGCAACGACGGGAAATGACAAGTGAAGGTGCTGCCGCGTCCCTCCTCGCTCGTGATCGCGAGTTCGCCGCCATGACGCTGCAGCACATGACGCACGATCGCAAGACCGAGGCCCGAGCCGCCCGTGTCGCGGGCACGGCCCGGATCCACCCGATAGAAGCGCTCGGTGAGCCGTGGGAGGTGCTCGGCGGAAATACCGAGACCGGTGTCGGTCACGGACAGATGGCCGCCGTCCTCATCGATCCACCAACGCAGCGTGATGGTGCCGCCCGCGGGCGTGTACTTCCCGGCGTTCTCAGCGAGGTTCCAGAGCGCCGAGTGCACGAGACCGGCATCCGCCATGAGACCCTCGCCCGACTCGACGCGCACCTCCACGCCATGGCGCGTGCCGTTGTTGGCCACGAGGTCCTTGGCGATCAGCGTGAGCAGGGCTGTGATATCGATCGGCGAACCGATGACCTGCTCATCGCTCGCTTCGAGTCGCGAGAGCTCGAGCAGGTCGGCGATGATAGTCGTCATCCGTTCGGATTGGCGCCGCATCTCGAGGATCGGCAGCCGCAGATCCGCCGGGACGCCGTCATCGAGCGACAGCGTATCGAGATAGCCCGCGATCACTGTGAGCGGCGAACGCAGCTCGTGCGAGGCGTTGGCGACGAAATCCTTGCGCATGATCTCGAGCTGGGCTTGGCGGGTGACATCGCGCACCAACAGCACCAACTGCCCTTCGCCGTAGGGCACGCCCTGGAACTCGATCCAGATGGCATCGCCGATAAGCGGCTGGAGCCGCATCGCCGAGCTGAAGTCGCGCTTTTCGAGATAGCGCCCGAACTGCGGCAGGCGCAGCAGGCTCGCGAGCGCGATGCCATGATCGGTCTTCCGGCGCAGACCGAGCAGTTCACTGGCCTTGCGGTTGAACCAGAGGATCTCGTGCTGGGTGTCGAGCACTACCACGCCGTCCGGCATGGTCGCCGAGGAGCGGCGCAGTTCGCGGAACAGCGAGAGCGACCGCTGCTTGTGGAACTGCTTGCGACGGTGCAGCCGCGAGACCTGCGACACGACATCGCCCCACCGACCGCCGGCATCCGGCGGCGCACGACGGTTGCGGTTGCGCAGCCAGTGGTCGAATTGACGAAGCTTGAGCCACTGGTTCGTGAGGGCGATAGCGAGCGCCCCGGTCAGACCCAACCAGGGATGTCCGATCGCCCAGCCCACCAAGAGGCCGAGGATCGAGATACTGGCAAGCCGGGACAGGGCGCCCCAATCCCGGAATCCATCGTTCAGGACGCTTACTCCCCGCGGCCGGAGAAGCGATACCCCGCGCCGCGCACTGTCTGCACGAGACGATCGTACCCGAATTCCTCGAGGGCTTTGCGTAGACGACGGATATGCACGTCGATGGTGCGTTCCTCGACATAGACGTTGCCGCCCCAGATGCGATCAAGCAGTTGCTCGCGGGAATAGACCCGATCCGGGTGGGTCATGAAGAACTCGAGCATGCGGTACTCGGTCGGCCCCAGCACCACCGGCTTATCACCGGCGGTGACGCGGTGCGCCACCGGGTCGAGCCGCAAGCCCTCGATGTCGACGATCTCGCCGCCGACCGCCGGGTCGACCCGCCGCAGCACCGCTTGGATGCGCGCCATCAGCTCACGGGTCGAGAACGGCTTGGTGACATAGTCATCCGCACCGCCCTCGAGGCCGGCGACTTTGTCAGCTTCCTCGGCGCGCGCGGTGAGCATGATGATCGGCAGTTCTTTTAGGTTCGGGTCGCGCTTGAGCTGGCGGGTGAACTCGAGCCCCGTCATGTCGGGCAGCATCCAGTCGACCAACAGCAGGTCGGGACGACGGGCCGCGATCTCGGTGCGGGCGGTGCGGCAATCCTGCGCTTCGCGGGTATCGAAGCCGCCGCGCCGCAAGCCAAAGGCAATCATGTCGCGGATGGCTTTCTCATCTTCGACGATCAATATGACCTTGGCTGGCATCGTTGTCATATTTCAACTCGCCCGTGTTTCAGGATGATGACGGACGGGCTGATGAGGGCTTCGCGACCTCGTCCCGCACATAAATGGGCAGCGCCTCACTCGGGGGCAGCAGGCGACCCGCCGCGACTTCGGGTCGGGCGAGCGCGAGCACCGCCCTCGCCTGCGGCAGCAGATCGAACGCGGCCGTGGGGGTGCCTGGCACGAGGTTCACGAGCGCGGGGTGGGCGCGGAACCCCCGGCCTGCACCAAGCCAACCGTTACCCGGAGGCCGTAGCACGCTCTCGGGCGCACCCACTGCCTCCGCCATCAACGCGCTGGGCAGGCCATCGGCGCCGGGACGATACGCGCACCAGTAAACCTGCTGCATGCGTGCGTCGTTGCAGACCACTACGCCGTCGTGCGCACCCGCGGGCACTCCGATCACCTGCCACGCCACGGCGCGCAAGCTCGACACCGGCACCACGCCCAGCCCCGCGCCGAACGCGAGCCCCTGGGTCACGCTCGCCGCCAACCGGACGCCGGTGAAACTGCCGGGGCCACGCCCGAAGGCGATGCCATCGAGCGCGGACAGCGCGACACCCGCCTCGGCCAGCAAGGCCTCGACCATGGAGAGGATGAGCCCTGCATGGCCCTGTGGCGCCTCGACGCTGCGCTCAAGCACCGCATCGCCGACCGACAACGCGGCTGAACAGGCTTCGGTAGAGGTGTCGAGGGCGAGCAGTCTCATGGCAGCGTGGGTCAGACCTTCAAGCGGCGCAGGAACCGGGTGGCTTCAGCACGGTCGCGCGTCACCGGCATCTCCGGCAGGCTGGCGCGGAACACGCGTCCGTAGCCCTTGCCGAGCAGCCGCGGATCGCAGATGACGATCATGCCACGGTCGGTCTCGCTGCGGATGAGGCGGCCGACGCCTTGCTTCAGCGCGAGCACCGCCTCAGGCAGTTGGTAGTCGCGGAAGGCGTTGCCGCCACTGCGCTGCAGGTGCTCGATGCGCGCCTTGGTGAGCGGGTCGTCGGGCGACGCAAAGGGCAGCTTTTCGATGATGACGAGCCGCAGCGCCTCGCCCTTCACATCGACCCCTTCCCAGAAACTCGCGGTGCCGAGCAGCACCGCATCGCCGTGCTCGCGGAACTCGCGCAACAAGCGCTCACGCGGCCCTTCGCCCTGCACCAGCAGCGGCCGCTCCACCGCGCCGTCCCAGGTGGCGCGCAGCCGCGCTGCGCCCTGCGCCAAGGCGCGGTGACTGGTGAAGAGCAGGAAGGCGCCGCCGCCCGACGCCTCCAACAAAGGCACGCTTGCATCGATCACGGCCTCGACATACCCCGGTTGGGCGGGTTCGGGCATCCCCTCGGGCAGGTACAGCATCGCCTGTGAATTGAAGTCGAACGGGCTCGGAATGCGCAGCGTCGGTGCGTCCTCGAGTCCGAGACGCGTGGCGAAATGCGCGAAATCCTCGCCCACGGACAACGTCGCCGAGGTGAACACCCAAGCGGCCGGGTGCGCCGTGACGAGGCCCCGAAACCGCTCTGAAACATCGAACGGCAGCAGACCGAGCGTGAAACCGCGCCCGGTGGTCTCGACCGTACGCGCGCCGTCGTCGCCACCCGCCTGGGCGATGCGCTCGAGCACCCCCGCAAGCTCGCCGGCACGCCCCGCCACCGCGGCGATCGCGGGCTGCTGCGAAGCGTCACCCAACGCGATACCGTACTCGCGCAGCGCCGCCACCAGCGCGAGCACGGCGGAATCGAGCTCCTCGCCGGCCTCTTCCCAGCGCCGACGGGCCGCACCCCGCGGCAAGGTCGCAAGCACCGCGCCGAGCGCGGCCTCCACCGTGCGGGCCGCAGGTCCGATCTCCGCCAAAGATCCGCCGCCGCGCAGCAAGGCGGCCTTGCCTTCCGTCAGCAGCGTCTCGCCCTGCCGCGCCGAGAACTGGGCGCCAAAGAATTGCGTGGCGAGATCCGGCAATTGGTGCGCCTCATCGAGGATCACCGCATCGGCGGAGCCGAGGAGGTCACCGAAACCGTCTTCTTTCAGCGCAAGGTCCGCGAGCAGGAGGTGATGGTTGACGATGACGAGGTCCGCCGCCTGCGCGTCGCGCCGTGCCGCCACCACATGACAGCCCGCGTAGTCCGGACAGCGTTGACCCAGGCAGTTATCGCGGGTCGAGGTGACCTGCGGCCAGATCGACTGGGCCTCGGTCATGCCGGGCACTTCGGCAAGATCGCCCGTCTTCGTGATCGCGGACCACGACTCGAGCCGCGCCAGCAACGGCTCGGATGCCGCGACGCCCTCAAGCACGCGCTGCGAGAGTTGGCGCTTGAGGCGGTAGGTACAAAGATAATTACTGCGCCCTTTTAAGAGCGCGACCCGGGCGGGACTGCCGAGCGCGCCGGCGACCAACGGCACATCCTTGGCGTAGAGCTGGTCTTGCAGTGTGCGGGTGCCGGTCGAGACCAGCACACGTCGCCCGGCGAGCAGCGCCGGCACCAGATAAGCGAAGGTCTTGCCGGTGCCGGTACCCGCTTCGACCAAGAGCGCGGTGCGGTGCTCGAGCGCGTCGGTGACCGCCCTCGCCATCTGCAGTTGGGCGCGCCGGGGCCGGAAGCCCGGCAGGCTCCCGGCTAGGGGCCCGTCGGGGCCCAAGATGTCGTCGATATCCTGCATCGCGGGCGGCACGCTAACCGCTGCGCGGCGCTGTGTCGAGCATTGAATCTGAAAGAAAAATCACGAAATCCGAGCAGACCCCGCGCCGCTCGGACGCGACCTACGCCGCAGCCGGTTATAATGCCCAGTCGTGATATCAAGCCTATTGAAAGGATATCTGATGGCCACCGCACCCCTTGCCCTGCCCGCCCTGTCCGCGATGTCCCCCGCCGTGAGCGAGTGGGTGGCCTCGGTACGGCAACTCACACAGCCCGAACGGGTCCACTGGTGTGAAGGGTCCGACGACGAGTGCCGCGGCCTGATCGCCGAACTCGAAGCGAGCGGCGAACTGCAAAAGCTCAACGAAGCGCACTACCCGAACTGCTTCCTCGCCCGCTCGCATCCGTCGGATGTCGCTCGTGTCGAGCACCTGACCTTCGTCTGCACCACCGACCGGGAAGACGCCGGCCCAAACAACCACTGGATGGCGCCCGCCGACGCCAAGGCCAAGATGCTGGGGCTCTTCGAAGGCTGCATGAAGGGCCGCACGCTCTATGTGGTCCCCTACTGCATGGGGCCCATCGATTCGCCCTACTCGCGCTGCGGCGTCGAAATCACCGACAGCGCCTATGTGGTCATCAACATGATCCTGATGACCCGCGCGGGCCGCCTGGCGCTCGAGCGCATCGCGCGCGAAGGCAGCTTTGTGAAGGGCCTGCACTCCACGGGCGAGCTCGATCCGAACCGCCGCTTCATCATGCACTTCCCCGAAGAGCTCTCGATCATGAGCTTCGGCAGCGGCTACGGCGGCAACGCCCTGCTCGGCAAAAAGTGTCATGCGCTGCGCATCGCGAGCTACCAGGCGCGCAACGAAGGCTGGCTCGCCGAGCACATGCTCATCGTCGGCCTCACGAGCCCGCAAGGCGAAACGCACTATGTCGCGGCGGCGTTCCCGTCGGCCTGCGGCAAGACCAACCTTGCGATGCTGATCCCGCCCGAGACGATGCCGGGCTGGAAGGTCACGACCGTGGGCGATGACATCGCCTGGCTGCACCCCGGCCCGGATGGCCGTCTGTACGCGATCAACCCCGAGGCCGGTTACTTCGGCGTGGTGCCAGGCACCAACCGAAAAACCAACCGTAACGCCTTCGAGATGATCCAGCGCGACACGCTGTTCACCAATGTCGGCCTCACCGCCGACCACCAGCCCTGGTGGGAAGGCCTCGACACCGGTACGCCGGTAACCGACTGGCAAGGTCGCCCCTACGACCCGGCCAACGGCCCTGCGGCGCAGCCCAACTCGCGCTTCACCGTGTCGGCCAAGCGCAACCCGAGCTACGCGCCAGAGGCCGACAGCCCGCGCGGCGTGCCGATCTCCGCGATCATCTTCGGCGGCCGTCGCCGTGGCGTCGCGCCGCTCGTGTACGAAGCGCGTGACTGGAGCCATGGTGTGCTGGTCGGCGCTTCGGTCGCCTCCGAGACCACCGCCGCCGCCATCGGTCAGGCCGGCGTGCTGCGCCGCGACCCGATGGCCATGAAACCCTTCGCCGGCTACAACTACGGCGACTACTGGGCGCACTGGCTCGCCGTGGGCGCGCAGCTCAAGCACCCGCCCAAGATCTACCATGTGAACTGGTTCCGTCGCGATGCCGACGGCAAGTTTCTTTGGCCGGGCTTCGGCGACAACCTGCGCGTGCTCGAGTGGATCATCGATCGCTGCAGCGGCAAAGCCGGCGCACAAGAGACCGCCATCGGCAACCTGCCGCGCGAGGAGGACCTCAACCTCGCGGGTCTCGATCTCGCGCCGGGCGTGCTCGCGCAGCTGCTGTCGGTGCAAGCCGAGGAGTGGCGCACCGAAGCGGCCGACATCGAGCAGTATCTGGACGAGTACGGCACCCGTACGCCCGCCGCGCTGCGCGCGCAGGCCCAAGCATTGCGCGCCCGTCTCGGATGAAGATCCCGCCGCCACAGATCACGCGCGCGGCGGTCGCGACGCTCGTCGGGCTGTTGTTCGCGACCGCCACCCTTGCGGGTTCCGCAACGGGCGAGACCGTGTCACGCAGCGTCGAGGTCAGACCTACGAAGGCCGCGCTCAAGAGCGCCGCACAACTGCGCGAGCAAGCGCTCGCGAGCGACGAGGCGCTGCAGCTCCTCACCGCGCTCACCACCGAGGTCGGGCCGCGGTTCGCAGGCACTCCGGGCGATCTCGCCGGGGTCGAATGGACGCGCCGCAAGCTCGTGGAACTCGGCTTCACCGCAGTGCGTACGCCCGAAGTGATCGTCCCGCGCTGGGTGCGCGGCGAGGCGAGCGCCGAGGTGCTCGCGCCCTACCCGCAGCCGATGGTCACCGTCGCGATCGGCGGCAGCATCGGCACCGCCGATGAGGGCCTCATCGCGCCGGTCGTGATGGTCAAAGACCTCGCCGCGCTGCAGGCGCTGCCCACCGGCGCCGTCCAAGGCAAGATCGTGTTCTTCGCGGGCCGCACCGAACGCACCCGCGATGGCAGCGGCTACGGCAAGGCTGTGCGCTCGCGCACCGAAGGGCCGAGTGCCGCGGCTGCATTGGGCGCCGTCGGCATCGTCTTGCGCTCCATCGGTACCAGCACCGACCGCATCGCGCACACCGGCACCCTCTCCTACAACATCGCCGCGCCGCGCATCCCGGCGCTCGCTGTATCCAACCCCGACGCCGACCTGCTCGAGCGCCAGTTCGCGAGCGGTCGTGAGGTCAGCCTGCGCATGCGGGTCACGGCACGCGATCTGCCGCAGGTCCGCTCCGCCAATGTGATCGGCGACCTGCGTGGCACCGACCTCGCCGAGGAGATCGTGCTGGTCGGCGGTCACCTCGACACTTGGGATCTCGGCATGGGCGTGCAGGACGACGGCGTGGGCGTCGCCATCGCGATCGCCGCGGCGCGCCTCGCCGCTCAGATGACGCCACGGCCCCGCCGCAGCATCCGCGTGGTCGCGTTCGCCAACGAAGAATTCGGGCTCTCGGGCGCTGCGCGTTATCCGGCGGACGAAGGCGACGAGTCGGTCGGCAAGCACGCCTTCGCCATGGAAGCGGATCTCGGTGACGGCCCGGTCTGGAAGATCGGTGGGCGCGTGCCGCCCGCGCACTGGCCGCTCATCGAAGGCATCCACAGCGTCGTCAAGGGTTTGGGCGTAGAGCTCGGCGACAACACCTCGAACGGCGGCGCCGATCTCGGCCCGCTGCGTCGCCGCGGTGTGCCGGTGCTGGCGCCGGCGCTCGATGCGACCACCTACTTCGACATCCACCACACCGTGAACGACACGCTCGACCAAGTGGACCCCGCGCACCTGCGGCAGTCCGTCGCGGTGTTCGCGGTGGCGATCTATCTGGCTGCGATGGCGGACGGCCCGGTGGAGCGGTTGCCGACGGACGCCGCTACGCGCTGAGCGCGGTCGCCGCTCAGGCCGCCTCGTTGTAGGCGAGTTCCGCGGCGCGCCGGATCAGCTCCGGCCCCGCATCGCGCTCACGCGCGCCCTCGGAGAGCATCCGCCGGTACTCACGCGCACCGGGGGTATGGCTCACGAGCCCGAGCAGATGGCGCGTGATCGCCGGAAGCCGCTCACCCCGCGACATCTCGCGCTCCGCATACACGGCCATGCGCTCGAGCTGCGCTGCGATCGAGGGCGTACGGTAGTCCGGCTCGATGGCCTCGAAGATCTCGCCCAGCACCATCGGTCGGTGGTAGGCCTCGCGACCGATCATGACCCCATCCGCCCACTCGAGCGCCTCGACGGACAGCGCCGCGGTGTGCAGCCCACCGTTGAGCACCACCGGCAGATCGGGGAAATCTTCTTTGAGCCGCCGCACGATGTCATAGCGCAGCGGCGGGATCTCGCGGTTGTCGGCCGGCGACCAGTTGCCGAGCACCGCGCGGCGCGCATGCACGATGGCGCAGTCAACGCCCACGGCCCGGATCGCCACCAGAAAATCGGCCAGGCGGTCGTAGTCCGCCTCGTCGAAACGCTGCATGGCGAGGGCGAGATCCGGCTGCCCCGAGCGCAGCGTGCCGATGCGCATCTTCACGGTCACCGGGATGTCGACGACCTCGCGCATCGCCGCGACACAGTCCGCCACCAGCGACGGCTCGTTCATGAGGCATGCACCGAACGCGCCTTTTTGAACCTTGTCGGAGGGACAGCCGCAGTTGAGGTTGATCTCGTCGTAGCCCCACTCCGCGCCGTAGCGCGCAGCGGCGGCGAGGTAATCCGGTTCGCAGCCGCCCAACTGCAGCGCGACGGGGTGTTCTTCCGAGGAGAACTCGAGCAACCGGTCCCGCTCGCCACGCAAGATCGCAGACGCGGTGACCATCTCCGTGTAGAGGAGCAGGTCCGGTGCGAAGCCACGCAGGAAATAGCGGCAGTGCCGGTCGGTCCAATCCATCATCGGGGCGACCGACACGCGTCGGTCGAGGAAACCCGGAAAAGTCATCGTGAGCCTTTCACGCCGCGGCTGTTGATCAAGTGGCGTAGCGGTATTTTATCACGCGGACGGGTCAGTGTGCCGGGTCGCCACCCACAGCACCGGCCCGATCGTCGAGGCGAGCTGCGACATACCCTTGCTCTGCATCCACCGTCCTCCCGGCGCCCCACCGAGCCCGTATCGCTTCAAGATACCGCAGGCCAAGGTATAATGGCGTATGGAAATATCATCACCTGATTTCTGGGTCGCGCTCGGTCAGATCATCATGATCGACATCCTGCTGGGGGGCGACAACGCGGTCGTCATCGCCCTCGCCTCACGCCGCCTGCCCGACGCGCAGCGTAAAAAAGCCATCTTCTGGGGAATGTTCGGCGCCGTGGCGTTGCGCGTGGTGCTGATCTTCTTCGCGCTGCAGCTCTTGAAGATCCCTTTCCTGAAGATCATCGGCGGCCTGCTACTGCTCTACATCGGCATCAAGCTGCTGAT
>CAMAQZ010000045.1 GCA_945860725.1 Klebsiella pneumoniae | reverse complement strand
GGCCCCCCGCTCAACGCCACGCACAAGCGGCTCACCGGGATCGCTTGCAACAACCCGTCCAGTCGCTGCATGAGCGCTGCAACCCAAGGATCGGTGGTGGTGGGCGCGATCGCGCCCGCAGACCGGCGGTTCAGCCGGCGACCTCGGTGTAGGCACCGAAGCCCGCGATGCGCTGTTGGCGCTCGGCCAAAAGCTGGTCGATGGGCTTGGCCGCGAGCGCCGCGACATGCCGCTCAAGGGCGGCACCGAGCGCGGCACTGGTTGTCTCGACATCACGATGGGCGCCACCGAGCGGTTCAAGGATGAGCTCATCGATGAGACCGAGCCGTTGCAGCCGGTCAGCCGTGAGCCCCATGGCCTCGGCGGCGGCCTCTTTCTTGTCGGCGCTCTTCCAAAGGATGCTCGCACAACCTTCGGGCGAGATGACGGAATAGGTGCTGTATTGCAGCATCAACAAGCGATCGCACACCCCGATCGCGAGCGCACCGCCCGAGCCACCCTCGCCGATCACCGCGCTGACGATCGGCACCCGTAACCGAGCCATCACAAAGAGGTTGCGGGCGATGGCCTCGCTCTGCCCCCGCTCCTCGGACTCGAGCCCGGGGTAAGCGCCCGGCGTGTCGATAAAGGTGATGAGCGGCAGCCCGAAACGCTCGGCAAGGCGCATCAGACGCAGCGCCTTGCGATAGCCCTCGGGCTTGGGCATGCCGTAGTTGCGTCGCACCCGCTCTTTGGTGTCGCGGCCCTTCTGGTGCCCGACGACCATCACCGGCCGACCGCCGAGCCGCGCGAGTCCGCCCACCAGCGCCTGATCATCCGCGAACATCCGATCACCGTGCAGCTCTTCAAATTCTGTGAACGCCCGCGACAGATGATCGAGGGTGTAGGGCCGCTGCGGATGCCGCGCGAGCTGCGTGATCTGCCAAGGCGAGAGCTTGCCGAAGATGCTGCGCGTCAGCCGGTCACTCTTCGCTTGCAGACGGCCGATCTCTTCCTGCAGGTTGACGTCGACGCCGCCGCTGGTCGTCACATGCCGCAGCTCCTCGATCTTCGCCTCCAGCTCGGCGATCGGCTGCTCGAAGTCGAGGAAGTTGATACCCATAGATTCAGATTACACCGTAGGCCGCACCTGCGGTACCGGTCGGCGGTCCGTAGGCCACCCGTAACCCTTCGGCACCCACCAACTGCTCCAGCGCTTCGAGCAGCACCGGGTTCGCGCGGACCCGCCACTCGTCGCCGAGCTCGAGCGACACGCCCGCCTGCTCGCCGGAGTAACGCACGCCCACGGCGCACGGACCTGGCCGATGCGGCCCCAAGACCTCAGCAAGCCGCTGTAGCAACAGACGGTGGTCGACACCTGGTGCACGCGGCCAAAGCAGCACAATGCGTTGCGCCTGCTGCTCGCGGGCGCGGTCGAGCTCGGAGATGCGGCGGGCGGACAACCGCCAGGCATCGCCCGTCTCGTCGAAACGCAGCTGACCCTCGACCAGCACCAACGCATCTTTGATGATGAGTTCGCGGTGCCGCTGCATGACCTCGTCGAACAGCGTGACCTCGATGCGACCGGTACGATCGTCGATGACCATGGAGGTGCGGTTGCCGCGCTTGCGGACCTCGTGGACATAGCCCGCCACCGATACGGTGCGACCACCGAAATAACCGCGTTCGGGCGAACCGGTCGCCGGCCGATCGCTGACGAGATCAGCGATGCGACCGCTGACAAAGCGCGCGAGGTCGCGCTCGTAGCGGCTGATCGGGTGGCCGGTGAGGTACAAGCCGAGCGTCTCCCGTTCCCCCGCGAGACGCAGGGTCTCGCTCCATTCCGGCAGCGCTGGCGGCGATCCGATCTCGATGCCGTCGATGGGCGCAGCGTCCGATGCCGCGCCGCGCAGTGCCGGACCGCCAACCGCAGGGGCGCCGAGCCCAAACAGGTCGTCTTGACCGGTCTGAACCGCCCGGGTGGTCTGTTCACCGAGCTGCAACGCTGCGGGTAGCCGCGCCATGAGCGTCGCACGGTTCACGCCGAGACCATCGAGGCTGCCGGAACGGATGAGCGCCTCGAGTACGCGACGGTTAACGCGGCTCAGATCGACCCGCCGGCAAAGATCGTCGATCGATCTGAACGGACCGCCCGCACCACGCTGTGCGACGATGTTCTCCGCAGCGCCCTCGCCCATACCCTTGATGGCGCCGAGCCCATAGCGCACGCGCCTGGCGCCGGCGGACACGAACGCCCACGCCGAGGTGTTGACATCGGGCGCCAGCACCTCGAGCCCCATACGGTCGCATTCATCTTTGAGGGTGACGATCTTGTCGGTGTGCGCCATATCCGCCGACAGCACGGCCGCCATATAAGCCTCTGGATGGTGGGCCTTCAGCCAAGCGGTCTGGTAGGCGAGCAGGGCGTAGGCGGCCGAGTGCGATTTGTTGAAGCCGTAGCCCGCGAACTTCTCCATCAGGTCGAAGATATGCGCCGCCTGAGACTCAGGCACGCCACGGTCTTTGGCACCATCGACAAACACGCTGCGCTGCTTGGCCATCTCCTCGGCCTTCTTCTTGCCCATGGCGCGGCGCAGCAGGTCGGCTCCGCCGAGCGTATAGCCGGCGAGCACCTGTGCGATCTGCATGACCTGTTCCTGATATAGGATCACGCCGTAGGTGGGCTTCAGCACGGTCTCGAGGCTCGGGTGCAGGTAGTCGATCGGTCCTTGGCTACGGCCGTGCTTGCGGGTGATGAAGTCATCGACCATGCCCGACTGCAGCGGCCCGGGTCGGAACAACGCAACCAACGCGACGATGTCCTCGAAGCGATCGGGCTGCAAGCGTCGCACCAGATCCTTCATGCCGCGCGACTCGAGCTGGAACACCGCGGTCGTCTCGCAGGCTTTGAGCAAGGCGAAGGTCGCTGCGTCGTCCATCGGCAGATCCGCCATGTCGAGCGGCGGACCAACCTCGCCCGCCGCGACCCGTGCGGCGTTGATGGTGCGCACGGCGTGGTCGATCACGGTCAGCGTGCGAAGGCCGAGGAAGTCGAACTTGACGAGGCCCGCGGCCTCGACGTCGTCCTTGTCGAACTGCGTCACCACCGAGCCGCCACCCGCTTCGCAGTAGAGCGGCGCGAAGTCTTCGAGCATCGACGGCGCAATCACGACGCCGCCGGCGTGCTTGCCGGCGTTGCGCGTCAACCCCTCGAGCGATCGGGCGAGATCGAGCAACGCGCGCACCTCCTCGTCGGAGTCGCGCAACTTGCGCAGCTCCGGCTCCTTTTCGAGCGCAGCATCGAGGGTGATGTCGAGCTCGAAGGGAACGAGTTTGGCGATACGGTCCACCCACCCATAGCCGTGGCCGAGCACGCGCCCCGTGTCGCGCACCACCGCCTTCGCCGCCATGGTGCCGTAGGTGATGATCTGCGAGACGCGGTGGCGCCCGTATTTGTCCGCGACATAGTCGATCACGCGATCGCGGCCGTCCATGCAGAAGTCGATGTCGAAGTCCGGCATCGAGACGCGTTCGGGATTGAGGAATCGCTCGAACAGCAGGTCGTACTGCAACGGGTCGATGTCGGTGATACCGAGCGAGTAGGCGACCAAAGATCCCGCACCCGAACCGCGCCCGGGTCCGACCGGCACGCCGTTGGCGCGGGCCCAGCGGATGAAGTCGGCGACGATGAGGAAGTAGCCGGCGAAGCCCATGTTGCAGATGACCTCGAGCTCGGTAGCGAGGCGCGCTTCGTACGCAGCACGGTCGATGCCCGCCGACAGACGCAGGAAACGCACCGTCAGGCCGCTGGCCGCCTCAGCCCGCAGGAAATCCTCGGCACTGCGCCCATCGGGCACGGGGAAAGCCGGTAGGCGGCTTTCGCCGAGCTTCAGCGGCAGGCTGCAACGCCGCGCGATCTGCACGCTGTTGGCGATCGCCTCGGGCAGATCGGCGAACAGCTCCGCCATCTCCGCCGGCGTGCGCAGGTATTGCTGCGGGGTGTAGCGCCGCGGGCGCGATGCATCGGTGAGCTGCGCGCCGTCGTGGATGCAGACCCGGGCCTCGTGGGCCTCGAAGTCCTCCACTGCGAGGAAGCGCACATCGTTGGTCGCGACCAAGGCCACCCCTTCCGCGGCCGCCAACGCGGCGGTCGCCGCCACCAACGACTCTTCGCCCTCGCGGCCGACCCGGGCGACTTCGAGATAGAAGCGATCACCCAAGAGTTCCCGCCACGCCGCGAGGTGACGCGCCGCCTCCGGGCCACGGCCCGCCGCCAACGCCCGCCCCACATCACCCTCCGCACCGCAGGACAACGCGACCAGACCTGCCAGGCTCGCCGTGCTTAACCAGGCCCGATCGATCTGCGGCACCCCGCGCTGCTGGCCCTCGAGATAGGCCCGCGACACGAGCCGGTTGAGGTTCAGGTAGCCCGTCTCATCAAGGCACAGCAAGGCGATCCGCGTCGGCACCGCCCGCTCACCGCGCTCGGCGACCAGCAGGTCGACACCGATGATCGGTTTCAAGCCCTGGGACATTGCCTCGCGGTAGAACTTCACCATCGCGAAGAGGTTGTTCTGGTCGGTGATGGCGACCGCCGGCATCCCCGCGGCGACCACGGCCGCCGCAAGCTCCGGGATACGCACCACGCTGTCGACCAGCGAGTACTCGGTGTGGAGGCGAAGGTGGACGAATCCGGTCATGACGAATGGAATCTTACCGGCCTGAAGCTCATGCGGTGCACGGGTGAGGGGCCGTGCGCCCGCAACGCCGCGAGATGCAAGGCGGTGGGATAGCCCTTATGGATCGCGAAACCATATGCAGGAAATCGCGTATCCATATGTTCCATAAGCGTATCGCGGACCGTCTTGGCGAGGATGGAGGCGGCGCTGATGGCCGCTCGGCTGGCGTCACCCCGGACCACCGCCTCAGCCGAGACGACCCCCGGCAGACCCTCCAAGCGGGGCAGCCGATTACCGTCGACTTCGACATGGCCAGGCGCGAGCGCAAGCCCAGCCACTGCCCGTCGCATCGCCAGCAAAGTGGCCTGCAAAATATTGAGGGCGTCGATCTCCGCCGGGCTCGCGAGGCCGATGGACCAACTGAGTGCACGCGAGCGAAGCGCCGCCGCCAGTTCACGGCGTACCGCGGGCGTCAGCGCTTTGGAGTCGGCGAGCCCCACCACGGGACGTGTCGGGTCGAGGATCACGGCCGCGGCGACCACCGGCCCCGCGAGCGGGCCGCGCCCGGCCTCATCGACCCCGGTCGTCAGTACACCGCTCATCGCGCCAGCAGTTCGATCACCGCATCGGCGGCGAGCTCCGCGCCACCGCAACGCAGCCGTTCGTGGATCTCATCGAAGGCCGCTTGCAAGGGTGGCAGCCGGTCCGGGGAATCGAGCCAATCGAGCAGCGCAGCACCGAGCGCCGCAGGGGTCGCGGCGGCCTGGAAGAACTCGGGGACCACCTCCCGACCCGACAACAAGTTGGGCTGTGAGAAATGCTGGACCTTCACGAGGCCGAGCCGCTGCAGCAGGAAAGCGGTGACGGCACCCAATCGGTAGGCGACCACCATCGGCCGCTTGCTGAGCAGCGTCTCGAGCGTTGCCGTGCCGGAGGCGACCAGCACCACATCCGCCGCGGCCAAGACCTCACGCGAGCGACCCTCCACGCCATACAGGGGGACACCGGGCGCCTCGCTCGCCCAGGCCGACTCGAAGCGGGTGCGCACTGCGGCATTCACCAGCGGCGCCACGAACCGCAGACCCGGCCGGCGCGCAGCCAACCACCCGGCCGCGCCGGCGAACGGCTCAGCGAGCCGCGACACCTCGCCCATGCGGCTGCCCGGCAGCACTGCGACCACCGTGTCGGTGATACCCAGCCCGAGCGCCGCCCGCGCCGCATCGCGATCCGGGCGCATCGGGAACTGATCCGCGAGCGGATGACCGACAAACCGCGCCGCGATGCCGTGCCGTTCGTAGAAAGCCGGCTCGAACGGCAGCAGGCAAAGGATACGGTCACAGGCCTCGCCGATGCCGCGCACCCTGCCCTGCCGCCAAGCCCAGACTTGTGGGCTGACATATTGGACCGTACGCATCCCCCGCGCCTGCATGCGCGCAGCGAGCCCGAGGTTGAACTCCGGTGCATCGATGCCGACGAACACATCGGGACGCAACTGCGTCAACTGCGCGACCAATCGACGACGTAACTTCAGGAGCCGTGGCAGATGCCGAAGCACCTCGGTGAGCCCCATGACTGCGAGTTCCTCGGCGTCGGCCAGCGCTTCGCAGCCCGCGGCCTGCATGCGCGGTCCTGCAACGCCCACGATGCGCACGCCCGGCAATCGCGCACGCAGCACCTCGATCAATGCGGCACCGAGGCTGTCTCCCGAGGCCTCACCCGCCACCAGGGCGATCACGGGCGCAGACCTCGCAGCAGGATCGGCCGGCGGGACAGTCGCGGCCATGCTGCGCTCGCCTACCGGATGATGCTGCGGGTCGAACGGCCGATGAAGTCGATCATCGGTTGGATCTCGGGCTGCGTCGTCGCCGCCTCGCGCAGGCGCACGAGCGCATCATCGAGCGTCAGCTCCAAGCGATAGAGCATGCGGAAGGCCTGCTTGATGTTACGCACCTGGTCGGCGCTGAAACCGCGACGCAACAATCCGGTGCCGTTGATGGAATGCGGCTCAGCCGGATACCCGACCGCCATGATGTACGGCGGCACATCGCGGGTGACGGCGGTGTTGTTGCCGATGAAGGCATGCGAGCCGATCTTGCAGAACTGGTGCACGCCCGTGAAACCCGCGAGGACCACGTGGTCCCCGATCTCGACATGCCCCGCCAGCGTCGCGAGATTGGCGAACACGCAGTGATCACCGATCACGCAGTCGTGCGCCACATGCGAAGAGGCCATGAAGAGGTTGTCGTGACCGATCTGCGTCACACCCTTGTCGTGGGTGGTGCCGCGGTTGACGGTGACGTACTCGCGGAACACGTTGCCGTCGCCGACCTCCAGCCGCGTCGACTCGCCAGCGTATTTTTTGTCTTGCGGCGCATCGCCGATCGAGGCGAACTGGAACACGCGATTGCGTGCACCGAGCCGAGTCCAACCCGTGACCACGGCATGCGGACCGATGATGCAGCCTGGCCCAAGCTCCACATCGGGCCCGATCACCGCGAAGGCACCGACCTGCACATCGGGCGCGAGCTTCGCGCCCTCCGCCACCACCGCGCGTGGATCGATGCTCATGGCGCCGCCTTGCCAGTCTCCGGTGCCACCATGAGCGAGGCCGAGGCGACCTCGGCGTCGCCCACCCGCGCGACCGCGCTGAACTTCCAGATGCCGCGCATCTGCCGCTGCAGGGTCGCCGTCAGGATCAGCTGGTCGCCAGGCTCCACCGGGCGGCGGAAACGCGCCTCGTCGATACCGACAAAATAGAAGCGCGTGTTGTCATCCGGGAAGACGCCGGCCGTGACAAACGCGAGGATCCCCGCGGTCTGCGCCAAGGCTTCGATGATGAGCACGCCGGGCATCACCGGCCGGCACGGGAAATGCCCCGGGAAGAACGGTTCGTTGTAGGTCACATTTTTGAGCGCGCGGATGCTCTTGCCTTTATGACACTCAAGCACACGATCGACCAACAGGAAGGGGTAACGATGCGGCAGCTGCCGCAGGATCGCGGTGATGTCGAGGGTGATGGGATCGTTCACGCAGGCTCCTTGGGAGATCAAGATCGAAGTCATTCGCCGGCGCCGGCTCCGGCGCTGGCTCCGGCGCTGGCACCGCGCTCGAGATCCGCGACGCGGCGCGCCAGACCATCGAGCCGCTTGAGCCGTCCGACCACCCGCCGCCAATCAGCGGCAGCGGCAGCGGGGATGGCCCCTGAATAAACACCCGGCTCACGGATGTCGGAGGTCACGAAGCTGTAGCCGGTGACCGTCACATCGTCGCAGAGTGTGAGGTGGCCCGCGAGACCGACGCCGCCGCCCACGCGGCAGCGGGCACCGACATGGGTACTGCCCGCAAGGCCCGCACAGCCGGCAATCGCCGTATGGTCACCGACGGTGCAGTTGTGACCGATCTGCACCAGGTTGTCGATCTTCACCCCGTCACCGATCACCGTGTCGGTCAACGCACCTCGATCGATGGTGGTGTTGGCGCCGATCTCGACGTCTTGACCGATACGCACCGTGCCGACCTGCGGGACATGCACCCAAACCGGACCTTCTGGCGCGTAGCCGAAGCCCTCCGAGCCGACGACCGAACCCGGATGCAGGATGCTGCGGGCGCCGATCGTGACCCGCGCGAGCACGGTCACCCGCGCCACCAACCGGACATCCTCTGCGAGATCAGCGTCTTCATCGACCACGCAGCCCGCACCAACCACGGCACGCGCGCCGATGCGTACGCGCGCACCGATGACGCTGAGCGGTCCGATATGCGCCTCGGGATGGATGAGGGCGTCCGCGGCGACCACGGCAGTGGGATGCACGCCGGGCGGTGCGGTCGGCAACGGATGCAGGACCGCGGCAATGCGGGCGAAAGCAGCGTGCGGGTTGTCCGACAAGAGACAATCGACCGGGCTGGCGTTTTGCGCGGCCGGATGTAGGACCACAGCGCCCGCACGACAACGCGCGAGCCGATCGGCGAGTCGGGGGTCGGCGAGGAACGCCACCTGCCGCTCGCCTGCCGAATCGAGCGTCCCGACACTTTCGACCACTCTGGCGGGGTCGCCGCGCAAGGCGAGCCCAAATCGGACCGCCAGCTCCCCGAGAGTGACCTGCGCCATCGTCTGCGCGGCCGGCGAGTCAGGTCCGTCCGACGGGCGCGAGATCAGCGCCCGGCCGGCTTGGCCGCCGCCGGTCGCGACTGCAGGAACTGAAGCAGCGCCGGCGTCATGTCCATGGCCTGCGTGGCGTAGATCACGCCTTCAGTGATCACGACATCGTAATTCTGCGCCTTGGAAAAGGTTCGGACCTCGGTGATCAGGTCGCGCTGTAACTTACCCATCTCCTCGTTGCGACGATCGTTGAGCTGATCCTGCGCCTCAGCCTGCCGCCGAGCGAGATCGCGCTCACCATCGCGCAGCTCGCGTTCCGCCCGCGTGATCTGGTCGGGCGACATCGTGGCACGATCTTTCGCGAGCTTGTCGCGCTTGGTCTGCAGCGACGTCGCCGCACCCTGCAGATCACGACGCTTGGCAGCCGCTTCGTTGCCGAGCGACTCGAGCAGTACCTTGCCTTGGGGGCTCTCCTCGAGGAGACGGCCAAAGTCGAGCACACCGATCTTGGCCTCGGCATGGGCGGGGACACCGGCGAACAGACCGATGACCGCAAACGCTGGCAACAGGAACTTGATTTGGAACGCGCGCATCTTGCTTGGAGCCTCTTCCGTGGAGATCGGCTCAGAACGCCTGGCCGATGGTGAATTGGAATCTTTCCTCTTCGTCCTGGAACAACACGTTGTCCCCTCTAAAGGTGTTCAACGGGAACGCATAACTGAAACGGAACACACCAAGAGGCGCGAGCCACTGCACCGCAACACCCGTGGACTGCTTCAATTTATCATACTTGAACCGGTAATCGACCGGGGTGACCCCGTCCACGCCGGTGAACACGTAGCGGTTGCCCGTGGAGAACACGTTACCGATGTCGTAGAACAGGCTGGCACGGGCCGAGGTCGCCCACTTCTCGGGGGTCGGGATGATGATTTCAGCCCGCGCCGCCACTT
Organism: Klebsiella pneumoniae; assembly: GCA_945860725.1. GTDB lineage: Bacteria > Pseudomonadota > Gammaproteobacteria > Steroidobacterales > Steroidobacteraceae > UBA964. The sequence goes on along the minus strand of CAMAQZ010000045.1, from coordinate 8,608 downwards.
TCAGGTTGCCGCCGAAGGGATTGCCGAAGCTGTCCTTCGGGCCGAGGCGGCTTTCACGATAGCCACGCACGGTGTCCGGGCCTCCCGCAAAGAAATTTCGGTAAGGCGGCGATGCCGTGGTGGGGCCGATGTCCATGGCGAACCCGAGCTCGGCCGCCAGCGCCAATGTCCAACGACCGATGAGCGGCACGAACTGCAGGTAATCGTAATTGGCGGAGTAATACTCCACATCGCTGAACGGCAGCGCATAGCTGAGCGAGAGCGTGTGACGCATGCCGCGATCGGCGAACAAGGCACGATTGCGTGAATCGTAGCTCCAGCCAAGAACGAGCTCGTAGGTATCGAACTGGGTGGTGTCGAGCGCGGTACCGGGAACGACGAAGCCGTTGCCGTAGTCCTGCTCCGGGATGATCTGCTGCCGGTAATCGCCGTTGTTGCGTACCCACTCGCGCGCCTGCTCCGCACTGCCGTCGCCGGTGATGAGCGAGGATCGCTGCGCCGAGAAGCCGAGCCGCAGCGCCTGGAACTCCGAGATCGGATAGCCGTAGTCGATGCCGAGCGCCAAGGATTCCGAGGAGAAATCGGATGATGCGGACACGAACTGCGTGACATCTCGGTATGTGAAAGACATCGTGCGCGCAATGCCATCGATGTTGGTGTACGGGTCGGTGTGCGAGAAACCGTAGACCTTCGAATAACGGCCAGAGTTCAGGTCGAGCGAGATGCGCTCGCCAGAGCCGAGGAAGTTGCTGTCGGCGTAGTTGCCGTTGAGGATGAAGGATTGCGACTCGGAATAGCCGATTCCGCCGCCGAGCTGGGCGGACGGTCCTTCCTTGATCTCGAACTCGACATCGACGAGATCCGCAGAGCCCGGCACCGGCTTGGTCTCGGACTCAACCTTCTCGATGAACGGCAATCGCTGCAGACGCTGCTTGGAGCGTTCGAGCAACACGTTAGACAGCCAAGCGCCCTCTAGTTGGCGCATCTCGCGACGCAGCACGTCGTCGTTGATCTTGGTGACGCCGTTGAAGAGGATCTGCCGGACATACACGCGGTTACCCGGATCGACGAAGAAGGTGAGCGCGACCTCGCCGGTCTTGGGGTCCGGGGTCGGCACCGGGTCGACCTTGGCGAACGCGTAGCCCTCGAGGCCGAGCCGGTTCTGGATGAATTCTTGGGTGGTCGTGATCTGCTTCTTCGAGAAAGTGTCGCCCGGCTTGACCAGCAGATAGTTCCGCAGCTCTGTCTCCGGCACGACGAAGGTGCCCGCAAGCTTGACCTCGCTGATCTTGAAGACATCGCCCTCGGTGATGTTCGCCGTGACGAAGATATCGTCCTTCTCAGGCGCTATCGCCACCTGCGTCGAGTCGATGTCGAAGTTGGCGTAACCGCGATCCATGTAATACGAGCGCAGTTTCTCTAGGTCTCCCTGCAGGGACTCGCGCGAATAGCGGTCGTCCTGGCGGTACCAAGAGAGCCAGTTCGGCGTCTTGAGCTCGAAGTCCTCGAGGACCTCGTCCTCAGTGAACGTCTCGTTGCCGACCACATTGATCTGGCGGATCTTCGCGCGCTTGCCTTCCTTGATGTCGATGTTGACGCGCACACGGTTGTCCGGCAGTTCATCGACACGGGTATCGACCCGCACGGCGTACTTGCCTCGGCTGAAGTACTGGTCGGTGAGGTACTGCTTGACCTCATCCAGCACGGAGCGATCGAAGTTCTTGCCGTTCGCGAGACCGACGTTACGCAGGCTCTTGCTGAGATCCTCGGTCTTGATGTCTTTGTTGCCCTTGATCTCGAAGCTGTCGATGGTCGGACGCTCGAGCACAGCGACCACCAGCGTACCCCCATCCCGGCGCAGTTCGACATCGCGGAAGAAGCCGGTGTCGTACAAGGCGCGGATCGCTTCGCGGGTGCGTTGCGGGGTCAGGCGGTCGCCGATGTTGACGGGAAGATAGTTGTACACCGTGCCCTCGGAGACACGCTGCAGACCCTCGACACGGATGTTTTCGACCCGGAACGCATCGGCGCCGGGCGGGGTTTGCGCCGCGACCGGCGTGGCCAGGGGCAGAACTCCGAGCACAGCGACCAGCGCGAGCAGACTAGAACCGAGCATCGCCCGGATGCGGCGGAAGGTCATCCGAACTGCCTCGCAAGATCGTTGAACAGCGCGACCCCCATCAAAAGGCAAAGCAGCGCGATGCCCACGCTCTGCCCTGCGGCCTGGACGCGCTCGGACAAGGGGGAGCCTTTGATCCATTCGATGCTCTGGTAGACGATCTGGCCGCCATCGAGCATCGGGATCGGCAGCAGGTTCAGGAACCCGAGACTCAATGAAATGAGCACGAGAAAGCCGACGAACCCGGTAAGGCCGCTGCGCGCGGAGTCACCGGCGTACTCGGCGATCGTAATGGGCCCGGACAAATTCTTGAGCGAGACCTGCCCGATGATCATCCGCGCGAACATCTTGGCCTGCAGGACCGTCATGTCCCAGGCGCGCTGCAGGGACTCGCCGAGCGCCTGCACCGGTCCGAAACGGCGATGCACGATCATGGCATCCGGCAACGGCGCCGATGGCAGGGTCTCGATACGGATCCGTCCCACCTCGCGGCCGTCGACCAGGTCCGCCGAGGTGCGCACCGTCGTGGTGGCGAGCACGCCGCCACGCTCGTAGCGGATGGCGACTTCGCGGTTCGGACGGGCCGCCAGGGCCTCGCCCATCGCCACGAAATCTCCGACGGGTTCGCCGTCGATGGCGGTAATGAGATCGCCCACTTGCAATCCGGCTTGCTCGGCGGGTCCGGCGGGCAACACCCGCCCGATCCGTGCCGGGACCGGCTGCGACCAGAAACGCAAGCCCACGCCGCGCATCAGCGCCGAGGGTTCCGTCAGCGCCCGGCGTTCGGCCGGGTCGTCGACACGCAGTTCGAGCTCACGCTCCGCACCGCTCGCCGAACGCACCGCGAGACGCGTGACGCCATCGCCCGACATGGCGTCGATGAGGCCGAGCACGACATCGCCCCGTCCCTGCACCAGCGCATTGTCCAACCGGATGATCTCATCGTCCGCCCGAAGGCCCGCCCGCGCGGCAGGTGAACCCGCTGCGACGCCGCCGACCACCGCCCGTACATCGGGAGAGCCGACGATCCAGAGCATCCCCCAGAGCAACAGGATAGCGAAAGCGAAATTGAAACCCGGACCTGCGAGCAGCACCAGGATGCGCTGCCAAGGGGGCCGGCGAGTGAACGCACGCGAAACTTCGGCGGCATCCACCGGCCCCTCGCGTTCGTCGAGCAGCTTGACGTAGCCGCCGAGCGGCAGCGCCGCCAGGACATACTCGGTGCGGTCGGCGCCTGCGACGCGACGCCACAAAGTCGGACCAAACCCCACCGAGAAACGCAGGACCTTGAATCCGAGCTTGCGGGCGGCCCAGAAATGACCGTATTCGTGCACCGCGACCAGCAGGCTGACCGCTACCACGAACCCGAGCACCGACCAGAGAAGAGTCATCCCGTCGCTCCTGTACGCCCGAGGCGCGCCACTTCGCGCACCGCCCGCTCACGCGCGACGGCATCGGCCGCCAAGACGCTGTCGAGATCGGTGGCCGTACCCGACGGGCCTGCGCCGACCACCGTTTCAATGACCTGGGAGATCCCGCAAAAGTTCAAACGACCCTCCAGAAATGCAGCGACGGCGACCTCGTTGGCGGCGTTCAACACCGCCGGCGCCAGTCCGCCTACCCGAGCGGCCTCGCGCGCCAGCGAGAGACAGGGGAAGCGCACGGTATCCGGCGGCTCGAACTGCAACGAGCCCACCTGTGCGAGATCGAGTGATTGTACACCGGAGTCGATGCGCTCCGGCCAACCGAGCGCGTAGGCGATCGGGGTACGCATGTCAGGCGAGCCCAGTTGGGCGAGTAAAGAGCCATCGACATACTCGACCAGCGAGTGCACGAGACTCTGGCGATGGACCACGACATCGATCCGGTCGGCCGCAAGCCCGAACAGGATCCGGGCCTCGATGACCTCTAGCCCCTTGTTCATGAGCGTCGCGGAGTCGACCGAGATCTTGCGACCCATCACCCACTTGGGATGCTTGCAAGCCTGCGCAGGCGTCGCTGTGGCGAGCTGTTCGGCGCTCCAGTCGAGGAAAGGCCCCCCCGAGGCGGTGAGCAGGATGCGGCGCACGCCCGGCGGCTCACAGCCCGGGGCGAGCCCCGGTGGCAAGCATTGGAAGATGGCGTTGTGCTCGCTGTCGATCGGCAGCAGCATCGCACCTGAGGCGCGCGCCTGCGCGAGCAACAACGGTCCCGCCATCACCAACGATTCCTTGTTGGCGATCATCAACCGCTGACCAGCCCGCGCGGCGGCGAGCGTCGAGGCGAGACCCGCCGCACCGACGATCCCAGCCATGACGGCCGGAGCTTCCGGCAATGCCGCGATGTGTTCGAGCGCTCCCGGCCCTGCCAGCACACGGGTCGGCAGGCCGCGCTGCCGCAGCGCCCGCTCCAAGTCTGCCGCAGCCTGTGGTTCGGCCAAGGCGGCATAGTCCGGGCGGAACCGCTCGCACTGGGCCAGCAGCTTGCCGACATCACGCCGCGCACCGAGTGCCACGGCGCAGAACCGCTCCGGATGGCGCGCGATCACATCGAGCGTGTGCTCGCCGATGGTGCCGGTCGCACCCAGGATCGCGACGCCCATCGGTCCGCTCATGACGGCCACTGCGCGCCGAGCAGGCCGACCTGCAGCAGTCCGAGCACGAACATCGGTACGCCGGCGGTCAGGCTGTCGATCCGGTCGAGCACGCCGCCATGGCCGGGCAAAATCTGCCCGCTGTCCTTCAGACCCGAGTGCCGCTTGAGCAGACTCTCCATGAGGTCACCGACCACCGAGAATGCAGCCGCGCCGAGCGCGAGCGGGATGACGATGAACGCCGGCCACCCAAGCAGCACGGCACCACCCCAAGCGACAAGCGCAGAAAGCGCCAGCCCACCGATCACGCCCTCCCAGGTCTTGCCGGGGGAGATGCGCGGCGCGAGCTTGCGCCGCCCCCATCGATGCCCGGCGAAATACGCGCCGACATCCGCCGCCATGATGACGGCAAGCGAGAACAGTACGAGCCATGCGCCCTGCGGCTCGAACAAGCGCAACCGTCCTAGCGCCACGGCGGCGGGGACGAGCGCCGCCAAACCGGCGACCGCGACGAACACGGTACCGAGCCGCCCGGGGCCGCGCACGATCCAGAGGAGTGATGCCAGCCACCACACAACGGCAGCGACCAACAGCAGGACGAAATCCGCATGCGCCCCGCTCGCCTGCCAAGCCGCCATGATGCCGAGACCGACCAACGCGACGAAGGCCGCACGGAGGCTGCGCCGGTCGCGGGCGAAGAAAGCCGACCACTCCCAAGCGCCCACGAGGAATGCCACAAAGATGAGTGCGAGCGTCGCGATGGGGGGTAACCAGAACAGCACCCCGCACACCACCGCGCACAACACGAGAGCGGTGGGCAGGCGTTGCCGCAGACCCGTCGGCGAGGAGTCGCTCACGAGGCCGCCTCCGCGCCCGTGCCGCGCTGCCGACCGGTCAGCCCGAAACGGCGTTCGCGGCTCGTGAAATCAGCGATCGCCTCGGCGAGCACCGTCTCATCAAACTGCGGCCAGAGTACATCGGTGAAGAAGAGCTCGGCGTAGGCGATGTTCCAGAGCAAAAAGTTGCTGACCCGATGATCGCCACCGGTACGGATGAACAGATCCGGATCAGGCACGTCTGCCAATTGCAGCTCCGCAGCCAAGGTTGCCTCGTCGATCGCGGACGGCTGCAAGGCACCGCTCGCCGCGCGCACCGCAAGCCGTCGCGCCGCCTCCACGAGGTCCCAGCGCCCCCCGTAGCTCACGGCGATCTGCAAGCGCAGCCCGCCGTTCGACGCGGTGAGCGCCTCGGCCTCGGCGATTCGCTGCTGCAGCCGCACCGAGAGCCGTTGGCGATTGCCGATGACGCGCAGACGCACGCCGTTGGCGTGCAATTCCTCGACCTCGCGATCAAGCGCTTCCATAAAAAGACCCATGATCGCCGCCACTTCGATCTCGGGGCGCCGCCAGTTCTCGCTGGAAAACGCGAACAGTGTCAACGCCTGTACACCGAGGCGAGTGCACTCGCGGATGATGCGGCGCACAGGCTCGATACCCGCACGATGACCGGCGGCACGCGTCTCGCCTCGGGCCTCAGCCCAGCGGCCGTTGCCATCCATGACGATCGCGATGTGGGCAGGCAGGGCCACCTCGATACTGGAGTGAAGCATGCAGGTCGACGCGCGTCAGACCTGCATGATCTCCTTCTCTTTGGCGGCCAACACCTGCTCGATCTCGGCCACATGTTTGTCCGTGAGCTTCTGGATCTCCTCCTGCGACTTTCTTTCCTCGTCCTGAGAGATCATCTTCTCCTTGAGCGCTTCCTTCACGTCCTGAAGGACATCACGCCGCACGTTGCGCACCGCGACTCGGGCGCCCTCAGCATCGCCACGCACGACTTTCGTGATGTCGCGTCGCCGCTCCTCGGTGAGCGGCGGCAGCGGGATGCGGATCACAGTGCCGGCGGTGTTCGGCGTCAGACCAAGCTCGGATTTGTAGATGGCTTTCTCGACCGCCTGCACGGCGGCTTTATCCCAAGGCGTGACCACCAGCGTGCGCGCATCCTCGATGCCGATGTTGGCGAGCTGTTGTAGCGGCGTCTCGGTCCCGTAGTAGTCGACCTTCAGGTTCTCGATGAGGCTCGGATGGGCGCGTCCGGTGCGCAGCTTCTTGAGGTCGGCGTGGAACTGCTGCACGCACTTGGCCATGCGGTCCATGGCATCTTTCTTGAAATCTTCGATCATGTTCGTTCCCCGCGCCGATCAGTTGGTGACGATGGTACCGACATCCTCGCCGCGCGCGATGCGCAGCAGGTCGCCGGCGTTGAACAGGTTGAACACCTTCAGCGGCAGCCCGTTGTCGCGGCACATCACGATGGCGGTCGCATCCATGACATTCAGCCGCTCATCGAGCACCCGGTCGTAGGTGAGGCGCGCATAGCGCACGGCCGAGGGGTCCAACACGGGATCGGCCGAATAGATGCCATCGACCTTGGTGCCCTTGACCAGCAGGTCGGCGCCGACCTCGATCGCCCGCAGCGAAGCCGCGGTGTCGGTGGTGAAGAAAGGGTTGCCGGTGCCGGCTGCGAACAAGACCACCCTGTCCTTCTCGAGGTGGCGGATGGCGCGCCGTCGGATATAGTCCTCACAAACTTCGTTGATGCGTATCGCAGACATGACACGGGCGTGGGTGCCGATCGACTCGAGGGCATCCTGCATCGCGAGGCTGTTCATGACCGTCGCCAGCATGCCCATGTGGTCTCCCGTGACACGGTCCATGCCCGCACGCGCGAGCCCTGCACCCCGGAAGATGTTGCCACCGCCGATCACCAACGCCACCTGCACGCCGAGTCCGAGCAGTTCCTGGACCTCGAGCGCGATGCGACGCAGCATGACGGGATCGACGCCGTAATCGGTATCCCCCATCAGCGCCTCACCGGAGATTTTCACGAGGATACGCTTGTAACGCAGTTCGCCGTCCGACATCTTTGGAGACTCCTGACCGGTGCGGTCCACCTATGAAGAAAACCCCGCCGAGGCGGGGTTTGCTGGGTTGTCTCGGCCGTCAGCTGGAGGCGCTGCTGGCCTTCACTTGGGCCATCACCTCGCCGACGAAGTCATCCTGCTTCTTCTCGATGCCGTCACCGACCTCGAAACGCTGGAAGGACTTGACCTCGGCCTTCGCGGCCTTAAGCAGCTTCTCGATGGTCTGATCCGGATCCTTGACGAACGGCTGACCGAGCAGCACTTTTTCGTTGAGTGTCTTGCGGATACGGCCTTCGACCATCTTCGCGACGATATCGGCAGGCTTGCCCTCGGCGAGCGCCTTCGCGGTCTCGATCTCACGCTCCTTAGCGACCACCTCGGCGGGCACATCGTCCACCGACAGGAACGCGGGGTTGGTCGCTGCCACGTGCATCGCGAGATCGTGCGCCAATGCGGCATCACCGCCGGTGATGGCGACCAAGGCTCCGATCCGGGTGCCATGACGGTATGCACCGAGATGATCGGCCGATTCGAGCATCGCGATGCGGCGCACCGAGATGTTCTCGCCGATCTTGGCGATCAGGGCACGACGACGCTCGTCGACCGAACCGCCGGCCGGCAACGCCGCCGCTGCGAGTGCCTCGACCGAGGCAGGGCGTGAGGCGAGCGCAACCTTTGCGACGTCCGCACAAAAACCCTGGAACTCGGGCTCACGGGCGACAAAATCAGTCTCGCAGTTCACCTCGACCATCGCAGCCGATCGACCATCAGCAGACTTCTCGAGTGCGAGGATGCCCTCGGCTGCGACGCGGGCCGCCTTCTTGTCGGCCTTCGCGAGACCTTGCTTGCGCATGAGCTCGGCAGCGGCATCGAGGTCACCGTTCGTTTCGACCAACGCCCGCTTGCATTCCATCATGCCCGCACTGGTGCGTTCGCGCAGCTGCTTGACCGTGTCAGCGGTAATCGTCATGGCTCAACCTCGACGACGCGGCGC
>CAMAQZ010000044.1 GCA_945860725.1 Klebsiella pneumoniae | reverse complement strand
GCGGCCAGCAGGTTGAGCACTGCGTCACCGAGGAACTCGAGACGTTCGTTGTTGATGCGTCCGGGCGCGCTGCGATGAGTGAAGGCCGCCTCGAACAGCGCCATCTCATGCGGCACGATCTCGAGGCGATCGCGCAGCCATTTGGCAGGGAAACCGGGCGTGGTGGCGTGGGTCAATCGATGCGGGTCCCGATGCGTGACCAATCGGGACCACCGCTGCGTTGCAGGTCCCAGTTGAACCAGACCAAGGTCGCGCGTCCCACCAAGTTATCCTCGGGGACGAAACCCCACGCCCGCCCGTCACTGCTGTTGTCACGGTTGTCGCCGATCGCCAGGTAATGGCCGATCGGCACCTGTAGCAGCTTGTCACCGGTATCCGCGCTGATCCCGGCGGTCGCCTCGTTGCAGAGATACCCCTGGGGGATGTCGCGGTTACAGGCAGTGAGCGGCGCGACCGGCAGGTAGTCCGCCGACAGGCAATGCATCACCTGATGTTTGCGTCCGTCCAAAGTCTCCTCGGCCTTGCGCATGTTGAGGTAACAACCGTCCGAGTAGCGCCCCTGCGGCTCGAGCGGCACAGCGACGCCGTTGATGATCAGTTGATCGGAACGGACCTCCACCCTATCCCCAGGCAGGCCGACCACGCGCTTGACGAAATTCACCGAGCGATCCGGCGGATAGCGGAACACTGCGACATCACCCCGACGCGGCAGACCGCCCCCCCAGAAGCGGGTGTTGAGCACCGGCCAACGGAGCCCGTACGCATTCTTGTTGACCAGGATGAAATCGCCGTCGAGCAGCGTCGGCATCATGGAATCCGAGGGGATGCGGTACGGTTCGTAGAAGAACGAGCGCAGCACCAACAAGACCGCCATCACCGGGAAGAAACTGCGCGCGTAATCGACCGTACCGGGCAGCTCGATGCTCGCAGGGTCGCGGCTCGCCGCGCGGGCGGCGGCATCGCGCCGCGGTCGCAACAACCACCGATCGATGAGGAGCACCACGCCTGACACCGCCACCACTGCCACCAGCACCAAGCTGAAATCCGCCCGCTCGGCGGTGTAGAGGCTGACGAAGAGCCCCAAGATCGTCACCGGCAACAAACCGTACAGGACCCGCATTAGCGGGGGATCCGGCAGCGGCTGCCCTGCGGGCGCGCGTAACTGCCGCTTCGGTCGCAGCACCCAGTCGTCGACCACGCAGGCGATCGTGACCGGCACAGCCAGCAGCGACAGGAAGGCGGCGATCACGGTGAGGTAGCCGCTCATTTGCGGCCCAACTGGAGGACGGCGAGGAACGCTTCCTGCGGGATTTCCACCGATCCAACCTGTTTCATGCGCTTCTTACCCGCCTTCTGCTTCTCGAGCAGCTTACGTTTACGACTGAGGTCACCGCCGTAGCACCTTGCGAGGACATTTTTTCGCAGCGCCTTGACCGTCGCGCGCGCGATGACATGCGATCCGATGGCGGCCTGCACCGCCACCTCGAACATCTGCCGCGGTATCAACTCCTGCATCTTATCGACCAGTTCGCGGCCACGTTGGTAAGCGCTGTCACGATGGACGATGATCGAGAGTGCATCGACCTTTTCGCCGTTGATGAGGATATCGAGCTTGGCGAGCGGTGCAGCGGCGAAATGACTGAACTCGTAGTCGAACGAGGCATAGCCACGGCTCACCGATTTCAGACGATCGAAGAAATCGAGCACCACTTCGGCGAGGGGCAGTTGATACTGCAGCGACACCTGGTTGGCGAGGTACTGCATCTTCTTCTGCACACCCCGCTTCTCGGTGCACAACTGCAGCACCGACCCCACATAGTCAGGCGGCACCAAGATGTTGGCGGTGATGATGGGTTCGCGGATCTCGGCGATGCGGTTCGGCGCCGGCAGCTTGGCCGGATTGTCCACGAACTCGCTGGTGCCATCGATGATGCCGACCTCGTAGATCACGGTCGGCGCGCTGGTGATGAGGTCGAGGTTATATTCGCGCTCGAGCCGTTCCTGCACGATATCCATGTGCAGCAAGCCGAGGAAGCCGATGCGGAACCCGAAGCCGAGCGCACCGGACACCTCCGGCTCGTAGTGCAGCGCCGAATCATTGAGTTTGAGCTTCGCTAGCGCATCGCGGAACGACTCGTAGTCGTCGGAGTTGAGCGGGAACAATCCGGCGAACACCCGCGGCTGCACCTGTTTAAAGCCAGCCAACGGCGCAGCAGAGGGACGCGCATCGAGGGTGATGGTGTCGCCGACCGGCGCACCGTCGATCTCCTTGATGCCTGCGATCACGAAGCCGACCTCGCCCGCCGACAGCTCGCTCGTACCGAGCGACTTCGGCGTGAAACGGCCGAGCTTGTCGATCTGCCACGCGCGGCCGGTGGACATCACGCGGATCTTCTCGCCGACGCGCAGCGCCCCGTTGACCACCCGCACCAGCGACACCACGCCGACATAGTTGTCGAACCAAGAGTCGATGATGAGCGCCTGCAACGGCGCCTGCGGGTCGCCCTTGGGCGGCGGGATGTGGGCGACGATGGCCTCGAGCAGCTCGGGCACATTTTCGCCGGTCTTCGCGGAAACCCGCACGGCATCCTGCGCGTCGATGCCGATGATCTCTTCGATCTCGCGGATGACCTTCGGGGGATCGGCCGAAGGCAGGTCGATCTTGTTGATGACCGGCAGCACCTCGAGCCCCTGCTCGAGAGCCGTGTAGCAGTTGGCGACGCTCTGCGCCTCGACGCCCTGCGAGGCGTCGACCACCAGCAACGCGCCATCGCAGGCGGCCAGCGAGCGCGAGACCTCGTAGGAGAAGTCCACATGGCCCGGCGTGTCGATGAGGTTCAGTTGGTAGCGTTGACCGTCTTTCGCGTTGTAGTACAGCGTGACGCTCTGCGCCTTGATGGTGATGCCGCGCTCGCGCTCGAGCGCCATCGAGTCGAGCACCTGGCTCTGCATCTCGCGGGCGTCGAGCCCGCCGCACAGCTGTATGAGACGATCGGCCAGCGTCGACTTGCCGTGGTCGACATGGGCGATGATCGAGAAATTGCGGATGTTCTGCATCGGTTCCAGGTGATCCCCCGCGCCGGAGGCGGCGAGGCTTTTAACAAGCGGATGATTATACCGGCTGGGCGGTCAGCCGTCCGGCACCTCAGCGGCTGCGGAACAGTCTTTCGATCTCCGCGGGATCGAGCCGAGTCGCCGCGACCGCCACGCCGTCCCACAACAGCACCGGGATCCGATGACCGTGGCGGCGCAGCAATTCCGGGTCAGAGTCGACATCGAGGCACTCTAGCGGCGGCATTTGGAGCCGCGTGCCGAGCGCGGCGAGATCCTCCGCCATCTCCTCGCAAAGACCGCAGCCTTCACGGGTCAGCAGCGTCAGCCGCCCGGCCACCGCCATTCAGGTCACCTCGACGCGCTGGGCGTCGCGGCTGCGTCCGTCACGGCCGGCGGCGCAGGCGCAGGCGTGGCCACCCTGGGGGGGGTCATCGGCACAGCGCGCCGCACCTGCGCAGCGATGAAGCGCGCGGTGCGCAGCGGCACTTCACCGACCACGGTGAGCGGACGCCCCTCGACCCTCGTGACATAGGTCGTGGAGCCCCCCGTAAGCCCTGTGCCGACCCCCGGCACCCGCGCCGGCGGCGGCGCCGGCGAGCCGATGAACACGGACACCGACGCGAAGCCGTCCGAGAACACTAGATGTTCGACCTCGCCCTCTGCGCCTGGCAGGTTCTGCCGGTTGCTCTGCGTCAGCCGGAACCCGGGCGGCAACTGACTCGCGACCCAAACGGGGGACGGGGGACGGGCCGCTGCGACGACCGGTACCGGCGCACTGCGATACCAACGAAGATTGGCTGTCGACACCGACGGTTGGAAGGCGCTGTCCGGGATGTCGGCGGGCAGGGTGAGTTCGGTGAATGAGGTCTCCTCGATCACCTGACCGCCCGCATCGCGCAGCTCGGTCTTGATCGGCATCGCCGTCCGATCGTCGATCCAGACACGATAGCCGTAACGGAAACCATCGCGTGGCACGAGCGACACGAGGTGTGCGATGCGACCCTGCTGGCGCACGCGCTTGACCGCCTGCAATTCATAGGCCTGCCCGGAGCGCGCATCGAGCTGCGGCAAGGTGCTCAGCATGCCGCCGGCACGGGGCCGTCGCTCGACCAACACGATGCCTTGATCCGGCAAGAAGCAGAAGAGCTCTCGACCGCGGCGGATGAACTCGCGGCGCGATCCGTCCAGCGGCACGATCCGTTCAGCGACCTCGCCGTCCCGGACACGATGGATGATGCGCAGCGTCTCAGAACGCCCGTTACGGTCATGGCGCAAAGTACCGATGTAGTTGCGCTGCGCAAGCGACTCGTTCATGCGGTGCAGCAAGGCGTGTGCAGCGGCGTTCGCAGCGACGGACGGTCGAGCGTGCGCCGGCGCGGCGTGACCCACGGCGACAAAACCCGCGCAAGCGACCCATGCCAAAAAGTGCAGACGACCCACCGCGGTGCTCATCGTGCAGTGCCCGCCTCGGACGGTGACAGCGGGAACTGGCCGGGCGATGGGGCAGCGATCTCTTCGTACCGCGCCTCGGCATCGGCCACGAGCGACGACAGCGCATTACGGCGCAGCAAGGGTGCTGCGACCTCGCTGTGGGCCACAACGAAATTCGCCATCATGGCGCCCCCCATCAGGACGGCCGGCGCGTCGGAGGCCGGTGGAACCGTGTAGCTGTCCGGCGCGGAAGCGCCGCTCTCTGCCGAGAGCGGTACCGGCGCCGGCAGCACCTTCTCAGCGGACACGACCCGCACCGGGGCGGGGATGACAGCGGCGACCGACGCAGCACCGGGCGCATCGAAACGCAGCCACAAGATGGCCGCTGCGGCGACGCCGGCTGCGACACCGACACCGCTCAACGGCACGGCCCAGCGTGGCAGGCGCGGGCTTCGGGTGACGGGCGCGGCGGTCGCGGCATCAGCGTCATCAGTCGGGGAGACGGACCCGGATCCCGCGTTATCCGCCCGGGCGATCGCCGCGGCGATCCGCTCGGCGAAACCGTCGCGTCCGCCGCCGCGGGCCTGCCCTGCCAGCGGTTCACCGCGGATCGCAGCACCGATGAAAGAGTACCCCGCCCACTGGCGCCTCAAGCCCTCATCGCGGGCCAGACGACGCGCCAAAAGTTCGCACTCGGCTGCCGAAAGCTCGCCGTCATACATGGCCGACAGCTGGCTGTCGCGCTCCTGCCCGCTCATCCGATCGCCTCGCCACGACCCAACCCACCCTCAAAGATCTCTCGCAACTGTTCGTCCACCGCCTCGCGCGCGCGGAAGATGCGCGAGCGGACGGTGCCGACGGGACAATCCATGGTCTTGGCGATCTCCTCGTAGGAGAGCCCTTCGAGTTCGCGCAGCATGATGGCGGTGCGCAGGTCCTCGGGCAACCGGTCGATGGCCGCGCTCACCGTGGCGCGGATCTCCTCCGTCAAGGCGAGCGCCTCAGGGGTGGCGGTATCGATCATGCGTTCCTCCAAGCCTGGACGGTCCTCATCGCCGCTCCCGCTGGAGTCGAGTTGGACGGGATTGCGCGCCCGCGCCGCGAGCGAATTTTTAGCGGTGTTGATCGCGATGCGGTAGAGCCAGGTATAGAAGGCGCTGTCGCCGCGGAACCTCGACAGCGCACGGTAGGCCTTGATGAACGCATCTTGGGCAATGTCCTCAGCCTCGGTCGGGTTCCTGACATAGCGCATCACCAGTTTGACGACCTTGTGCTGGTAGCGGCGCACCAGGGCATCGAAGGCCCCGGACTCGCCACGCTGGGCTCGTTGCACCAGGCTAAGGTCGCTTTCCTCCGCGCTCATCGGCGAGAGGCTCCGCGGGGAACCGCAACACCGTCGATGACTCGGTACGTGTGGATAGACCGGAGCAAGCACGAAAAGTTCGCGCCCGGACATTCATCGTCGGTCAGGTTGCTCGGGTGCGGGTCCACGCGGCGCAGTGTACCCGCCAGGAGGCCGGTCTGCCGGCTGCAGACCCAGTGGCTCAAAGGTCCGGCCGCCCTGGCCATCCGCGCCCGGCGGCCCGGCAACGGCGCCCGAAATCGGCGGCCAGGCGCGGGTCGAGCCCGCGCCGCGAGCGCCATCGCGCCTCGCCTCCCCGGATCCCCGTGCGGCGGTAGAGCCACCACCCGAGCCCTGGGAATTCAACGATCCGCTCCCAGGCTTGTGACAGCTCCGGGGGCGGCTGGACATCAGGTCCGGCTGGGGACGTTGCCGAGGAATGGCAGCTCGCGGATGACCGCCGCCAACGCAGCCAGGTCGGTGTCGATGGGGATTTCATCCCGCAAGAGATAGCCTGCGAGCTCAGGGTCTTGCAACTCCAACAAGCGGGTGAATTGGGCCAATTCACCGGCCTCTGCCAGCCGCCCCGGACCCTCGAGCCAGCGCACCAGCAGGACATCGAGCTCCTTCATGCCCCGCCGACAACGCCAACGCAGCCGGCCGGTGTCCGAAGATCCGGTCTCCGCGCTCAAAGATGCTCGCGCTCGACCATCATCTTCTTGACCTCGGCGATCGCCTTGGCCGGGTTGAGGTCCTTCGGGCAAGCCTCGGTGCAGTTCATAATGGTGTGGCAGCGATAGAGCCGGAACGGATCCTGGAGGGCATCGAGACGCTCGCCGGTGGCGTCATCGCGGCTATCAACGATCCAGCGATAGGCGGCGAGCAGCGCCGCCGGGCCGAGGTAGCGATCGCCGTTCCACCAATAACTTGGGCAGGACGTCGAGCAACAGGCGCAGAGGATGCAGGCCGACGGACCGTCGATCTTCTCCTGGTCTTCAGGGGACTGCAGCCGCTCGCGGTCGGGCTGCGCCGGCGTGCGCGACTGCAGCCACGGCTTCACCGAGGCGTACTGTGCGTAGAACTGCGTGAGGTCGGTGACCAGGTCCTTCACCACCGGCATGTGCGGCAGCGGGTAGATCTTCACATCCGCCTTCACATCGGCGCAGCTCATGGTGCAGGCGAGGGTGTTGGCGCCATCGATGTTCATGGCGCAGCTGCCGCAGATGCCCTCACGACAGGAGCGACGGAAGGAGAGCGAGGGGTCCAACTCGTTCTTGATCTTGATGAGGGCGTCGAGGACCATCGGCCCGCAATCGTCCATATCGACCTTGTAGGTGTCGACGCGCGGGTTGGCGCCTCCGTCAGGGTCGTAGCGGTAGACCTTGAAGGCGCGGACATTGGTCGCACCAGCAGGTGCTTCATGTACCTTGCCGTCGCGGTTGATGCGGGAATTCGGGGGCAGGCGGAATTCGGCCATGGCGTCAGTCCTCAGTAAGTCCGGGCCTTGGGCGGGATGGCCTCGACATCAGCGGTCAAAGTGCCTTGGTGCACCGGCCGGTAGTCGATGCGCACCTGACCTTTTTCGTCGACCCAACAAAGCGAATGCTTCATCCAGACCGCATCGTCGCGGTCCTTGAAATCCTCGCGTGCATGCGCACCGCGGCTCTCTTTGCGGTTTTCTGCGGAGCGCACGGTGGCGACCGCTTGCCCAAGCAGGTTGTCGAGTTCCAGGGTCTCGACGAGGTCGGTGTTCCAGATGAGCCCGCGGTCGCTGGTCCGCACATCCGCGAACGAATCGACGGTGCGCTGCAACTTCTCGCAACCCTGCCGCAACGACTCGCCGCTACGGAATACCGCGGCGTCGGATTGCATGATCTTCTGCATCTCGAGTCGGATCTGCGCAGTGGAGCGTTCGCCATCGGCGTGACGGACCCGATCGAGCCGTGACACCGCGAGATCGCCGGCATCCTTCGGCAGCGGCTTGTGCGACTGGCCGGGACGGACGGTGGTCGCCGCATGGCGCGCCGCCTCGCGACCGAACACCACGAGATCGAGCAAAGAATTCGAGCCCAAGCGGTTGGCACCATGCACCGACACGCAGGCCGACTCGCCGACCGCCATCAGACCCGGCACGACGGACTCAGGATCGCCGCCCTTCAGCGTGACGACCTCGCCGTGGTAATTGCAGGGGATGCCACCCATGTTGTAGTGCACGGTCGGCAGCACAGGGATCGGCGCCTTGTTGACATCGACGCCTGCGAAGACGCGCGCGGTCTCGGCGATGCCGGGCAGCCGCTGCTTGATGACATCGGGGCCGAGGTGCTCAAGATGCAGGTGGATGTGGTCCGCGTCCTTGCCGACGCCGCGACCCTCACGGATCTCGAGGGTCATCGAGCGCGACACCACATCGCGCGAGGCGAGGTCCTTGGCGTTCGGCGCGTAGCGCTCCATGAAACGCTCGCCGCGCGAGTTGGAGAGGTAGCCGCCCTCGCCCCGCGAACCCTCGGTGATGAGGCAGCCGGCACCGTAGATGCCGGTCGGGTGGAACTGGACGAACTCCATGTCCTGCAGCGGCAGGCCGGCACGCAGGGCCATGCCGCCGCCGTCGCCGGTGCAGGTGTGCGCCGAGGTGCAGGAGAAATACGCGCGGCCGTAGCCGCCCGTCGCGAGGATCACGAGGTGGGCGCGAAAGCGATGCAGCGTGCCCTCGGCGAGGTTGAGCGCCACCACTCCGCGGCACTCGTCACCTTCCATGATGAGGTCGATGGCGAAGTATTCGATGAAGAACTCAGCTTCGTTCTTCAGGGACTGCTGGTAGAGCGTGTGCAGCATCGCGTGGCCGGTACGATCGGCGGCGGCGCAGGTGCGCTGCGCGACGCCCTTGCCGTACTGAGTGGTCATGCCGCCGAAGGGCCGTTGGTAGATGCGGCCGTCGGGCGTGCGAGAGAACGGCACGCCGTAGTGCTCGAGTTCGATGACGGCCGCCGGGGCTTCCTTGCAGAGGAACTCGATGGCGTCCTGGTCGCCGAGCCAGTCCGCCCCCTTGATGGTGTCGTAGAAGTGGTAGCGCCAATCGTCCTCGCCCATGTTGCCGAGTGCGGCCGAGATACCGCCCTGCGCAGCGACCGTGTGGCTGCGGGTCGGGAAGACTTTCGTGATACAGGCGGTGGAGAGGCCGGCCTCGGCGAGGCCCAAAGTCGCGCGTAGCCCGGCGCCGCCGGCGCCGACCACGATGACGTCGTAGGTGTGGTCGATGAAATTGTAGGCGGCCATCAGAAGGATCCCGTTGTGAAGGCGATGCGCAACACGGCGTACACGCCGGCCACGGCAAGCAAGGCATGCAGGAGGGTTGATGCGAGCAGCGCAGCGAGCTTCAGTCCTTTAGCGTGGACATAGTCCTCGAGTACGACCTGCACACCGAGCGCCGAGTGCCAGGCGAGCGCGCCGATGAGCAGCAGCAAGAGCACCGGGTTGATGCCGCTCGCCACCCAGGCGCGCACGGCCTCATAGTCGGAGGTCGGCAGGTGCACGACCGCGAACGCGAGCCAGACCGTGAGCGGCACGAGCGCGATAGCGGTCAGCCGCTGCACCCACCAATGCGAGACGCCCGACTTGGCGGAACCGCGGCCGAGCGCACGACCGATCGGGCTGCGCAGACTCATCGCGGCACCCCGGCGAAGAACGCCACGTAGATCAAGGCAGCCGCTAACGCCACAGCGACCGCCACGACGACGATCGCGCTGCGGCGGGCCTCAGCCTTCTCGAGGCCGCGACCGAGGTCCCAGTTCAGGTGACGGATGCCGTTGCAGAGGTGGTAGCAGAACGCGAGCAGCCAACCGGCGATCAGCAGTTTCATGAACCCGGTCGAGAGCAGCGCGCTCGCCTGCGCGTAGCGCTCGGCGCCGGAGGCGGCGGCGAACAGCCAGCCGATCAGCACCACGAGCCCCGCCGACAGGACGATGCCCGTGATGCGATGGGCGATCGAGGTCGCCATCGTGTACATGAACCGATAGATACCAAGGTGCGGCGATAGTGGTCGCGATCTCGAGCTCATGCGCGTGTCCTGAGTCGGTCAAAAATCGATGCAGCGGCCGTTCTTTTCCCAATCGCCATAACGCGTCGGTTCGGGGCCCGGCGGGCCGCCGATCTCACGCTGCGGGGCCGCGGGCGTCGGGGTCAGCGGCAGCGGCAGTGTAGGCGTTGGTGGCGGCTCGGTAGGAGGCGATGAGGCCTGCGGACGAAGCGGGTTGGAGTTATTCTGCATCGCCAATCAGTCTGCCAGAATTTGCAGAATCCGACCACCTCCCGCGACCTTTTCTGCATCACCATGACGACATCTGTTACGCCTTCCGCACCACCTGCTGATCGCCCCGGCGTCATGCTCGATGACCTCGGCGTCCTCGCCGTGCGTGGCGCGCAGGCGCGCCAGTTCCTCAACGGCCAGCTCTCTCAGGATGTGCTCGCCTTGGACCGCACTCTTGTTCGGTTGGCCGGGCTGCACAACCCGCAGGGACGCAACCTTGCGGTGATGCGGTTGCTTGCCTGGGATGCCGACACGGTGCTGTGCGTGCTGCCCCGCGCACTCATCGCCGAGACGCGTGCCCTGCTGGTCCGCTTCCTGCTGCGCTCCAAGGCCGAGCTTCAAGACACATCAGATGCCTGGTGCATCGAGGGCTTATGGGCCGAGACCCCGCTCTCCGACCCTCCGCTCAGCGCCGTGGTCGGCGCGACAGCGCATCACGACGGTTCGGTCACCTGGCGCCACACGCCTGACGGGCGCTGCCTTCGGCTCACTCCGCGACCTGCGCTCGCCCCCACCGCATCGCCCGCCCCTCCTGCGGACCCTAGCCCAGCGGACCCTACCGCTGCTGCCGCCCGAACGGCATGGCGGCTCGCCGATATCGCCGCCGGACTGCCCGAGGTGCTGACGACGACCCGTGCCTCATTCGTCGCCCAGATGCTGAACCTTGACCTCTTGGACGGGGTCTCCTTCACCAAGGGCTGCTACACGGGGCAGGAGGTGATCGCCCGCGCCCACTACCGGGGACGGGTAAAGCGGCGGCTACAGCGCTTCGAGGCGCGCCCTGCCGACTCCTCTGCAGCACTGCCGACACCCGGCCAGACGCTGCGCTTCGTCGATGGCCGCAGCGCACAATGGGTCGAAGGCGCGCAGCGCCCGGATGGTGCTTGGGAGTTCCTCGCCGTCGCGCCGTTGCCCGAGCAGGTCGCAGGCGACGATGCGACGAACGCGGAACCGTCGCCCACCGACGCCGCGACGGAGCGGCTGGTCGCGACCGCTCTGCCGTTGCCCTACGCCCTGCCCTGAACGGTCAGGCCGGTCACTCCGGCCGCATCTGCGGAAACAGCAGCACGTCGCGGATCGAGGACGAACCGGTCAACAGCATCGCCAAACGGTCGATCCCGATCCCGAGACCGGCGGTGGGCGGCATACCGTACTCGAGCGCGCGGATGTAATCGGCGTCGTAGAACATCGCCTCTTCATCGCCCGCGTCCTTGCGCTCGACCTGCGCGCGGAAGCGCGCCGCCTGATCTTCGGCGTCGTTGAGTTCAGAGAAACCGTTGGCGAGTTCGCGACCGCCCACGAAGAACTCGAAGCGGTCGGTGAGGAAGGGGTCGAGATCGTTGGCACGCGACAGCGGCGACACCTCCGCCGGATAAGCGTAGACGAAGGTCGGTTGAACGAGGGTGTGCTCCCCGGTCTTCTCGAAGATCTCGATCTGCAGCTTGCCAGCGCCGTCGCCGGGCTTCCACGGGATGCCGCGCGCCTCGCAGGCTGCACGCAAGTAGGGCACATCACGCAGCCGAGCGCGCTCGAGCCCCGGATTACAGCGCAAGATCAAATCCTCGACGGTGACGCGCTCGAACGCGTCGCGCAGGTCGTGGTGCTGGCCCTGCGAGTCGAACTGCAATGTGCCAAGCACGGCCTCGGCTGCGCCACGCAGCATCTGCTCGATGAGATCCATCAGGTCGCGGTAGTCCGCATACGCCTGGTAGAGCTCGAGCATCGTGAACTCGGGGTTGTGGCGCGTCGAGAGCCCTTCGTTGCGGAAGTTCCGGTTGATCTCGTAGACACGTTCGAGACCGCCGACCACCAGTCGTTTCAGGTAGAGCTCCGGCGCGATGCGCAGGTACATGTCGATGCCGAGCGCGTTGTGATGCGTGACGAACGGCCGGGCCACCGCACCGCCCGGGATCGGCTGCATCATCGGTGTCTCGACCTCGAGGAAGCCCCGTGCATCGAGCATGTCACGCAAGAAACGCACGAGGGCTGTGCGCTTCTGGAACACCGCACGGCTGTCCTCGTTCATGATCAGATCGACATAGCGCTGCCGATAGCGCGCCTCGGTATCTGCAAGGCCATGCCACTTGTCGGGCAACGGCTGCAACGACTTCACCAACAGACGCAGTCCGTCCACGCGCACCGACAGCTCGCCGGTCTTGGTGCGGAACAGCACGCCCTCGGCGCCGAGGATGTCGCCGATATCCCAGCCTTTGAAATCGTCGTAAGGCTGCTCGCCGAGCGCCTCGCGCTGCACGAAGATCTGGATCTGCCCGGAGGAGTCCTGGAGCTTGGCGAAGCTCGCCTTGCCCATGATGCGTCGTAGCATCATCCGGCCGGCGACCTTCACCCGTACCGACGACGCCTCGAGGGCTGCATCGGAGAGACCGCCGTAGCCGAGCAGCAGCTCGTTGGCGAGCGCGTCCCGACGGAAATCATTGGGGAACGCCGGACCGCCTGTCGCACGCAGAGCGGCGAGCTTGGCGCGGCGCTCGGCGACCAGCTTGTTTTCGTCTTCGGTCACAGGCCCGCCTTGAGTGAGGCTTCGAGGAAGGGATCGAGATCACCATCGAGCACCGCAGTGGTGTTGCCCACCTCGATATCGGTCCGCAGGTCCTTGATACGCGACTGGTCGAGGACATAGGAGCGGATCTGGTGACCCCAGCTGACATCCGACTTGGAGTCCTCGAGCACCTTCGCAGCGGCATTGCGCTTGTTGACCTCGAGCTCGTAGAGCTTGGCCTTCAGCATCTTCATCGCGGTGGCGCGGTTTTTGTGCTGGCTGCGCTCGTTCTGACATGCGGCGACGAGGCCCGTGGGCACATGGCGGATGCGTACGGCCGACTCGGTCTTGTTGACGTGCTGTCCGCCGGCGCCGCTCGAGCGATAGGTATCCGTCTCGAGATCCGCAGGGTTGATGTCGATGTTGATGTCGTCGTCGACCTCGGGCGAGATGAACACCGAGGCGAAAGAGGTATGGCGCCGGTTGCCGGAATCGAAGGGTGATTTGCGGACCAGACGGTGGACGCCGGTCTCGGTGCGCAGCCAGCCGTAGGCGTGATCACCCCGCACCTCGATGGTGGCACTCTTCATGCCCGCCACTTCACCCGGGCTGGAGTCGATGACCTCGGCGGAGAAACCGCGCGATGCGGCCCACTTGAGATACATGCGCAGCAACATCTGCGCCCAGTCCTGGGCCTCGGTGCCACCGGCGCCCGCCTGGATGTCTAGATAGGCGTTGCGCGGGTCCATCTCGCCGCGGAACATCCGACGCAACTCGAGCTTGCGGACTTCAGCCTCGACCTTGGGCAGATCACGCTCGACCTCGATGGCGATCGCCTCGTCGCCCTCCGCTTCGGCGAGTTCGAGCAGTTCGACGGAGTCGATGACGGCGCGGGTCGCGGAGTCCATCTGCGAGGTCTCGGTCGCGAGCTTAGCGCGCTCCTTGCCGAGCTCCTGCGCCTTCTCCGGCTTCTGCCAGATTGCGGGGTCTTCGAGCTCCCGGCTGACCTCTTCGAGACGTTCCTTCTTCAGGTCGTAGTCAAAGAAACCCCCGTAAGGAGCGCACGCGCTCCTGGAGGTCGGTGAGGGAACGCTTAACGAGGCCGAGTTCGATCATCTGTCTATTCTAGCAGATGATCGACCAGCAACTGCAGCCGACGCTCGCCCGCGTACTCGTTCACATCGAGCCGGTACACCAGCAATGCCTCGGCGGGCAGCGGGCGGCCGGCGTCGCGGCCCTGGAAGAAGTTGAAAGCGATGGCATCGAACCGCCGTCCTTCACCGGGCACCTCGACCCACATCTTGAGGTGCCGCTCGCCAACGGTGCGCGTACGCAGGATCCGGAAGCGTTGGTCGAAGCTCGGCTCGGGGAATGCCTGGCCCCAAGGGCCGGCCGCACGCAGCGCCTCCGCGGTGACCAGCGAGATCTCATCGATCGTGAGCGGTCCGTCGGTCTCGACGCGATCGGCGAGCGAACCGCCCGCCTGCCACCGCGCCACCTCGGTATCGAAGGCCTCTGCGAACTCATCGAGACGGCCGCGCGCCAACGTCAGCCCCGCCGCCATCGCATGGCCGCCGAACCGGCCGAGCAATCCCGGATGACGCGTGGCGACGGCATCGAGCACATCGCGGATGTGAACCCCGGCGACCGAGCGCGCCGAACCGCGCAACTCGTCGGCACCGGTGTCGGCGAACGCGATCACCGGGCGGCGCATGCGATCCTTGAGGCGGCCAGCGACCAGCCCTACGACGCCTTGGTGCCAGCCGGGATCGTAGAGACAAAGTCCGTGACGGCGACGCACACGGGACCCCGACGACGCACGCCCATCGGGCGCCGAACGATGCCCGTCATCATCCGGATCTTTGAGGTGTCGCACCGCAGCGATCGCCTCCTCCTGCATACGACCTTCGATCACGCGACGCTCTTTGTTGAGCTGGTCGAGGCGCGTGGCGAGTGCCGCGGCTTCGGCGGGAGAATCAGTGATCAGGCATCGGATACCGATCGACATGTCATCGAGGCGCCCGGCGGCATTCAACCGTGGTCCGGCGGCGAAACCGAGGTCAGCGGCGACCAGCCCGGCGAGCGAACGACCCCCGATCTCGAGCAGCGCACGCAGACCCGGGGTGCAGCGACCGGCACGGATGCGCTGCAAGCCCTGCGCGACCAACACCCGGTTGTTATGGTCGAGCGGTACGACATCGGCGACGGTGCCGAGCGCCACCAGGTCCAACCAGGTCGCGGGCGATGGCAAGGCTGGATCACCCAGCGCACGGTGCAGCGCGGACATCACGTAGAACGCGACGCCCACACCGGCGAGACAGCGTGAGCCGAAGGTCGCACCCGGCACATTGGGGTTGACGATCACGTTGGCGTCCGGTAACTCGGCACCGGCGAGGTGGTGGTCCGTGACCAGCACCTCGATGCCGCGCGCGCGCGCGGCAGCGACGCCGCTGAGGCTCGAGATGCCGTTGTCGACCGTGACGATCAGCGTCGGTGCGCGCTCCGCTGCGAGCGCGACGATCTCGGGCGTGAGTCCGTAGCCGTAATCAAAACGGTTGGGCACGAGAAAATCGACGGCAGGCCAACCCCAGGCCTGCAGCGCCCGCACGATCAACGCCGAACTCGTCGCACCGTCCGCATCGAAGTCGCCGACCACGAGCACGCGGCCCTCGCCGCGGCGGTGCGCGAGCAGCAGGTCGACGGCTGCCGCGACGCCCTCGAGCGAACCGACCCGCAACAACCGATCGAGGGAGTGTGTGAGTTGCGAAGGGTCCTCGATGCCGCGCGCCGCGTACGCGCGCGCCAACACCGGTGGCAGCCCGGCGAGCCCAGCGAGGCCTGCGGGGTCCACCGTCCGATGGACGACCGAGAGCTTCAAGATTCGCCCTCGAGCAACGCTTCAAGCAAGTTGCGCGCCGGCCGCCAAAAACGATGGCGGTCGCCGGCCGTGACGCGGACGGCGCGATCACCGGCGGCCAAGGTCAATCGCCCGAGCTGCCCAGTGCGCAGCGCCTCGGCAGCGGGCAGGATGTAGTCTTGGTCGATCGCCGCGATGCCTCGTCCGAGCACGGGCAGCACCGCGCACCCGGCGTCGGATCCGGCTGCCAGCAGCGGCGCGGAGCCCGCGGGCAAGCGCTCGACAGTCTGCCCAGCGAGTCGGCCGAGCGACTCCACCCACACATCATCCGACCACACCGCAGGCCAACGCGACTCACCGCGGGACACCGCCAACGGCTCACGCAACGGCTGGCCCCCACCCCACGGCCAGAGGGTCGTCACCGGGGGCTCGCCGCGCGAAGCTCGCTGTCGATTGAGCGGCAGCGCGTGCAACCACATCTCGCACTCCGTCAGGAAAGCCCGCAAAGCTGCGCCACCGGCACCGCCTGGCAGCGCCTCATCGAGCGCGCCGCCGAGCAGTCGCGACGGCTCCACCGTCAGCGCACCCGCCGCATCGAGTCCTTCGAGCAGGAAGCCTGCGGAGCCGGCGGGCCGTAAACGCAGAGCATCACCACCGAGATCACGAGCGAAGCCGACGCACAGATCAGCGGCCTCCTCTGCCGGTAGCCGCAGCAGCCCACCCGGCGCCAGATGGACTGTCTTCAGGCCTGGCACGAGGTGCAGCGGTGACAGCAGCCACGGATCGGACCCACCTTCCCCAGGCGGATCCGACGCGCCGATTTCTGCGGCCACCACCTCGGCGGGATCGACGGCCACCAGATCAGCCCGACCCAAGCCGCGCGCCAACAGGCCGCGCCAACCGCCGCGCAGCGGCGTCGAGCGCGCGAAACGCAGTCGGGCGAGCCCCGGACCGCGGGCAGACGCGGCATCGGAGTCGAAGAGGAAAAGGTCCGGCAGTATGAGCACGAGGTCGCGCACTTCGGCTATGGTACCGAAGCATGGCCCTTGATGTTCTGCCGCCGAGCGCGGCACTCCTGATCCGCAGCTACTCCGATGGCGAGATCCGCATCGGTGAACAACGCTTGCGGACGGCGATCTGCCTCGATGCACTCGGCGAGATCAGACTCTTGCGGCCACAACGCCCCGCCGAGCTCTGCGAGGCCGACCTCGAGCCGTTGTTCGCCGCCCCACCGGAGCTCGTGATCATCGGCTGGGGTGGTGGCCAGAGCTTCTTGCCTGCCGCGCAGCGGCAGTGGTTCCTCACCCGCCGCATCGGTCTCGAGATCATGGCGCTCGGCCCCGCCTGCCGCACTTTCAACCTGCTCGTACAGGACGGCCGGCGCGTGTCGGCATTTTTATTCCCTGCGGCGGACTGAGCGCCGCGAGGCCCGCTCCTCAGCGCACGGTCACCGGCGGAGCATCATTGCCGAGCGACCCCACCACCCCCGCGAGCATCGGCACGAACGACACGGCACCGAGATCCTCGGGCTCGCAGACCGTGCCGCGACGGGTGTATCTCAGCAGGCGCTGCCGGCCGTCGGGGCCGACCGGCATGACCAGGCGCCCGCCCGGCGCAAGCTGCGCGAGCAGTTCTTCCGGCACCTCGGCGGGCGCGGCCGTGACCAAGATGCTGTCGTAGGGGCCCATCGCCCGCCAACCCTCGAAGCCATCACCGTGGCGGAAGCGCACATTGACGATGCCGATCTCGCGCAGGTTCGATTTGGCGCGCTGCAGCAAGGGCTCGATGCGCTCGATGGTGAAGACCTGCGGCACCAGCCCGGCCAGCACGGCCGTCTGGTAGCCGCAGCCCGTACCGATCTCGAGCACACTGCGCACCGCTGCGCCCGCCCGCAGTGCCTCGGTCATGCGCGCGACGATGAACGGCTGTGAGATGGTCTGCCCATGACCGAGCGGCAGCGCGGTGTCCTCGTAAGCGCGGCTCGCCAAGGCCTCGTCGACAAAGATATGACGCGGCACCGACCGGATCCGCTCGAGCACGGCGGCATCCTGAATGCCTTGGTCCGTAAGACGTAGGATGAGCCGGTCGCGCGTCCGCGCCGAAGTCATGCCGATGCCGTCGAGACGCGTATCCATGCGGAGTCGACGACCCCGCGCTCAGCCGATGCCGTCGAGCCAGCGCGCGACCGGTTCGAGCGCGCCGTGCCGGGTGAGATCGACCTGCAAGGGTGTCACCGAGACGAACCCGGCAGCGACGGCGTGGAAGTCGGTACCCGGGCCAGCGTCCTCGCCCTCGCCCGCCGCGCCGACCCAGAAGACCTGCCGGCCACGGGGATCGGTCGCCGGAACGAGCCGGTCAGAGCGGTGACGCGCACCGAGCCGCGTGCTGCGGAAGCCGCGCAGCGCCTCGAACGGCAGGTGCGGGATGTTGACGTTCAGGATCATCGTGCGATCGAGCGGCGCCACCAACAACCGCTGTACGATGAGGCGGGCGACCCGCGCCGCAGCGGCGAAATCGGGCTCGCCCGACACGGGCCGCCGCAGCGAGAACGCGACCGTCGGCAGACCGAGGAAGCGGCCCTCGATGGCGGCGGCGACCGTACCTGAGTAGAGCACATCGTCACCGAGGTTCTCGCCATGGTTGATGCCGGAGACCACCATATCGTGCTCGAACGCGAACAGACCAGAGATGGCGAGGTGGACGCAATCGGTGGGCGTCCCACTGACGAAAAAGGAGGCGGGACCGACTTCGGTGACCCGCAGCGGCACCTCCAAAGTGAGCGCATTGCTCGCGCCGCTGTGGTTGCGCTCCGGAGCGACGGTGGTGAGCTCCGCGAGCCCCTCCAGCGACCCACGCAAGGCGAGGATGCCCGGGGCGCGGTAGCCGTCGTCGTTGCAGACAAGGATCTTCATGGCGCGCAGCAATATACTGAATACG
>CAMAQZ010000043.1 GCA_945860725.1 Klebsiella pneumoniae | reverse complement strand
CGTAGCCGAGCACGGCGCCCGTATCGAGCGTGCGCAGGGTGTCAGCGTCCCCCGGTACGCGATCTACGCGAGACGGTGGATTGCTGCAAGCCGAGAGCGCCAGGAGCGACCACAAGGCGGCGGTGACAGACCACGGGCGGCTCGGCAGGCTTGGCAGGCTTGGCATCGTCACGCGAAGATCCCTCGATCGAGAAAAATAAAACTAAAGGATGGTGCCCCGGGCCGGAATCGAACCAGCATGGCCGTTAGGCCGACGGATTTTAAGTCCGTTGCGTCTACCAGTTTCGCCACCGGGGCTTAGCCACCCACCGGCCATTCCGGCCAGTTAGCGTATCACTCCTTGTCCGAGTTCAGGCGCACCGCGGCGACCGCGGCACAGCCGTCAGGTCAAGGGTGAACATGACCCTATGTTACGCTTCAGTCATTAAACTCGGTATCAAAACCAATATCCGCGTCCGGCCTCGACGATCCGATAATCCAAAGTGCTCGAAGTCATCGATCTGACCCTTTGCCGCGGTGCTCGCCCAGTCCTCGCCGGGCTGCACTTCGTCGTTGCGCCAAGCCGCTGCCTACAGGTACTCGGCGCCAACGGCAGCGGCAAGACCACGTTGCTTCGAGCCCTGTGCGGGCTGCTTGAGATCGAGGGTGGTTCGCTCCGATGGAAGGGCAGCCCGGTTGAACCACGATCGCCCGAGTTCCAGAGAGAACTCGTCTATCTCGGGCATGACCCCCCGCTCAAGGGTGACCTCAGTGTTGCCGAGAACCTGCGGTTCGCGGCGGTGATGCGTGGGGTATCCCGCGTGCGACGGGACGAAGCAATTGCCGCTGCCTTGCTTGCGGCTGATGCGGCGCGTTTCGCGGATCGTCTCGCCCGCAGCCTGTCTGCTGGGCAACAACGCCGGGTGGCGCTCGCCTTGCTGTGCCTCGCGCCCGCGCCGATCTGGTTGCTCGATGAACCCGTGACGCACCTCGATGCGACAGGCCTGGCCTTGGTCACCCGCTTAATCGAGGGGCATCTGCAGCGGGGCGGTCTCGTGATCGCCGCTACCCACCAAGACCTCGGTCTGCCGTCGCAGGCACGCGACGAACTTGTGCTTTCCCGTAGGGCGGCATGAGCGTCTGGGCCGGCGTGCTGTGGCGTGATCTACGGCTCGCCTTGCGTCGGCCAGGGCAAGTGGTGCATCCGCTCGCATTCTTCGCGGTCGTCGCGCTGCTGTTCACCCTCGGCTATACCCCTGAACTGGGTAAATTGCGGCAGATCGCGCCCGGGGTGCTCTGGGTGGGGGCGCTGCTGGCATCCCAATTGTCCTTGGACGGGCTGTTCCGAGAGGACGCGGAGGACGGGACGCTCGAGCAGATGGTGTTGTCCGGGCAGCCCGTCGCGGCTTTGGTGCTCGGCAAGACGGCGGCGCATTGGGTAATCACCGGCTTGCCGCTCACCCTAATGGCGCCGGTGGTCGGCTTCGCGTTGGGGGTCCCCGTGGCGGCGATGCCCGGCATCCTCTGCGCCTTGGCCTTAGGCACGGTAAGCTTGAGCCTGATCGGTGCGATGGGCGCGTCGCTGACCCTCGGGGTCCGCCGGGGAGGGGTACTGCTCTCTCTGCTGACGCTGCCGCTCGCAGTGCCGGTGTTGATCTTTGGTGCGCGTGCGACGGAACTCGCCATCGCCGGGGAAGGTCTCTCCGGAGTGCTTTATCTGCTCGGGTCGCTCGCGGTGCTGGCCCTGACTCTCGCGCCACTGGCGGCTGCCGCCGCGGTGCGCATCGGACTGGAGTGACATTGACGTATGGACTGGACCTGGTTTCATCGCTTCGCCTCACCGCCCCACATCTACCGAGTGGCTGGCACGCTGACGCCGTGGTTTGCTTGGCCCGCGGGTCTGCTCATCGTATCGGCACTCTATGCCGGCCTTTTTCTGGCCCCGCCCGACTACCAGCAGGGCGAGGGCTTCAGGATGATCTACGTCCATGCCCCCTCGGCCTGGCTGTCGGTGATGATCTACGGGGTGATGGCGACCGCTGCGGCCGTGGGTCTGATCTGGCGGATGAAAGTCGCGCATGCCGCCGCGGCGAGCTGCGCCGCGATCGGCGCCTCCTTCACCTTCGTCTCGCTCGTCACCGGGATGCTCTGGGGCAAGCCGATGTGGGGCACCTATTGGGTCTGGGACCCGCGTCTGACCGCACAGCTCGTGTTGCTGTTCCTCTATCTCGGATACATGGCCCTGCGCTCCGGCATCGACGATCTCGGTCGTGCCGATCGTGCGAGCGCCGTGCTTGCGATCATCGGTGTGGTCAATCTGCCCATCATCCGGTATTCGGTCGAGTGGTGGAATTCGATCCACCAAGCGCCCTCGGTCATGAAGATGGAGCGGCCCTCGATGCCGTTCGATATGCTAGCGCCGCTTTTGATGATGCTGCTCGGATTTACTCTTCTGTTCGCAGCGCTCCTGCTGGTGCGCATGCGGGCTGAAGTACTGCGGCGAGAGCGTGGGGCGTCCTGGGTCAAGGAGGTGGTGTCTTGAGAGATTTCCTTGCCATGGGCGGCTATGCCGCATTCCTGTGGCCCGCTTACGCCGTGACGTTCGCTGTGGTGGCGTGGAACATCGTCGCGGCGCGTCGCACACACCAGCAGGCGCTCATCGAGGCGCGTCGCCGCCTCTCGGCAGACGCGGACGGTGACGCACCATGACCCCTCGGCGGCGGCGGATCGCGCTGGTGGTCGGCATCCTTGCTGGAGTGTCGTTGGCGGCGTTGCTGGCCGCCCGCGCGTTCCAGAACAACGTCATATTCTTCTTCGACCCGAGCCAAGTGGCTGCCGGGTCAGCGCCGCTCGATAAACGCTTCCGTCTGGGTGGCATGGTGCGGCCGGGGACGGTCGCTCGGACCGCCGGGAGCTTGGAGATGCAGTTTGTGGTCACGGATTTCCAGCGCGATGTGCCGGTCCGATACTCTGGGGTGGTCCCGGACCTGTTCCGCGAGAACCAAGGGGTCGTCGCGCACGGCAAGCTCGGTCGCGACGGCATCTTCGTCGCCGACGAGATCCTCGCCAAGCATGATGAGAATTACATGCCCCCTGAGGTCGCGCGTGCCATCAAGGAAAAAAATGCTGGCGTCATGCCGGTGAACCCTGACATACGCAGCGGACCGCGCACATGATCCCAGAGCTCGGTCATTTCATGCTGGTGCTCGCGTTGGCGGCGGCCATCGCTCAGGCGTTCTTCGGGCTTGCGGGTCCTGCGCTCGGGCGGCAAGCTTGGATCGAAGTGTCCCGTCCGGCCGTGATCGCGCAGTTCGTGCTCGTCAGTCTTTCGCTCGCCGTACTCGTCTACGCCTTCGTTCAAAATGATTTTTCGGTCGAGTACGTCGCGGCCAACTCCAACACGGCCCTGCCCATCGGCTACCGGATCGCTGCCGTCTGGGGCGCCCACGAGGGTTCGTTATTGCTCTGGGCATGGATCATGGTCGCTTGGACCCTTGCCGTGGCGCTGCTATCGCGCAGCCTGCCACCGCATTTTGCGGCCCGCGTGCTCGGGGTCCTCGGGCTCATCAGCATCGGCTTCTTGTTGTTCACGCTCGCCACCTCAAACCCGTTCGCGCGCCTCGATCCGGCCGCGCCGGATGGGCGGGACCTGAATCCGCTGTTGCAGGATTTTGCCCTGGCAATACATCCGCCGATGCTTTACGCCGGGTATGTCGGGCTGTCGGTCGCGTTCGCCTTCGCGTGCGCGGCGATGATCGAGGGCCGTCTCGACGCAGCGTGGGCGCGATGGACGCGGCCTTGGACCACCGTTGCGTGGGCGCTGCTCACGGTAGGCATCGCGCTCGGCTCGTGGTGGGCCTACTACGAACTTGGGTGGGGCGGGTATTGGTTCTGGGATCCGGTTGAAAACGCGTCGTTCATGCCGTGGCTCGTCGCGACCGCGCTGATCCACTCGCTTGCGGTGACCGAGAAGCGCGGGCTTTTCAAGAGCTGGACATTGTTGCTCGCGATACTCGGATTCTCGTTGTCGTTGCTCGGCACCTTCCTCGTCCGATCAGGCGTGTTGGTCTCGGTGCATTCTTTTGCGGCTGACCCGGCGCGCGGTCTCTTTATCCTCGCGTTCCTCGTGATCATCATCGGTGGTGCGCTCGCCTTGTATGCGTGGCGGGCGCCGCTGTTGCGCAGCGAGGCGGGTTTCGAGCTCACCGCACGCGAGTCGTTCCTGCTCTTCAACAACATCCTGCTGATCGTCGCGGCGGCAGCGGTCTTCGCCGGAACGATGGCGCCATTGATCTCCGACGCGCTCGGGCTCGGCACGCTGTCGGTCGGGCGCCAGTATTACGACCCGGTGTTCCTGCTGCCGACCCTGCCGCTACTCGCCTTCGCAGCGGTGGGTCTGCATTCCGGATGGAAGAAAGGACGGCTCGGGCAACGCAGACGGGAGATCATCGGGACGCTCGTGCTCGGCGTGCTGATCGCGGTGACGCTGGTGTTGGGCGCCTGGGAGGGCGCGAAGGTGCTGACGCCAGTGGGTTTCGCCCTTGGGGCTTGGCTGCTGTTGTCGGCCTTCGTCGACCCGATCGATCGTTGGCGTCGGAAGGTGTCGTTGACGCCCGCCATCCTCGGCATGGCGCTTGCGCACGCATCGCTCGGCGTGTTCGTCATCTCCATCACTGCCGTCGAATCCTACACCCGCGAACGCGACCTCGCGCTGGCCATCGGCGAATCGGGCAAGGTCGGCGAGTTCGAATATCGGTTGGTGGGCCTCGAGCGGAGTGAGGGACCGAACTATGACGCGTTGCGTGGCGAGATCATCGTCACAAAGGGCGGCCGTCAGGTCACGGTGCTGCACCCCGAGAAGCGCAATTATTGGATCCAGCGTCAACAGATGACCGAGGCCGGCATCGAGTCGCAGTGGAGCCGCGATATCTTCGCGGCACTGGGTGAGGACCTTGGCGCCGGGCGTTGGAGCGTACGGGCGCAGGTCCGTCCGCTCGTCAATTACGTCTGGCTCGCCGCGTTGTTCATGGCCATCGGCGGCATCATCGCGGCTTGTGATCGTCGTTACCGCAAGGGTGCCGAAGAAGTGCAATGAACCGGTTCCTCCTTCCTGCCGGCTTGTTCGGGTTGTTGGTCGCGCTGTTGTTCTTCGGCATCCAGCGATCATCGCAGAAGGGCATCATTCCTTCGGCGTTGATCGGCAAGCCGGGGCCTGTGTTCCGCTTGCCGTCGCTCGATGGGTCGGCTGATTTCGAGTCGGCCTCGATGCGAGGTCGATGGTATCTGATGAATGTCTGGGGCACGTGGTGCCCGGAGTGCAAAGCCGAGCACGAGATGCTTCTTGAGATCGCCCGAAGCGGCGACATCGCCATCATCGGTCTCAACTGGAAGGACGAGGCCGTCCTTGCCCAGCGATGGCTTGCGGAGCTCGGTGATCCCTATGACGCCGTGCCGGCTGATCGGGATGGTCAAGTTGCAATCGAGTGGGGTGTCTATGGCGCCCCCGAAACTTTTTTGATCGATGATCGGGGCATCGTCCGTCACCGCCATGTGGGTGCCATGACCGCCGAAGTCTGGGAGCGGGAGTTCCTCTCGCGGCTGCCGACACGGCAGACGGCGCCCGGTGGGCCTGTCTCGGTGCCTGCACCCGGCGCACCGGTGCAGGGGTGACAGTCGTGAGACAGCTGACGTGAGTTATCTAATCAAAGCGGTCGCGACAGCGCTGTTGTGGGGAGTCTGCGCGGTCAGCGCGATCTACGCGCCGATAGCCCAAGCCATCGACCCGATCGAGTTGGAGGATCCCGTTCTCCAGCAGCGCTATTGGGACCTGAGCCACGAACTGCGTTGTATGCAATGCCAGAACCAGTCCATCGCCGACTCGCCGGTCGGGCTCGCGGGTGATCTGCGGCGCGAGGTGCGCGAGCTGCTTCTGCGAGGTTTTAGCGACGACCAGGTACGTGACCACCTCCGCGACCGATACGGTGATTTCATACTGTTCCGGCCTGACTTCAACGCGCGTACCGCCTGGCTTTGGCTTGCGCCGGTGGTATTGCTGCTGCTGGGCCTCGGAGTGGCGTGGCGTGTGTTGCGGCAGCGTGGGTCAATGGTGTCCGGGGATGATTCGTTTATAGAGGAGTCCCGCCGATGACGATATTCCTGTGCATCGCGATCGCGCTGGCGGTCGTCACGGCTGCGTATCTGTCGAGACCGTTGTGGCGCGACGGTCGCGGATCACGGACCGCAGGTATCGTCACTGCGCTCGCATTGTTCGTTGGATCGGCCGCGTTCTACGCTTGGTCGAGCCGTTGGGATTGGTCACAGGCGGAGTCCGCATCGAGCGGCAACGCGATGGTCGGTACGCTCGCCCGACGCCTCGAGCGGCAGCCTGACGATGTCGAGGGCTGGCTCACGCTCGGCCGTTCACATAACGCGATAGGGCAGCATCCGCTCGCCATCCGCGCTTTCCAACGGGCCGATCGCTTGCAGGGTGGACGCAACCCTGAGGCAGTGATCGGTATCGCAGAAGCGATGATGTTGCAGAACGACAATGTGATGGACGATCGGGTGGGGCGGCTTTTTGAACGTGCGCTTGAACTCGATCCCGAATCCGTTCGGGCTTTGTTCTTCGCGGCGATCGCTGCCCAGAACCGTCGAGAGGTTCCGCTCGCGATTGAACGGTTCGAACGACTGCTGACGCTCGATCCCCCGCCGCAGGTGCGTGGCATCATCGAAACACAGGTCGCGACGCTGCGCGGCGCCGCCACGGAGCCGGTTGTGGCGGCGGCGACTCCGTCGGGCGCACCCCGCATCACCGTGCAGGTCTCGATCGCACCCTCGATGGCGTCGCGGATGACGCCCGGGGCGACCTTGTTCGTGTTCGTGCGATCACCGGGACGGCCGGGGCCGCCGCTCGCGGCGAAGCGTTTGCCGGCTGTACTGCCTGCCACAGTGCTGATCACGCCGCAGGACAGCATGTTGCCGGGCGTGGTGTTCGGCTTGGGAGATGAGGTCGAGGTCTCGGCGAAGATCTCTGCGGATGGCAGCGCCACGCCCAAGACCGGGGAGCCTATCGGACGCCTGACCTACACCGTGGGGCGCGACCTTACCCGCCCGCTCGTCATCGATGGCCTGACACCTTGACGGGAGACCGTGCCGCGGGTGAGGCGCCGTGGCGTCTCGGCGGGCTGTTGCGTCAAGGCGAGGGCGGGGCGGTGCTCTCTGCGGGCGCAGCTTATTTCTTCCTGCTGTGTGGCTATTACATGCTGCGCAGTCTGCGTGAAGCATTCGCGCTCGAGGTCGGTCGGGAGTCCATCGCGACGCTGTTCTACGTCGCCTCGGCGGTGATGGCGTTCGTATTGCCGATCTACTGGTTCGTGGTCGCGCGCTTGCCGCGGCGGTTGATGTTCCCGGTCATCTATTCGGCTGTGGCGGTGTTGTTCACCGGCCTTGCGATCGCGATGTCCGCCCAGCCTGACTCCCGTCTCTTGCCCGCGGTCTACTGGGTCGCGGTCACCTCGTTGAACCTGTTTATCGTCTCGGTGTTCTGGAGCGTGATGGTCGATGCTTGGCGTTCGGTCGCCGCTCGCCGCGTGTTCGGCTTCATCGCCGCCGGGGGCAGTGCGGGCGCGATCGCGGGACCCTTCTTGACGGCCGTGTTCGTCGAGCGGTCGGGCACGACCGTCATCATCCTCGTGGCGGTCGGTTTCTTGCTGACGGCTGCAGTGTTCGGCCATCGTGCCCAGGCCGCCGAGGCGCGCAGTGAGGGGCAGGACCCGGCGGCAAGGCTTGCTTTGCCGGTCGGCGGCCGCGCGTCCGATGACCTCATGCGCTTGTTGACCTCGCCGTATCTATTGGCCATCGCCGGTATCGTGGTGCTCGGGCAGGTGATCGGCGGTTTCATGTATCAGGAGCAGGCGAAGTTCGTCGAGGTCGCCTTTGTCGGGCTCGAAAGTCGCGCTGCATTGTTCGCGAAGATTGACCTCGCGACGAGCGTTCTCTCGCTCTTCTTCCAGGCGGTGGTGGTCGGTTGGTTGGCGTCGCGCGGCGGGCTGCGCGCCGCGCTTGGCGCAGTGCCGGTGTTCCTCGTGGGGTCGTTCCTGCTGCTGGCCTTGGCGCCGATCGGTGTGGTCCTGATCGCCACCCAAGTATTACGCCGTGCGATCGACTACGGGCTTTTCAAGCCGACGCGCGAGATGCTGTTCACCGTGCTTAATCCCGAAAGTAAATTCAAGAGCAAGAGCCTTATCGACACGCTGCTGCAGCGCGGCGGCGACAGTCTCTCGCAGTTGATCTATCCGCTGGTCGCAGGATTCGGTCTGGCCGGTATCGCCTGGGTGCTGGCCGGTGTCAGTCTTGCGATGCTGGTGATCGCGCTGTGGCTCGCAGCGGTGTTCGCCCGACGCGAAGACGCGAACGACCTCCGATGACCACGCCGGCTGAGGCGGCGGTCGCCGAGCCGTCGGCGCGAGGCCTGTTGCCTGTGGCGCGCATCGGCACCGATGGTCGACGGCACATCGACCTGCGCGCGTTGTTGCACCTCGCGGCGCCTCTGATGTTGACCAACGCGATCCAAGCCGCGTTGAACCTCACCGACACCTGGTTCATCGGTCGTTTGTCGACCGAGGCGGTCGCCGCGATCGGGACGATCTACTGGTTGATGACTGCCGTGATCTTCGCGCTCGGGGGCGTTGGTCTCGCCGTCCAGACCTTTGTATCGCAAGCCGATGGAGCGGGGCGCCGGGTTCGGGCGGCTCAGAGCGCTTGGGGCGGCGTCTGGGCGGCGCTGGTCTGCATCCCGCTGTTCTGGCTGGCCTCGGTGATGGGCGCGCCCTTACTCGCCCTGTTCGATCTGCAGGCGAGCACCGCCGCACTCGCCGTCGAGTATTGGGAGCCTCGCATGCAAGGTGCGGTGCTCGGCGCGATCACTTGGGCGTTTCTCGGATTCTTCAACGGTATCGGTGCGACGCGCGCGACCTTGTGGGTCACGGTCGTCACCTTGGTGGCCAACGTGCCAGCTAATCAGTATTTGATTTTCGAGGCGGGGCTCGGGATGGCCGGCGCCGCTTGGGGTACCAATATCGCACAGGCCTGTGGGCTGCTGGTGGCGCTCGGGTTCTTTCTGACAGGCCCGATCGCTCGAAGATATCGCACCCGGATCGCCTGGCGTCCGCAGCCTGCCTTGATCGCGAGACAATTCAAGGTGGGTCTGCCGATCGGCGTCATGTACGGCGCGGATGTGCTGGGTGTCGCGCTGATGCAGTTGATGGTCACGCAGGTCGGCAACGCCGGTGCTGCCGCGACCCAAGTGGTGATGATGTTGACCTCGATCGCGTACATGCCGACGCTAGGCCTGGCCTCAGCCGGCACCACGGTCGTCGGGCAGGCGATCGGCGCGGGCGATCCCGATTGGGCGGCTCGCCTCGGCAACTTCATCATCCGCTGCTGCGCCGGTTTGATGTTCGGGGTGGCCTTGCTGTTGTTGGTCCTTGCGCCGTGGCTGCTGCCCACTTTTGTCGGTAGTGGTGATGAAGATTCCGTGGAGGCGATTCGCATCGCTTTGATCCTGCTCTGGCCTGCGGCCGCCTATCAATTCTTCGATGGGCTCTATTTCGGATCCAGCTTCGCCCTGCGCGCCGCCGGCGACACGAGCGTCCCGGCGGCCGCCTCGCTGACGCTCTCTTGGTTGGTGTTCGTGCCGCTCGCTCACACGTTGGTGTTCGATGAACAGACGGCGTGGGTAACTGGGTTGCCACAGGCGGGGCTCGGCGCGCTCGGCGGCTGGCTCGCGTTGACTGCCTATGTGGTGGTCCTTGGGGGCGTGATGTACCTGCGCTGGCGCAGCGGCCGATGGCGCCGCATCAACCTCTGGGCGCGTTGAGCCGCCATCGCTGCAACATCCAGAAGCCACCGAACATGCCGCCGAGATGGGCGAAATGCGCGATACCAGACGCCGTCCCGCTCACCCCGAGGACTAGCTCCAGCGCACCGAACAGCAGCACGAACAGCCAAGCTGGCATCGGTATCGGTGGGATCAACAACAGGATCCGTCGCTTCGGGAACATCATCGCGAAGCCGAGCAGCAAGCCGAACAGGCCGCCGGAGGCGCCGACGGTCGCTTGGGTCGAGCCTGTCGCTGCCGTGACCGAGAGCTGCACCAAGGCCGCGCTCAGCACGCTGGCGGTCCAGAACCGCAGGAACGCCTTTGGCCCCCACCAGGCTTCGAGTTCCCGACCGAAGCTCACCAAGCCGATCATGTTGACCGCGAGGTGCCAAAGTCCGCCGTGCAGGAACGAGTAGGTCAGCAATTGCCAAGGCTGGAAGCCCGACCCGATCGGCCACAACGCAAAGACCTCGATCACGGCCGGTTGCCAGATCCCGAGCGCGAAGCCCGCAAGGCAGGCGAGCAGTAGAGCACGGACCGCGGGGCCGAGCGATCGGGACATCAGGACGCCTCAGCTTTCCTGGTGTGACGGACGGACGATCATGTCGCGGACAACCAGTCGAACAGACGCCGCGCGAAACGGATCTTCTGCGCCTTACCGGCGACCACATGGGCGAGATCATCCCAGGTCTCGCCGATCGCGTGAGGGATGCCTTGCTCGATGGGCAGCGTGGTACGGGGGCTCGTGACTTGATCGAGCGCGGCGTGCAGCACCAGCGTCGGACATCTCACCTGATCCAAGCGGCTGCGCGAGTCGAAGCCGACACAGGCATCGATCAGACGAGAATGGGCGGGATATCGCCCGTGCAGCTCTTTCCAACCGCCCTCGGGTCCGAGCAGTTTTGTGTGGTTGGCGTTGTAGTACTCCGGCGTGAAAGACAACAGCGTCACCGCCTTTTGGAAGGCCTCGAAGCCCGCGTCTCGATGCAGCCAGCGGAACATCTCCAACTGGTCTCGCAGGAACGGGTCCATCTCGCACCACGCGCCGGTATTGAGCATGCTGCGTGCGAGATCAGGACGCTTGATCGCCATCTCCTGTGTGACGCAAGCCCCCATGCCGACCAGCCCCACCAGATGCACGCGGGTGAGGCCGAGATGGTCCAAGAGGCCGATCGCATCATCGGCATGGAGCGCCATCGTCGAGGGTACGCTCAGGTCATCGCCCGAATCGCGGATGCCTCGATAGTCGAACAGGATCACCTGCCAACGATCGGTGAGCCCTCGCGCTAGATGATGATGGTTCTCGTGGCAGAAAGTGCCCCAACCGCCCATGCAGAGCACCGGCTCGCCGCTGCCCAAGACTTCGTAGTACATGTCGTGGCCGTTGATGTGCGCGAGGGGCATGGGTTCTCCGTGTGGTGTGGCGAAGGGCGAGGGTGCTTGCCGTGATGCCGAGGCAGCTCAGGGAGCGCCCAAGCCGTAGCGGTGCATCTTCACGGCATCGATGGGGATGGTGGTCGCCTTGAGCTCGGTGAAGAAGTCGAGGCTGCTCTGCGGGCCATCGCGGCCGATGCCGGAGTCCTTGAAGCCGCCGAACGGCGCACGCAGTTCGCGCATCATCGGTGTGTTCACCCAGATGGTGCCGGCGCGGATCTCGCGCGAGCAGCGCATCACCGTGCTCAGATCCTCTGACCACAGGTAGGCGACGAGCCCGAACTTCGAGTCGTTGGCGAGCCCGATCACCTCATCCAAGGTGTCGAACACGATGAATGTGGCGAACGGACCGAAGATTTCCTCTTGGCAGATCCGCGACGCATTGTTCGGCGCCAACACGGCCGTGGGTTCGATGAACCAGCCGCGTGAGGGTGTCTCGGCGCGCCGGCCGCCGGTGAGGAGGCTCGCGCCGTCGGCGCGTGCAATGTCCACATAGGAGAGAACGCGCTCCATATGGGCACGGAATGCGAGCGGGCCGATCTCGGTGTCTGGCTGCAGTGGATCACCGATGCGGATGCGCCGGCTACGCGCGACGAAGCGCTCGATGAACGCGTCTGCGATGCCTCGTTGCAGGAAGATCCGCGATCCGGCGAGGCACTGTTGGCCGTTGTTGCCGTAGATCCCCGCGAGGGCGCCGTCCAAGGCGCGCCCGACATCGGCCGTGTCGAAGATGATGTTGGCGGATTTGCCACCGAGTTCGAGCGCGACGGGTTTCAGGTTGCGCCCTGCGGTGGCGGCGATCACGCGCCCGGTGGCGGTGCCGCCGGTAAACCCCACCATGTCGACCCCGGGATGCGACACCAAGGCGTCCCCGGTCACTGCGCCGCGGCCGTTCACGAGATTGACCACGCCTGCAGGCAGTCCAGCTTCGTGCAGCACTTCGACCATTCGCCGTACCGAAAGCGGGGTGAATTCGGAGGGTTTGAGCACACAGGTGTTGCCCCAGGCGATACACGAGGCGATGCGCATTGAGGACAGCGCGAGCGGTGCGTTCCAGGGTGCGATGCACGCTGCGACACCCTTGGGTTCGCGGGTGACATAGGTCAAGTACCCTGCGGTCTGGGTATAGGTCTCCCCGTGCACATTGCTGGCGACTTCGGCAAAGAATTCAAAGTTCCGCGCCATCCTTTGGACCTGGTTCCTCACGCTGAGCAGTGGCAGCCCGACGCTGGTGCACTCGAGCCAGGACAATTCCTCCGCATTGCGACGCAGATGGTCCCTAATCGAGTACAGGATGTCTTTGCGGGCGTTGATGTCGAGCCGCGGCCAAGGGCCGCGGTCGAAGGCGAGACGGGCCGCCTGCACTGCGCAATCCACCTCCGACGCGTCAGCCTCCCGGAGCGTGCTGAGCGGCTGTTCGGTGGTCGGATCGATGATCGCGATGTCATGACCGGGCGCCTGCGCAGACACGGACACGCCATCGATCAGGCTGGTGACCCGCGGCGCAATCGGGTACGGATGCAGAGCGGGGTTTGCGGTCACTACGGACTCCGTGGTGGTGAGGGGTGGCGCAGGCCTTGGCAGACGACGAGCCAGCATGTCATCATGAGACTATAACGAGTGTGAGACCTTCATGACAGACCTACGCCAATTCCTCGAAACCCATCGCGATGCGGTCTGGGAACTGCCTGGCGCCGTCTCTCCCGTCCATGAGCTTACCGCGTTGCAACATGCATTGGATGCTGCGGGTCGCGCACCCGTGATCATCGCCCGCGATGTGGCGGCCTTGGATGGGCGGCGCTCGCGTTTTCCGGTGGTCACGAACCTCACCGCGAGCCGTGAGC
Source organism: Klebsiella pneumoniae (assembly GCA_945860725.1). Lineage (GTDB taxonomy): Bacteria > Pseudomonadota > Gammaproteobacteria > Steroidobacterales > Steroidobacteraceae > UBA964. The sequence continues at coordinate 6,189 of CAMAQZ010000043.1, read as the reverse complement.
TCACCGCCCGCGCGGTCGGGCTCGGCGATCCCCGTCAAGCTGCGCGGTTCTTTGCGACGCGAAGCCAGGCGGCCATCGAGCCGGTGACGGTGTCCCGCGCCGAGGCACCCGTCCAGCAGGTGGTACTACGGGACGCCGCCGCCGACTTGTACGCTCTGCCGGTGCTGACGCAACACGAGGGTGAACCCGGTCCCTACCTCACCGCCGCCCATGCCACAACTTTTGACCCAGACAGCGGCATCGACAACACCGCGATACAACGATGTTGGGTAAAGGGCCCGCAGGAGATGACCTGGTTTCCGTACCCTGCTTCGCACAACGCGCGCAATCTGCGCAAGTTTCGTGATCGGGGCGAACGCTGTCCAGTCGTCTTTTGGATCGGCCACCATCCGGCAGTGCTGCTCGGAACCCAGGCCAAGCTCAGATATCCGGAGAGCCACTGGTCGGCCGCCGGCGGCGTGATTGGCGCACCGCTGCGCCTGGTCGCTTCGGTGCTCCATGGTGATCGACTGCGGGTCCCTGCGGATGCCGAGATCGTGCTCGAAGGTTGGGCTGATCCTGCGCGGCTCGTGAGCGACGGACCATTCAGCGAGTACACCGGATTTTTGGGGGGCGTGGTGCAGGCGCCCGCGGTCAGCATCGAATGCATGACCTTCCGCCATGATGCGATCTACCACGACTACGGATCGGGGCTCGCTGACATGCTGGTACCCGACAACCTGGTCATGGAAGGCAAGATCTACGAGCTGGTACGGCAGGTAGCGCCATCGATCATCAATGTCCATGTGCCGACCGCCGGGCGTCGGTTCCATGCGGTGTTGCAGCTCGATGACCCGTCGCCCGGCGAGGCCCGCGATGCGTTGATGGCGGCCTTGGCTTATCGGCGGGTGAAGACCGTCGTCGCGGTCGGTCCGGAGGTCGATATCTTCCAACCGCAGTCGCTCGAGTGGGCCATTGCAAGCCGGGTGCAGTGGTCCCGCGACGCGATCATCGTCGAGGGTCTGTCGGGGTCGAGTCTTGATCCGTCGCTTGATCCACCCGGACCCACCACTTCGAAGATGGGCCTCGATGCCACCCGGCGCAGCCGCGGCACATCGGTAGCGACGGTTCCCGACCATGCCCGTCAGCGCGCCTCGGATTGGCTGGGCGGCGCGGACCCTCGAGCATGGCCGACCTGTTGAGCTTTTATGGTCGCCGCAGGCTCGAGCTTGCGCGCCCTGTCCCGTTCCCGTTCCGCATGAACGATAGATACGAGGTGAGCTGAGATGTTACAGACGCAGGATTTTTTCACCGCTCTCGAGGCGGCCCGACAACCGATGCATGGCGGTGGGCATCCGTTCAGCCGTGCGTGGAGCGCCGGGGAACTCGACCGCACCCGCCTCGGTGATTGGGCGATACAGCACTTCCACTACATCGACCCCATCCCGCAGCAGTTCGCGCAGTTGTTCGCGCGCTTGCCGGATCTCGATGCCCGCCAGCACCTGCTCGAGAACTTGCTCGGTGAAGAGATGCCGGCGTGTCCTGGAAAGCGCCATCCCGATCTGTTGCGTAAGTTCGCGCGCGCCTGCGGTGTGGACGATGCGCGGATGTTGGGTGCCGAAGCGGCCGGCGAGATATTACCGACCACCCGTGCGCTGCGCGCGTGGATCTGGGAGCTCGCTGGCATCCGGCATATCGCCGAGTCCTGTGCGGGGATCATGGTGGCACTCGAGGGGCAGCTGCCGACCCTGTACCCCGGCTATCTGGCAGCGATGCGCCGCATGGGGTTCAGCGACGATGAACTCGAGTTCTTCATCGTGCACATCGAGGGCGACACCGAGCATGCGCATGTGGGCCTCGAGTTGACCGCGCGCTATGCGACCACCCCGGCGCTGCAGCAGCAAGCGATCGTCGCCGTGCGCGCCTCGGCGGCGATGCGCTATTCGATGCTCGACGGCATCCTGTCTAGCGTATCAGGTCGTGTCGCAGCCTGAACGCAGCGGCGACGGGTACGCACCGGGCAGTGGTCCGGTGGTCTTTGTCACCGGTGCAGCCGGTGGACTCGGGCGCGTATTGGTGTCGAGGTTGCATTTCCGCGGTCATCGGGTAATCGCGACCGATGTCGCTCTTGCCGATCTTCCCTGCGCCGGACCGGTCACGGCGATGCAGCTCGATGTGACCGATTCCGCCGCAGTGGAGGCTTGTATCTCGCGCACGCTTGAGCAGTTCGGTCGCATCGACCATGTCGTACACCTGGCGGGTCGTGCTGGCCGCGGGCCCCTGGGAGAGGTGTCCGCTGCGGACTGGGACGCACTGCTTTCGGTCAACCTCGGGTCCGCATTCCGAGTGGCACGGGCGGCCCACGATGCGCTTGCGGTGAGCCGTGGTTCCTTGGTGTTGACCGCCTCCAGCAACGCGTTCAATGGCGGCAGCGCCCTCTCCGGGCCGGCATACGCGGCGGCCAAGGCTGGCATCGTCAATCTCGGTCGCTACTTAGCGGCCGAGTGGGCGCCGCAGGGGATACGCGTCAACACCGTCGCCCCGGGTCCTATCGACACACCGATGGTGACGGGCGGCCGCCTGAGCCAGACGGAGTTGGCGCAGGTGCAGACGAGCGTTCCGCTTGGCCGCATGGGTGAGCCTCGCCACGTCGCACACGCAATCGAATATCTGCTGCATCCGGATGCCGATTTCGTCACCGGGACGGTGATGCATGTGTCCGGCGGACTGGTGATGGGATGACGGGGATGTCGGGAGTGACCGCTACGACACGCTATCACCGGGTCTATGTGACGGTGCGGGCGTGGGTGCAGGACGGCAGCTACCCTCCCGGTGGGCAATTGCCGACCGAGCCTGAGCTTGGTCGAATCTTTGGTGTCTCGAGGATCACGATACGCAAAGCCATGGCTGCACTGGAGGGTGAGGGTTGGCTGCAGCGCAAACAGGGGCGCGGGACATTCGCGGGATCGGCAGATGTGGGTCGGGCGGTCGCGATCGATCTGGAGGCGGTCACCGGACAGGTGTCGGAGCTTGCCGCGCGGACCCTCGTCACCCGCTATAGCGCGGCGCAGGTCGATCCGGACCCAGAGACTCTCGTGGCGTTGCAACTGCTGCCGGGTGAGCGGGTGCAGCGCGCGACGCATGTCCGAGAGCTCGACGGCGCGCCGCTCGGCCTGATAACCACCTTCGTTCCGCTCGACATCGCGGCCCGGCTCGGCGCCTCGAGTGAGCGCGATCAACCCATGTTCATGCTGCTGCAGGCCGCGGGTGTCCCGATCAAGAGTGCGGAGCAGTATCTCGGGGCGACACTTGCTGGGCTCGACGCCGCGGAGGCGTTGGCGGTGGAGGTCGGCGCGCCGTTGCTACGCTTGGTACGCGTCGTGATGGAGGCCTCCGGTCGACCGGTCGAGCGCGTCGTCGCCCTCTATCGTGCAGATCGCTACCAATACCACCTGCACCTTGAAGCCCAGCCGGTGCAGCGACCGCCCGTAGCGTAGCCGCGGCGCCCGTTTCCGTCGCCTCGAAGTGCCTGACAGTCCATAATTCTATCGTCCTGACCCCGACCGACCGAGAGGAATCGCCCATGTCCGAGATGCGGCCTGAATTCGATCTGCTGATCAAGAATGTCAGCGTGGTCCGTCCCAAAAAAGAGGGACTCTTGCAGGCAGATATCGCCGTGAAGGACGGGCGCATCGTGAAGGTCGCGCCCGCTATCGATGCGGGCACCGCCGCGCAGGTGTTCGATGGTAAGCAGCGACTCGCCTTTCCAGGTCTCGTCGATGCACACATGCATACCGGTATCTACGGGCCGCTCGCTCAAGACGCGCGCAGCGAGAGCTTGGCGGCGGCGCAGGGCGGTGTGACCTCCAGCCTCAACTACATGCGGACCGGCGGTTATTACATGGAACGCGGCGGTCCCTATGCGGAGGTCTACCCGGAGGTGCTCGCGCAGTCAGACGGCAATTTTTGGGTCGACTACGCCTACCATCTCGCGCCGCTCGACCGCACCCACATCGGCGAGATCGACTCGCTGATCGATGATTTCGGCGTCACTTCGTTCAAGATCTTCATGTTCTACGGCGGTTATGGCCTGCATGGTGCATCGAACTCGCAGCGCGAGTTCCTGATGATCGGCGAGGATGAGAAGTACGATATCGCGCACTTCGAGTTCGTGATGCGCGGCCTACATCGCGCGATGCTGCGCCGACCGCAGCTACGCGACTCGATCTCACTGAGCTTGCACTGCGAGCTCGCGGATATCCTCAGCGCCTACACCAAGATGGTGCAGGGCGGCGCCAAGGTGACCGACCTCGATACCTATCTCACCGGCGAGACGCATGACCCAGCCTGCGCGGACTGCGGGCCGCTCACGGGATTGCGCGCCTACAGCGCCGCACGCCCACCACATTCCGAAGGGCTCGCGATCACCATCGCCGCCTATCTCGCCAACGAGACGAACTGCGCGAACATCAACCTGCTGCATCTGACCTCGAGAAAGGCGGTCGAGGCGGCGCTCACGATGGCGAAGGCTTTCCCGCACGTCGATTTCCGCCGTGAAGTCACCATCGCGCATCTGTGCCTCGACTACGACACCAAGGTCGGTCATCTTGCGAAGGTCAATCCGCCGATCCGATCGCGCGACGATGTCGAGTTCCTCTGGGAAGCGTTGCTCGATGGCAAGCTCGATTGGGTCTGCTCCGACCACGCGTGTTGCCGGTTGGAAGACAAGGTCGGCAAGGGCGGCAGGGATGACATCTTCGTCGCGAAATCCGGCTTCGGTGGCACCGAGTTTTTGTTGCCTGCACTCATCACCGAGGGACGGCCACGCGGCCTGAGCTGGAACCGGATCGCCGAACTCACGTCCTGGAACCCGGCGCGACGGTTCGGGCTCAAGGCGAAGGGCGATATCGCTCCGGGTTTCGATGCGGATATCGCCTTGGTCGACCCAAGCCGCAACTTCACGGCCAGCAGCAAGACGTCCGACTCCGATCAGGGGTTCTCGGTTTTCGAAGGCACTGAGATGTCGGCCAGCGTTGTCAGCACTTTCCTGCGCGGTCGGCTGATCTATGACCAGGGTCAGCCGGTTGGCCAACCGAGTGGTCGTTACCTACACCGCCCCTATGTCTAGCTGCGGAAGCTCGCCAGCGCTTGCGGTATCATCAAAGACCCGACGATACGATCACAGAGGAAACAAATCATGACCATCCAGACCGGCGACAAGATGCCTGTGGGCGCCTTCAAGACCCCGACCACCGAGGGCATCAAGGAGATCAAGTCCGACGAATTCTTCGCCGGCAAGACCGTCGTGCTGTTCTCGGTGCCGGGCGCCTTCACGCCGACCTGTGACGCGCGTCATCTGCCAGGTTTCGTGCAGCATGCCGCCGCGTTCAAGGCGAAGGGCGTCGACATCGTCGCGTGCACCGCCGTCAACGATGCCTTCGTCCTCGGCGCATGGGGCAAAGCCGGCAATGTCGGCGATACCGTCACGATGCTCGCCGACGGCAACGGTGATTATGTCCGTGCGCTCGGCCTGACGCTTGATGGTCGCGGGTTCGGCATGGGTGAACGCGGCCAACGCTTTGCGCTCGTCGTAAAGGATGGTGTCGCGGTGCAGGTTCTGATCGAAGCGCCGGGCAAGTTCGAGGTGTCCTCCGCCGAACACGTCCTGTCGATGCTCTGACCGCAGATGCCTACCACCAACCGTCGCATCACTTTCGCACGCAGCCCGCGGGGGCTGCCGGCTCCCGCAGACTTCGGGGCGGATGAGGCGCCGATCCCGGTTCCCGGGCCCGGGCAGTTCCTGTCACGAACGGTGTATCTGTCGCTCGACCCGTACTACCGCAACGTGATGAAGAACAGTCCGATCTATGCCGAACGGCTCGCGCCGGGCGATGTGATGATCGGTGAGACAGTTGCCCAGGTGATCGACTCACATCACCCCGGGTTTGCCGTTGGGGATCATGTCGCCGTCCGCAATGGATGGCAGCAGTTTGCATTGTCGACAGGCGAGGGCGTTCGGCGGCTCGATCCGGCGGCCGCCCCCCTCTCTACCGCCCTCGGCGTGCTCGGCATGCCCGGGCTCACCGGCTGGGCGGGTATGGTCCATCTCGCAGAGCCGCTGCCCGGACAGACCGCCGTGGTATCGGCCTGCACCGGCCCGGTAGGCAGCACCGCGGGGCAGGTGGCTCGGCAGATGGGCGCGCGCGTGGT
>CAMAQZ010000042.1 GCA_945860725.1 Klebsiella pneumoniae | reverse complement strand
CCCTCCGAGTTCCAGGGCAGCGTGGGTGACGCGGTCCGTACCGACATCCGTGTGACGCCGGTGACGATGCTCGAAGCCGGGCTGAAGTGGGTGGGCGAGAACTACTCGTTGTATGCGACCGCGTTCCAGTCGGATTTCAATGGCGTCCGCTTCACCGACAACGTGTTCAACTCCACCACCAACAGCTTCACGACCCGCGTCGGCTACGCCGATACCAAGACGTTCGGTGTGGAACTGGAAGGCGATATCAGCTTCGCGCAGATGTTCTACGTTCGCGGTGCGGTGACCTGGCAGCAGCCGGAGTACGAGAGCTTCACGTTCACGAACAACGTAGGCGGGACGCCGGTGGTGGTGACCTTCAACGGCAACCAGCTCATCCGCGTCCCCGAGCTGTCGGCTCGGCTCAACCCTGGCGTGATGTTGCTGGGCGGTCGGCTACGCGCCGAGCTGGACGCCGAGCATTATTCGAAGCGCTTCGCGGATGCGGCCAACTCGCAGTCGCTGCCCGCTTATGAGGTGTTCGGTGCGAATGTGATGTGGCAGGCGACCGAGCGTCTGTCGCTCGGTTTCCCTGGGGTCAACCTGACCAACGAGATCGGTCTCACGGACGGTAACCCCCGCGCCGGTCAGTTCGTCTCCGGTGATGCAGGCGCGCGCTTCTACACCGCACGCCCCATCCTCGGGCGCTCGTACCGCTTGTCTGCGACCTACCAGTTCTGATCCCCCCAAGTTCTGATGCCTCAGGGAAAAACCATGAACATCATCCGTCTATCCGTATTCGTCTTGTCGGCGTCGCTCGCCGCCGCCGCGGTCGCCCAGCAGCCCGCTAATACCCCCGCCGCCGATGCCTCGCAACTCGAGGAGGTCGTGATCTTCGCGCGCGGCGTCGCGCGCCAGCAGCTGCAGGTGACCGCTGAACAGATCGACTATCTGCCGGCCGGCACCAGCCCGCTCAAGGCGATCGAGAAACTGCCGGGTGTGAACTTCCAGTCGGCCGACCCTTTCGGTTCGTACGAATGGTCGACCCGCATCGTGGTGCGCGGCTTCAACCAGAACCAGCTCGGCTTCACGCTCGACGGCGTGCCGCTCGGTGACATGTCCTATGGTAACCATAACGGCCTGCATATCAGCCGCGCGGTGCCGAGCGAGGACGTCGGCCGCGTCTCACTGTCGCAGGGCGCGGGTGCGCTCAGCACGGCCTCGACCAGCAACTTGGGCGGCACGCTCGAGTTCTTCACGCTCGACCCGGCCGCGGACTTCGGCGGACGCGTCGACCTGACCGGTGGCAGCGATTCGACGCGCCGTATCTTTGGGCACTTCGACACCGGCGCGCTCGGCGGCAACGGTCCGCGCATCTCGCTGTCGGCGGTCGACGGCACCACCGACAAGTGGAAAGGCTCGGGTGAGCAGCAGCAGCGCATGTACAGCCTGAAGGCCGTACAGCCGATCGGCGACACGGGTTCGGTCACGGCGTACTACAACTACTCGGACCGTGCCGAGCGCGACTACCAGGATCTCTCCTTCGACATCCTCCGCCGTCGGGGCGAGGACTGGGACAACTGGGCGCCTGACTGGTCGGCCGCTGTGACCGCCGCCCAGGCCTGCGCCGCTTCGGGATTCAGCAATGCGGTCGTCTGCGATGACGCGTATTGGGATGCCTCCGGCATCCGCGAGGACTCGCTCGCGTATCTGGGCGTCGACCTGCCGTCGGACGACGGGCTGTCCTTCTCGGCGCGCGTGTATATGCACCAGAACGAGGGACAGGGCCTCTGGGGTACGCCCTATGTGCCGACCCCGGGCGGCGCGCCGCTTTCGGTGCGTACGACCGAGTACGACATCGATCGCAAGGGTGCCCTCGCCACGATCGGTTGGACGCTCGGCGGCCACGCACTGGAAGGCGGCGTCTGGATCGAGAACAACGACTTCAACCAGGCGCGTCGGTTCTACGCCGAGTCGAGCCTGGCCGGTCCCACGCAGTCCTTCACCTCGTTCCGCAGCGATCCGCTGCTGACGCAGTGGGAGTACGCGTTCGACACCAAGACGCTGCAGTTCCATGTGCAAGATGAGTTCTCGATCGGCGAGACGCTGAAGTTCGTGGCGGGCTTCAAAGGCATGAAGGTGGAGAACTCCGCGACCACGATCACCGGGCCGAACAAGACCGGCACCATCGAGGCGCAAGAGAATTTCCTTCCGCAGTTGGGCTTCACCTGGGCGCCCTGGGAGGGCGGTGAGCTCTTCGGTGTCGCGGCGCGCAACGCGCGCGCCTTCGTCAGCGCCAACACCGCCGGACCGTTCAGCACCAGCGCCGCAGGCTTCGTGGCGATCCGCGATGTGCTCAAGCCTGAGACCTCGGACACGATGGAGCTCGGCTGGCGCTTCCGTGGCGATTCCTTGGAGGGCGTCCTGGCGGCCTATCGCATCAAGTTCAAGGACCGCTTGCTCGCGATCCAACAGGGTCCGGGCATCGTCGGCAACCCCTCGGTGCTTGCCAACGTCGGTGGTGTGAGCACCAACGGTTTCGAGGCGGCGGTCAACTGGCGTCCGATGCAGCACCTCGCCTGGTTCAGTTCGTTCGCCTGGAACGATTCTACTTTCGACCAGAACTACACCACCAACGGTAATGTCGTTTTGGTGGGAGGCAAGACCGTCCCCGATGCGCCGGAGATGTTGCTCAAGACGGAATTGACGTACGACAACGGGATGTTCTTCGCGCGTGCCGATGCCAACTACACCGACGGGCGGTACTACACTTTCCTCAACCAGGGCAGCGTGCCAAGCTACACGCTCTTCAACGCCTCGGCGGGCCTCCGCTTTGCCGACCTTGCGATGTTCGAGGAGCTCTCCGTGCAGGCCGCCGTGACCAACATCGCTGACAAGTTCTATATCTCGACCGTCGGCTCGAACGGCTTCGTCAACGCGGACCCCAGCGGCACGGCGCAGACGCTGCTGCGTGGCGCGCCGCGTCAGGTGTTCGTCTCCGTGAAGGCGAAGTTTTGACCACCCGCCGCGATCTGCTCTGGGCGACAGCAGGCCTGCCTCTGCTGGGCAGCAGCGGGCTGGCGGTCGCCCAAGGCGGATCGACGGTAGGCGGACTGGCAGCGGTCGCCACGACCCCGGTCGTCGCCGGTGTGCGGCGTCCCGACACGACCCGTTTACCGCAGCGCATCGCCTTCGGCTCCTGCGCGGAAGGCGCGGTGCCGCAGCCGATTTGGGAGGCGGTGCTCGCCGCCGATCCGGATCTGTTCATATTTTTGGGCGACAACATCTACGGTGACACGCGCGACCCTGCCGTGCTCTCGGCGAAGTATGCGCAGTTCGCGGCGCAGCCAGGCTTCCGAAGATTGTGCGACCGGATCCCGGTGCTCGCGACCTGGGACGACCACGATTACGGCGAGGACGACGCCGGCGCGGAATATCCCATGAAGGAGGTCTCGCAACGGATCTTCTGCGACTTCTGGGGTGAACCGTCGGATTCGCTGCGGCGTACGCGCGATGGCATCTATGACGCGGTCGAGTTCAGCGCTGGTGGGCGTCGCCTGCAGGTGCTGTTGCCGGATCTGCGTTTCAACCGCACGCCGATCCGCATGCTCGACTTGGGCGGCAAGAAGTACGACGATTGGACGGTCGAACTCGAGCGCGCCGGTCGCAAGGTACCGGGGCCCTACGAGCGTAATCCCGACCTGCAGGCCACTATGCTCGGTGCGCGCCAGTGGCAGTGGCTGGAGTCGCAGCTCGCGCGTCCCGCTGACCTGCGCGTCTTCGCGTCCAGCCTGCAGGTGGTGGCAGATTTTCCGGGCTGGGAGGCGTGGATCAACTACGCAGAGGACCACCAGCGTCTGCTGCAGGCGATCCGCAGCCAGCGTGCAAACGGGCTTCTCTGCCTCAGCGGCGATACGCACTACGCGGAGTTTTCGTGCCTGCGTACCAACGTGCCGTATCCGCTGTGGGACTTCACCTCGAGCGGGCTCACCGAGACTTGGCCGGTGCTGCCGCCCAACTCGCGACGCGTCGGCGAGGCTTGGCGCGAGCCGAACTTCGGGCTGCTCCAGATCGATTGGAGCGACCCTGCGGTGGTGCGTGTCACCGCGCAGGTGCGCGATGTGACGAGCGCGGTACGCATCGAGCAACAGCTCGACACGCGGGAGCTGCGCGTCGGCAGCTGACGCGCACGCCGACACCGGCGCGTCGTTGGTGCGATGCGCGCCCGCGCGCAGCGCCGTGCGTCTTAGGCCTTGTCCCAGACCCTGCGGCCGTGCGCCGCGCGCATGCGGTGGCTGCCCGCGAGCGCGCTGTCGCGTTCGGCGATGGTACGCAGGAAGTGCCAATCGGCCGTCATGGCATCGGGTCTCAGCTGTACGCTCGTGTAACCCCGCTGGCTGGTGTCGCACCACGCCAGAGCCGGGTTGGTGGCGCGCAGCGCACCGCTGACCTCCGCGGGCGCGACGCGGCGCGCCAACTGCTCGATGCCCGGCGAGGTCACCGCGTGCGTCCCGATGTCGATGCCAGCGGCGCGACCATCATGCGCAAGGTCATAGGCCCAGCCGTTGTGGCTGTCGCCTGAGAGCACCACGAGGTCGGCGTCGGCGCGCTGCGCGGCAGCGAGCAGCCGTGCGCGTGCGGCCGGGAATCCGCTCCAAGCATCGAAGTCGTAGCCCATGCCGAGTTTCGAGGCGGCGACGCCCACGCGCGCACTACGCTTGAGGTAGTCGGGTGCATCGTCCGGGACCCAGTCGAGTGCGCGCTGCGGCAGGATGTGTTCGCCCATCACCGTCTGCTGCGCGAGCACCTGCCAGCGCGTGCCGGAGCGGCGCGATCGGGTGAGCTCGGCGGCGAGCCAAGCCTCCTGCGTGGCGCCGAGCATTGTCCGTGCGGGATCCTGCAGCACGCCGTCACGGAACTCGGTGAGAGCGCGATTGAGATCCTTGCGCCCCTTGAGCGCGTCCTCCAATTCGAGGAGCTTGCTGCGGCCGCTGATACGGGTCTCGAGCTTGAACAGCGTCGCCAAAGATCCGATCTCATACGCGTCCCACTCGACGCTGCCCAGATCGGGGTCGGACACCGGCATCCAGTCGCGATAGGCGCGCATCGCAGCCGCTTTACGCGCCGTCCAATCGCCCTCGGTGTCAGGCTGGTGGTTCTGTGCACCGCCGACCCAGGCGTCGTTGGTGAACTCGTGGTCATCCCAGCCTGCGACCATCGGGTACGACTGGTGCAGGCGCTGCAGGTCGGGGTCGAGGCGGTAGCAGGCGTGGCGCAACCGGTAGTCGGCGAGCGCAATGATCTCGTGCGAGGGTTGCAGCAGGCGTCCGGGCAGGATGTCTCGGGTGTCGGGGTAGGTGCCGACCGGGTATTCGTAGAGATAGTCGCCGACATGCACCACGAGTTCGAGGTCGCTGCGCTCGCAGGCGTGCGCGTAGGCGTTGAACCAGCCGAAGCCGAGGTTCGAACAGGAGAAGAGGCCGATGCCGAAGCGGCTGACATCCCCCTCGGGCAAGGAGCGCGTGCGGCCGACTGGGCTGATCGTGCCATCGGGGGCGATGAAGCGGTAAAAGAGCCAGCGGCCGGGCGCGAGGCCTTCAACGATGACGCGCGCCGTGTGGTCACGCTCCGGATCGGCAAAGGCGTCGCCGCCGGCGACGATGCGCGTGAACATCGTATCGGTCGCCACCTCGACCCGCAGCCGTGCGCCGGAGTCCGATGCGTATCGCGTCCAGAGCAGCATGCTGCGTGCGCGCGGCTCACCGCTCGCGACGCCGTGTGTGAAGCCGCGGGCGTGGAGGATGGAGGCGACGCCCGGGATCGTGAGGGCGCCGAGGCCGAACATGGCGGCCTGGATCAGTCGACGGCGGTCGATGCGCGGGGTCATGGGGTCTCCTTGGGACGGCAGGCTGCGATGGACGGTGGACCGGCAGGACGGCGTACATTCCGACCGGTCAGCTGCGCAGGATACCGGAGCGCCGCACGGTAGAATGCGACGGTTCTGCGACACTCGCCGTTCGGAGGTGGACCCTTGGAGAGCCCCGAGACCTTCATCCTGCTCAGCAACGCGGCGATCCTGCTGTGCGCCTATTTCATTGTCTACCCGCGGTTCGCGGGCAGCGACCTGAACCAGCTGGCGCTCAACGACCTTGCGGCTAATGCGATCGCGATCGCCGTGGGGGGCTTCGCATTCTTCGGCACCGGGCAGCGCTTCGACTGGCTGTTCATCAAAATAGGCTGGGAGGTGGGCTGGTTCGGCTTCACCGTAGGGACATTTTTGTTGATGGAACTGCCGCTTTTCGTCTGGTACGCGCGCCGGTACGGGCTGAGCGGGTCGCACGAGGGCTGAACGGTCAGCGCGCGGCGGCCTCGCGGTGCAGCGGGGCGGTGTCGGGCCGCACGCCACGCCATATCCTGAACGACTCGGCCGCCTGCTCGATGAGCATGCCGAAGCCTTGCTCGGCCCGTGCCACGCCCTGGGCGCGCGCCCAACGCACGAAGGGCGTGTCCGGCACGCCGTAGCCGAGGTCGTAGGCGGCGCTGCGCGGCCCGAGCACGCCGGGCGGCACGGGCGGCGTCGCGCCCTGCAGGCCGAGCGAGGTCGCATGCAGCACGAGATCGAAGGGGCCGTCTCCGGTCAGCGCGGCGAGCGCGTCGTAGCCGCAACCCGAGAGCCGAGTCGCCGGCGCGGTGTCGTCCGCCGCCCCCGCCTGCACCCGGAACGCGGCAGCCAGCGCCTGCGCGCGCTCGGGGGTGCGGTTGGCGATGGTGAGCGAAGCCGGCGCCGCCTCGAGCAGCGGCCCGAGGATGCCGCGGGTGGCGCCGCCCGCGCCCAGCACCAGCACGTGCGCGTCCCGCACGCCGATACCGAGCCGCGCGAGATCGGCCATCAGTCCGATGCCATCGGTGTTGTCGCCGAGCAGCCTCCCGTCGGGCTGCCGCACCAGCGTGTTGACCGACGCCGCGAGCCGCGCGCGGTCGGTGAGGTGGTCGGCGAGCCGTGCGGCCGATTCTTTGTGCGGTACCGTGACGTTCATGCCGCAGCCGCCCTGCGCGAAGAACCCGCGCACCACTTGCTCGAAGTCAGCTGGCGCGGCGTCGATGCGGCCGTAGTCGATGGCGTGCCCGGTGGCCACGGCGAAGTGCGCGTGGATCGCGGGCGAGCGACTGTGCGCGATCGGATGGCCGATCACGGCGTAGCGATCGGGGGCGGGGGTCGGTGGGGACGGGGCCATGCGCGCAGCCTAGCGCAGCGACCCGTCTAACGCAGCGACCAGCTGCCGCGATGCGGGGGATCGAGCACTCGATGCAGGGCAGGCAGCCACTGCGCGGCTTGTATATCGATCTGCCACGGCGGGTTAAGCACGAGCATCCCGGACCCGTTCAGGCCGACCCGGTTGTCGGGCGGAAGCAGGCAGAGTTCGGTGACGAGCGCAGGCACCGCAGGGGCGTCGGGCGGCTTCGGCAGACGCGCTCGCAGGCGCTCGAGCCAAGCGTCGGTGTCACGCCGGTCTTTGATGGGGTACCAGAGCGCGACCACGGCCGAGGGCAGGCGCTCGAGCACGGTGATGAGCGCTTGTTCGACGGCGCGTTGGTCGGCCACGCCGTCTTCGTATGGCGGATCGATGAACACCAGAGCACGCCGCTCGATCGGGGGCAGCCAATTCGGCAGGCGGCCGTAGCCGTCGGCGCATTCGATCACAACGCGCTCCACCACGGTCCTGCGTTCGCCTGCGAGCGCCGCCGGCGCGTAACGGGCGAGCGCGGCCACGGCCTCGCGCAGCGCGGCATGCTCGCTCGGTTGGGTCTCGATGAGCACCGTCCGGTCCTGCGGGCGCAGTGCGAGCAGCGCGAGCAACGGCGAACCCGGATAGGCGGCACGGTCGTGGCGTTCACGACGCAGCGTCTCGACGACGGCGATGTAATCGCTGATCCCGGTCGGCCAGCCCTCGGCGGGTGCCGCGACATCGAGCAGGCGCTCGATGCCCTCGTCGGCTTCGTGGCTGCGGTAGGCCTCGCTGCTCGAGAGGTCGTAAAAGCCGCGGCCGGAATGGGTATCGAGCAGCAGGAAACCCTTGTCCTTGCGGCAGAGTGCGCGCAATAACGAGAGCAGCATGATGTGTTTATGCACATCGGCGAAGTTGCCGGCGTGGAAGGCGTGGCGGTATTTCAAGCCCTGATTCTAGAGCGTTTCAGCCCTCCGGCGCGTCTTCGACGGCCGACTTCTTATTCTTGGGCGCCGCCCGCTTCTTTGCGGCGGTTTTCTTTTTCTTGGCAGGAGTCTTCTTGGCGGGGGTCTTCTTGGCAGCCGATCGCTTGGCCGCAGGTCCGGTGTCGGTGCCGTCAGCCGGTGTGGTGGCGCCCTTCTTGGCGACGCTTTTCTTAGCGCTGCCCTTCTTGGCGGCGTCCTTGCCGCCCCGACCAAAGCGTCCCCGACCCGGGCGTTGCGGTGCGGCAGCGAGCAGCGCGCGGCACTCCTCGAGCGTCAAGGTTTTCGGGTCGCGGTCTTTTGGGATACGTGCGTTGCGCGCCTTGTCGGTGATGTACGGTCCATAGCGTCCGTTGAGCACCTGGATGTCGTCGATGCCGAAGTCCTGGATGGTACGGTTGGCGTCGGCCACTTTCTTTGCGGCGACCACCTCGCAGGCACGCTCGAGGGTGATCGTGTAGGGATCGTCTTCGATCTTCAGCGAGGCGTACTTAGCGCCGTACTTGATGTACGGACCGAAGCGTCCGATGTTCGCCTCGAGCGGCTCACCCTCGACGTTGTCACCGAGCTTTCGAGGCAGCTGGAAGAGCTGCATCGCGTCGTCGAAGTTGATGGTGTTCATCTTCTGGCCGGGACGCAGACCTGCGAAGCGCGGCTTGTCGGTGTCTTCACGGGTGCCGATCTGGACGAAAGGACCGAAGCGGCCCATCCGCACCGAGACCGGCTTGCCGCTCGCAGGGTCGGTGCCGATCTCGCGCGACTGCGCTGCCTCGTCGCGCGTGACGGTTTTCTCGACCTGCTCCACCTGGTCGATGAAGGGCTGCCAGAACTTCCTCAAGGGTTCGATCCACGACTCTTCGCCGCGTGAGACGGCGTCGAGCTCGTCTTCCATGGCGGCGGTGAAGCCGTAGTCGAAGTAGCGTCCGAAGTGGGCGCTGAGGAAATTGTTGACGATACGACCGATGTCGGTGGGGATGAAGCGCCGACCATCCATGTCGACGTACTCGCGGTCCTTGAGCGTGGTGATGATGGAGGCGTAGGTCGAGGGTCGGCCGATGCCGTGCTCTTCGAGCGACTTGACCAACGAGGCTTCCGAGAATCGCGGCGGCGGTTCGGTGAAGTGTTGCGAGCCGCGCAGCTTGATGAGCTGCACCGCCTCACCTTCAACGAGGGGCGGCAGGATACGGTCGTCGTCATCTTCCGCGGAGTCGTCGACGCCTTCGAGATAGACAGCCATGAAGCCCGCGAACACCAGCGTCGAGCCGTTGGCACGCAGCAGGTGACGCTGTGGGCCGTCGGGACCCGCCAGCAGATCGATGGCGACGGTATCGAACACGGCGTGGGTCATCTGGCAGGCGACGGCGCGTTTCCAGATCAGCGCATAGAGGCGTTGCAGATCGTTGTCGATGCGGCCCTCGAGCATCTGCGGCAGCACTGCGGCGGAGGTCGGTCGGATGGCTTCGTGGGCTTCCTGGGCGTTACGCGATTTGTTCTTGTAGAAGCGCGCGCTCTCGGGCACTGACGCCTCGCCATACAGCCGCGCGATGACCTGGCGGATCTCGCCGAGGGCCTCGTTGGCGAGGTTCACGGCATCGGTACGCATGTAGGTGATGAGACCCACCGCGCCCTCGCCGTAGTCGACACCTTCGTAGAGTTGCTGTGCAAGGCGCATGGTGCGCTGTGCGCCGAACCCGAGCTTGCGGGCGGCTTCCTGCTGCAAGGTGGAGGTGGTGAACGGGGGTGCCGGGTTGCGGTTGCGTTGTTTACGGTCGACCGACAGCACGCGCAGCGCGCCGGGCGGAAGGAGGCGCGGTGCTTCAGGTTTTTCCGTTGCCGGCGAGGCGGCATCTGCTTGGGACTTGGGGAGGGATGCTGCAAGGGGTGCCGGCGATCCGGCACCGGTCGCTGCGCAGAGCGTCTGTTCCACGACCCGCGCGCGGTCGGCGTCGGTGAAGCTGAACTGCTCGACCTTACGACCGTCGAATTCGACTAATCGCAGCGGGAAGGTCTGCGGACCCTGTGCACCACGAGCCTCGCCCTCGGCATCGAGCGTCCAATACTCGCGCGGGATGAACGCTTGGATCTCGGCTTCGCGCTCACAGATCATGCGCAGCGCAGGGCTCTGCACGCGTCCTGCGGAGAGGCCGCGCCGCACTTTCTTCCAGAGCAGCGGCGAGAGGTTGAAACCGACGAGGTAGTCGAGTGCGCGTCGTGCTTGCTGCGCGTTGACGAGATCGAGCGAGAGTTCCCGCGGATTCGCCACGGCTTCGCGCACGGCATTACGCGTGATCTCGAAGAATTCGACGCGGTGCACCTGCTTGCCTTCGAGGTCGCCGCGCGCTTCCAGCAGTTCGCGCAGGTGCCAGGAGATCGCCTCACCCTCGCGATCAGGGTCGGTGGCGAGGTAGAGCGACTTGGCTTTGCGCAGCGCGCGCGAGATGGCGTTCACATGTCGCTCGTTGCGCTCGATGATGTCGTATTTCATCGCGAACTTGCGCGTGGGGTCGACGGCGCCTTCTTTGGGCACGAGGTCGCGCACATGACCATAGGAGGCGAGCACCTCGAAGTCCTTGCCGAGGTACTTCTTGATGGTCTTGGCTTTCGCCGGCGATTCGACGATGACGAGGTTGTCAGCCATGGGCAGCCCGGAGGGTCAATGGGGCCGCGAGTACGGCAGGTCGAACACGATGTCTTCCATGCGCTCGCAGGCGAGTTCTTCGCCGGGTTGGCTGGAGAGCACCATCAGCGCGACCCATTTCAGCTGGTCGACATCGAGCTCCGCGGATTCGAGGGCGAGCAGGCGCTCGATGACGATCTCGCGTTGCTGCGGCGAGAGGATGCCGGTGCGCTCGAGCGCCAACAGGTAGCCGCGACAGTCGACGGGCAGGTGCTGGAGTTCGTCCTGGGTGAAGACACGCATGGCGCGCGCGCCGGACGGGGAGAGTTCCGGGCGATGACGCTCTCCGGCGAGATCCGCCAACCAGTCGAGGGCCCGCTCGACAGTCTCGCCCTCGAAGCCGGCTTTTTGGAGGTCCTCGGCGAGCTCTTCACGCTCGGGCACGTCCGGGTCGTCGACCAGCATGTAGCGGTCGAAGACATAGATAAGGATGTCGAGTACGTTGCCGTGGTCGGTCATGGTGCAGCGGTCGGGTGTGCGGACTTCAAGGCCTCTGTCGTGGGTCTGGGACGATGGTCGCGGTCGACGCGACGGGCAGCCGACGATAACGGCCCGCAGCGTCGCAGGTGATGCGTCCCTCGAGTTCCAGAGCCAAGAGCAGGGACGCAAGGGAACTGCTGGAAAGGTTGGTGCTCGCGATCAGCGCATCAGCGCTGGTTGGCTCAAAGCCGATCGCATCTAACAGTATTTCGGCGGGATTGTCCAACCGCGAGGCCCCGTTCGAGGGGGTGTCCGGCTCGTCTAGAAGGCCCATAACCGATTGATATGAAGAGGATATTTCGAGTTCATCAAAAATGTCTTGGGTGCATTCGACCAGCACCGCCCCCTGCCGCAGCAGTTGGTGGCAGCCGCGCGATTGGGTGGAGTGGATGGAGCCCGGAATGGCGAGGATCGCGCGACCTTGCTCGCCGGCGAAGCGGGCCGTGATGAGTGAGCCGCTTTTCAGGGCCGCTTCGACCACCAGCACGCCGAGCGAGAGCGCGCTGATGATGCGATTTCGTTGCGGAAAATGATGGGGTAACGGCGGGGTGCCCGGTTGGAACTCGCTGACCAGCGCCCCACCGGCCTCGAGGATCCGCTCCGCCAGGGCGGTGTTGGCGGGTGGGTAGCAGAGATCGAGACCCGTGGCGCAGACGCCGAGAGTGGGCGCCCCGCCGGCCAGCGCGCCTTCGTGGCTCGCGGCATCGATGCCGAGGGCGAGTCCGCTGGTGATGGCGAGGCCGGCACGGCCGAGGCTGCAGGCAAACTCCCTCGCGGTGCTGCGGCCCAAGGCAGTCGGGCGACGGCTGCCGACGATGGCGATCTGGGGTGCCGCCAGCACGGCTGGGTGGCCTCGGACGAACAACAGCCCCGGCATCCCGGCGAGCGGCAATAACTGCGGTGGATAACGCGGATCGATGGCACTCAGCAGCTGCAAGTCGAGGCGTTCTACAGCGCGCGCCGTCGCTTCGACGGACGCGGGGGCGTGATGGATGAGGAGGCGCGCCGTCGAGGGCCGCCAACCGAGTGCGATGAGATCGGGTTCGCGCAGCTCGGTCGCGGACTGCAGGCTGCCGGCCGCCGACACCGCAGCCCGCAATTCCTCAGCGGTGATCGTCGGCGCCTGCGCCAGGGTGCAGAGGGCGAGCAAGTCCTCGGTCGGCATGACGCGAATCATAGAAAACGCGCGGGCTGCGGCCACGCTGCATTGCGGGTGCGTTCGTATCGATTTGCGAGGGTCGCGAGGGTACAGCGTGTATAATTTTGGTAACGAATTACCTTTGCCAGTGAGGTGCGTCCGATGGCTCTGCTCGAGATCCTCGAATTTCCAGACCCCCGGCTGCGCAACCACGCACTGCCGGTCGCGACCTTCGATGCCGCGTTGCTGAAGTGGGTCGACGACCTGTTCGAGACCATGTACGCGGCGCCCGGCATCGGGCTGGCGGCGCCGCAGGTCGACCGTCATGTGCGGCTGCTCATCATGGACCTGTCGCCCGATCGCAGCGAACCTCTGGTGTTCGCGAACCCGGAGATTCTCTCGCGCGATGAGATCGGCGTGATGGAAGAGGGTTGCCTCTCGGTCCCGGGCTTCTTCGACGAGGTCGAACGCGCGCAGCGCGTGCGCGTGCGTGCTCAGGACCGTCATGGGCAGACCTTCGAGATGGAACTGACCGGTCTGCATGCGGTTTGCCTGCAGCACGAGATGGATCATCTCGAGGGCAAGCTGTTCGTCGACTACCTCTCGACGCTGAAGCGCGACCGTATCCGGCGCAAGCTCGAGAAGGAGCGTCGTGAGCGCGTATCGGGTGATCGTGCCCCTGCCGGAGCCGCGCTCGGTCGTTGAGTCCCGGCTGACGCCCCTCGGCGTGCCGGCACCATCGCCCCGCTCCTGCCCATGCGCATCGCCTTCGCCGGAACCCCGGAGTTCGCCGTGCCGCCGCTCGCGGCGCTCGTGGCCTCGCACCACGAGATCGTCGGCGTCCTGACGCAGCCGGATCGGCCGGCCGGGCGTGGGCGGCGTGTCGAGCCTGGCGCGGTCAAAGAATTCGCGCTGGCGCATGCGCTGCCGCTCGCGCAGCCGACCAGCTTGCGCACGCCGGAAGGTCGCGCCGCGCTCGCGGCGTGGCGGCCGGATCTGTTGGTGGTGGTGGCCTATGGGCTCATCTTGCCGCCGGAGGCGCTGGCCATCCCGCTGCGCGGTTGCCTCAACATCCATGGTTCCTTGTTGCCGCGTTGGCGCGGCGCAGCGCCGATCCAGCGCGCGTTGTTGGCGGGTGATACCCACACGGGCGTCACGATCATGCAGATGGATGCCGGGCTCGACACCGGCCCGGTGTTGCTCGAGAAGCGGCTCGCTATCCAGCCGGAGGACGATGCGGCGAGCCTGCACGCGACGCTCGCTGCGCTCGGGGCGCAGACGTTGCTGGAGGCATTGACCGATCTCGAAGCAGGTTGGCTCGTGCCGCGACCGCAAGCAGCCGAGGGCGTCACCTACGCTGCAAAGATCGGGAAAACCGAGGCGCGCATCGACTGGCACGACGATGCCGCAGCGATCGCGTGTCGGGTACGGGCGTTCCGGCCTTGGCCGGTCGCAGAGACGAGTTGGCGCGGCGCGCAGTTGCGGGTGCACCGCGCGCGCGCCTTGGCGGGGGAGCCCGCGACGACGGCGGTCCCCATGACCGCCCCATCCGCGACGCCTGGCATGCTGCTCGGCCTGTGCGATGACATGTTGGTGGTGGCGTGCGGCCGCGGTCGGCTCGGTATCCTTGAATTACAACGCGCCGGTCGGCGCAGTCTCGGTGCGCGCGAGTTCGCGCATGGCCTGCAGACGACAGACGAGGTGTTCGTATGAGTGGTGATGGATCTGCCGAACGTTCTGGACTTGCGCCGGGTGCCGCGACGCTGGCCGCGGCGGTACTGGCGGTGAGCGCTGTGGCGCACGAGGGCCGGTCTGCTGATGTGGCGTTGCTCGAGGCCGAACCGCGAGCCGATCGCGCGGCGGTGCGCGCCATTGCGCTGGGTACGCTGCGTTGGTATCTGCGCCTGGCGCCGGCGGTGGCGCAGGTCGTTGCGCGCAGCGCGGAGGATCTCGTGCCGTTGCTGCGTGCGCTGCTGGTCACCGCCGCGCACCAGGTCGAGCACTCACGCGGCGCACCTGAGGTGAGCGTGCATCTCGCCGTGGATGCCGCGCGTGCGCTTGGGCTGGGCCGTGCAGCGGGGCTCGTCAACGCGGCGATGCGCCGCTTCGTGCGCGAGCGGGAGGCTCTATTCGCTGCGCTGGATGCCGATCTCGCGGTGCGCACTGCGCATCCGGCGTGGTTGGTGGAGCATCTGCAGCAGGCTTGGGGCGATCGTACCGTCGCGCTGCTCGAGGCGCTCGATGAGCATCCGCCCATGGTATTGCGGGTGGCGGGCGATCGCGACGCGTATCTGGCCGCTTTGGCGGCAGAGGGCCGTAATGCGACCGCGAGCCCATGGGCGCCCGACGCGGTGATCCTCGCGCAGTCGGTGGCGGTCGCGACCCTGCCCGGTTTCACCGCGGGTGCGGTCTCCGTGCAGGATGCCGGCGCGCAGCTCGCGGCGCGCTTGTTGGCTGCGGGTCCGGGACAACGGGTGCTCGATGCCTGCGCAGCGCCGGGCGGCAAGACGGCGCACATCCTGCAAAGATCTGCACCGCCCATCGACCTGTTGGCCATCGATATCGTGCCGCAGCGGCTCGCGCTCGTCGCCGGGACGCTGCAGCGGATCGGGCTGGCGGCGCGGTTGCGCGCGGTCGATCTGGCGGCCTTCGGCGTACTCGATGCCGAGGCGCCGTTCGATCGGATTTTGCTCGATGCGCCGTGCTCGGCGACCGGCGTGATCCGTCGGCATCCGGACATCAAACTATTGCGCCGACCGGAGGATATCGCGGCTTTTGCGCGCCTCCAGGGTGTGCTGCTCGATCGCTGCTTCGCGAAGCTCGCGCCCGCTGGTCGCATGGTCTATGCAACCTGCTCGGTGTTGCCGCAGGAGAACGAGGTGGTGGTGCAGGCGTTCCTCGACCGGACCCCCGCAGCGCGATCGGTGGACTGGCCAGCGGATGTGGAACCGCCACCGGGGTTGGTACGCGGGGCTTGCGGCGTGCAGTTGCTGCCCGGCGCCGGTGCCGGCACGGATGGATTTTATTATGCTTGCCTCGGCAGGAGAGAGCCCGCATGAGCGGCCATGTACGGCAGGGACAGACGGTGCATGCCGGTCGGCTGATCGGCTGGTGTGCAGTGCTCGCGTTTCTCTGGTCGCCGACCGCCGTTCGGGCTGAGACGCTCGCCGGTGCGCCTGAGGTGCGTGCGGCTTTCGTCTCTTTGGTGTCGGGTGTCTACCAGCTGAATGCCGAGATCGGCTACTCCGCCAACGATGAGACGGCCGCCGCGCTGCGCGATGGTGTCAAGCTGTCCTATGACCTCGAGGTCAGCGTCACACGGGGCCGACGTTTCTGGCTCGATGCCCAAGTGGTCGCCGTGAACCTGCACCGTGAACTCAGCTACCACTCGGTGAGCGAGCGGTTTGTGGTGAGCGATCCACTGAACGAGGGCGACCCGCAGTCCTTCGCCTCGTTGGCGGAGGCATTGCAAGAGATCGGTCGTGTAAAGGATTGGCCGATCCTCGTCGCTGCCCAAGTGCCCGTCGAGGAATGCGCGGTCAACCTGCGCTCGAGCGTGCACCGTGGACGCCTCACCGGCAGCTTGCGCGTGCTCATGTTCTGGTCGGATGACTGGCTGCTCCAGAGCGAGTGGTACTCGTGGTCGCTGCCACGATAGCCACGACGCGTACCGTCGGCTTGCTGGCGCTCGGAGCGCTGGCCGTGATCTTTGCGCTCGTCGGCTTGTCCGTGTCGGCGGAAAACTCTGCGCAGTTCGAACGCCTGCAACCGTGGATGCTGCTCGGCAGCGCGTTGGCGGTGTTGCTGCTCGCGGTGCTGATCGCGCGCAAGGTCGTCCAGCTCGCGGCGGCACGACGACGTGGTGCGCCAGGCTCGCGCCTCACGACCCGCACGGTGACGGTGTTCGGCTTACTGGTGGCGCTGCCGCTCGTGACGGTTTATCTGTTCGCGCTCGGCTTCCTCAATCGCGGCATCGACAGCTGGTTCCGTGTCGAGGTCAAGCAGAGCCTCAATGATTCGGCGTCGCTGTCGCGCGGGATGCGCGACCTGCTGTTGCGCGAGCATGGCTCGGTGGCCGAATCTTTCGCGCGCCGCCTCGCGGTGCTGCCTTCGGGTGAGATGTTGGCGGCGCTCGATGACGAGCTCGAGATGAGCGGCGCCAAAGAGATCGTCGTCTACGGACAGTACGAGCGCATCTTGGGTGCAGCCAGCCGTTCGGTGCCGGACTCGCTGCCCTCGAGGCCGCCCGCGGAACTGGTGCGGCGGGTGACCGATGGCGGTACCTTCGTCAGCTTCGAGCCGCTCGGCGGCGATAACTTCGTGATCCGTGCCGCCGCGCCGGTGTCGATGGCGGCACCCGGACCGCTCGATGCGCGTTTCGTGGTCGCGACCTATGATCCGCCGAGCCGCTTCGCCGAATTGACCGAGGCGATCGACCGCTCGCGTTCTACCTACGCCGACGTCGAGGCCTTACGCGAACCCCTTAAATATAGCTTCCGGGTGACGCTCACCTTGGTGCTGCTCATCACCATGCTTGCGGCCATCTACGGCGCGATCCACGCTGCGGAAGTGCTGTTTAGGCCGGTGCAAGACCTCATGGCAGGTACTCGGGCGGTGGCGCAGGGCGATCTGGTGACCCGCGTGCCGCTCACCTCGAGCGACGAGATGGGCTTCCTCGTGCAGGCGTTCAACGACATGACCCGCAAGCTACGGCTGGCGAGCGAGGAGAATGTGGCGAGCCGGATGGCTGCCGAGCGGGAGCGCGAGCGGCTGGCGGTGATCTTGGCGCGTCTGTCCTCGGGTGTGCTCGCCGTGGACCAGGCGCTGGTGCTGCAACTGGCCAACGAAGCGGCGGGCCTGATCCTCGGCGCAGACCTCTCCGCGCAGACCGGTCGACCGCTCGGCGAGGTCGTGGCGGGGGATGATCGGCCGCGGCAGTTCGCGGCGCTGTTGGCGGAACGCTTCGCCGGCGGCGCCACCGAGTGGCGTGGACAGATCGAGCTCGCTGGCGACGGCAGCACGCAGTCGCGTGTGCTCGCCTGCGCCTGCGTGCCGCTGCCGCAGGATGGGCAGCCCGTGTTCGTGATCGTGTTCGAGGACATCACACGTCTGTTGCAGGCCCAGCGCGACGCGGCATGGGGTGAGGTGGCGAGGCGGCTCGCGCACGAGATCCGTAATCCGCTCACGCCCATCCAGCTGTCGGCGGAGCGCATGCGCCGGCGTCTGTTGCCGTCGCTGCGTGGACCGGACGCCGAGCTGTTGGACCGTTCGACCCACACCATCGTGCAGCAGGTCGAATCGATGAAGCAGATGGTCAACGATTTCAGCGAGTATGCGCGGGCGCCCGCGTTGCGCTCAGCGCCGTTCGATCTCAACCAGCTGGTGATCGAGGTCGCCGACCTCTACCGCGCGCAGGAGCCCGCCATCCCGGTGGAGACCGTGCTCGATCCGCAGCTCATCGAGCTGTCAGCCGACCGTGGACGGGTGCGGCAGGTGCTCAACAACCTACTGACTAACGCTCTCGAAGCCTTGGACGGGCACCGACCTGCGACGATCGAGGTGTGCACCTCGATCTTCGATATAGGCGGCGTGGAACGGGCGCAGATCACCGTGTCGGACAACGGTCCAGGCTTCCCGCCCGAGCTCCTCGGCCGCGTCTTCGACCCGTATGTCACCAGCAAGCCGAGGGGCACGGGCCTCGGTTTAGCTATTGTCAAAAAGATCGTGGATGATCATGGTGGCAGCATCGAGGCGGAGAACCGACCTGAGGGCGGCGCCCGTGTCCGTGTTATGTTGCCATTCAACCCTGACGGCCGAGAACAGGCTGCAGGTGAGCGGCGTTCCGAAGTGCGGAGGGAGCGGGCATGACTGCAGCGCATATATTGGTGGTGGACGACGAGGCCGACATCCGCGGCTTGGTCAGCGAGATCCTCTCCGAGGAGGGCTACGAAGTCGAGGTGGCGGCCGACGCCGCGCAGGCGCGTGCCCTGCGTGCCCGTCGCGAGCCCGACCTCGTGCTGCTCGACATCTGGATGCCGCAGGTCGACGGCATCACCTTGCTGCGCGAATGGTCGGCGAGCATCGCCGAAGGTTGCCCGGTGGTGATGATGTCCGGGCACGGCACCGTCGAAACCGCGGTCGAGGCCACGCGCCTCGGTGCCTTCGATTTCGTTGAGAAGCCGTTGTCGCTCGCCACCTTGTTGCGGACCGTCGAGCGCGCGCTCGAAAGCGGGCGCGAGCGGCTCGTGATGAGCCGTCGGGTGTCGGTGATGATGGCAGCGCCGGCGGGCAAGAGCCTAGCGATGCAACAGGCGCGTGCCGATCTCGCCCGCGCCGCCTCAGGCAGGGAACCGGTGCTGCTGGTCGGTGAGCACGGCACGGGCCGAGAGGCGTTCGCGCGCTACCTGCACGGTCAAGGGCCGCATGCCGTCGATCGACCTTTCGTCATGATGGTGGCGAGCGCGCTGCGCGAGACCGACGCGGAAGCGGCGTTGTTCGGCCGCGCCGACGGGGAGGGTGGCGCCGGACTCATCGAACAGGCGGCGCAGGGCACGCTCTTCGTCAGCGAACTCGGTGACCTGCCAGCCGCTGCCCAGCGCCTGTTGCTCGGGGTGCTCGAGAGCGGTCATTGGTCGAGGCTCGGCGATTCTCGGCAACAGGTCTTGGAGGCTCGCCTCGTCGCGGCGGTGCAGCCTGATGTCGAGCATCCGGCAGCGGCCGGTGCCTCCGCAGCGCCGGTGCGGCGCGATCTGTTCGCGCGGTTGAGCGGCGTCGTGGTGCGGGTCCCGCCGCTGCGCGAATACGCAGAGGATGTCCCGGATCTGCTTCGCCAGACCGTCGATCGGTTGGTCGATTCCGAGGGTCTGGAGTTCCGCCGCTTCGGCGTCGCCGCGCAGAACCGGCTGCGCAACTATCCATGGCCCGGCAATGTGCAGGAACTGCGCGGTATGGTGCGTCGTGTCCTGATGCGTGGGGGTGCCGAGGAGGTCTCGCTGGAGGAGACCGAGCGGGAGATCGCGCAGTCGGTGCCGCCCAGCGAGATGCTGGTCAAGCAGGACCTCTTGTCGCTCGGCTTGCGCGAGGCGCGTGAGCATTTCGAGCGCGCCTACCTGCAGCAGCAGTTGCTGCTGTGCCAAGGCAAGGTCGGCCAGCTCGCCAAGCGGGTCGGCATGGAACGCACCCACCTCTACCGCAAACTGCGCTCGCTCGGCATCAATTTCCGCGGCGTCCCCGAAGAACCGGAGATCTGAGAGACCGTCGATCAGTCGCCGACGCGGATGGCCTCGGCCGTGATGTCCGCGTTGATCAGTGCCATACGTATGCGGTTCAGTTCATCGAGTTTGCTGAACGGGCCG
>CAMAQZ010000041.1 GCA_945860725.1 Klebsiella pneumoniae | reverse complement strand
CCGTTGCGCTCGCCGCGATCGACGGTCAGCCGATGGCGTTGGGCGTCGAGTTTTTGGTCGATCACGCGGGCTGGCAGCCATCGTGATGCTTTACCGCGAACCGATCCGCGCAGCCCGAGGAGTTCCGCGTTCTCCCGCTCGAGCGCTGCGTTGCGCATGCCCCGGATTTCGCTGGCCCGCAGCGCATCACGCAACGCACGGTTCTCCGCTTGCAGCATGGCGCGTTGCGCGAAGATATCGCGCGTCCAGTTCAGGGCAGCGGCGGGTGAGTTGAGCGCGATCTGCAGTGGATAGACGATGGCCTGCAGGCCGTAGCGCACGCGATCGAGGACGCCACCGCGTTGGTCGAGCCACATCAACGCGAGGGCGAGCGCTGCATAGGCGAAGAAGCGCAGCCCGATGGGTACGCCGCGCTGCGGCCGATCGCGGCTGGCGGCGAGGCTACTCAAGCCCGAAGTTGCCGGGCCCGAGTTCGTCCATCAGTTCGAGGATACGACCGCCACCGCGTGCCACGCAGGTCAGCGGATCTTCGGCGATCACCGCGGGCACGCCGGTCTCCTCGGTGCTGAGCTTGTCGATGTCGCGCAGTAACGCGCCGCCGCCGGTGATGACGATGCCGCGATCTGCGACGTCGGAACCGAGTTCGGGCGGAGTCTGCTCGAGGGCTTGTTTGACAGCGCTGACGATGCCCTGCAATGGATCCTGCAGTGCTTCGAGGATCTCGTTGCTGTTGAGCGTGAACGCGCGCGGCACGCCTTCGGAGAGGTTGCGGCCCTTCACCGTGATCTCGCGCACGGTCTGACCGGGGTAAGCCGAGCCGATCTCGATCTTGATGCGCTCGGCAGTGGTCTCACCGATCAGGATGCCGTAATTGCGGCGCACGTAGTTGGTGATCGCTTCATCGAAGCGGTCTCCGCCGATGCGCACCGACTGCGCGTAGACGATGCCGTTCAGGGAGATCACCGCGACCTCGGAGGTACCACCACCGATGTCGAGCACCATCGAGCCGCGCGCCTCCTGGACGGGCAGGCCCGCGCCGACCGCCGCGGCCATCGGCTCGCTGACGATGGCGACGGTGCGTGCGCCGGCACCTTCTGCGGATTCGCGGATGGCGCGGCGCTCGACCTGCGTGGAGCCGACCGGCACACAAACCAGCACCCGCGGCGACGGCTTCAGCAGGCGGGTGTCGTGCACCTTGCCGATGAAGTGTTGAAGCATCTTCTCGGTGTAGGTGAAGTCGGCGATCACGCCGTCCTTCAACGGTCGCACCGCGGTGATGTGCCCAGGCGTCCGCCCGAGCATGTTCTTGGCTTCGACGCCCACGGCGACGATGACCTTACCTCCTCGGCTGTAGTCCTCTTGCACGGCGACCACGGAGGGCTCGTTGAGCACGATGCCGCGATCGCGGACATAGATCAGCGTATTCGCCGTACCCAAGTCGATGGAGAGGTCGCTCGAAAAATAGCCGCGCAGGCGTTTAAACATCTGGGGTGCCGAGATCCTGAAGCTAAGGAGTGAGAAAAGGCAGCGAAATTTACCAATCCGCGCGCGCTTCCACAAGGCGACGGTGTATCATTTACGGCCCGGCTGATGCCGGTTTTCCCATGTTTTCCACGCCAAGGTTGCTGGCCGTGTTTGCCGGGGTCCCCGCATGAGCCTGACGCGCACCGACATCGAGAACATCGCCCGGCTTGCCCGCCTGGAACTCACCGAGGCCGAGATCCCGGTCTATGTCGATTCCCTGTCGCGCATTTTCGCCTTCGTGGGCGATCTCGACCGGGCGCCGACCGAGGGCATCAGCCCGATGGCGCATCCGCTGCCCGGTCTCGCTCAGCGGCTGCGTGCCGACGAGGTCACCGAAACCGACCGTCGCGACCTCTACCAACGCAATGCGCCAGCAGCCGAAGCCGGCCTGTATCTCGTCCCGAAGGTGATCGAATGAGCGCCTTGCCGCCACTGCCCGCGCCGACCGTAGCCGGGCTCGCCCGCGGGCTGCTCCGCGGGGAATACTCGAGCGTCGAACTCACCCGGGCCTGCCTCGATCGCATCGCTGCCGGCCAGCCCGCCCTCAACGCCTTCGTCACGGTCACAGCCGAGGGCGCCTTGGCCGCCGCGCAGGCCGCCGATGACGCTCGGGCCGCCGGCCGGGCGGGCCCGCTGACCGGCGTGCCGATCGCCCACAAGGACATCTTCTGCACCGAGGGGGTGCGCACCACCTGCGGCTCGAAGATGCTTGCGGATTTCGTGTCCCCGTACGACGCCACGGTCGTCGTCGGCCTCAAGGCGGCGGGCACGGTGATGCTCGGCAAGCTGAACATGGACGAGTTCGCGATGGGCTCGTCGAACGAGACGAGCTTCTTCGGGCCGGTGCGCAACCCTTGGGATCCAGCGCTGGTGCCCGGCGGCTCCTCCGGCGGCTCCGCGGCGGCCGTAGCAGCCCGTCTCGTGCCGGCTGCCACGGCCACCGATACCGGGGGCTCCATCCGTCAGCCCGCTGCGCTCTGCGGTGTGACCGGCATCAAGCCGACCTACGGTCGCGCCAGCCGCTACGGCATGATCGCCTTCGCTTCGAGCCTCGATCAGGCGGGGCTCATCACCGTCAGCGCCGAGGACGCGGCGCTGTTGCTCGGTCCGATGTCGGGTTTCGATCCGCGCGACTCGACCAGCGCCGATTCCCCCGTGCCCGATTACATGGCCACCCTCGGTGACTCCCTCGCGGGTCTCACCATCGGCGTGGTGCGCGAGTTCTTCGACAAGGGCCTCGACGGCGGCTGCGAGCAGCGGATTCGCGAGGCGATCGCGGTCTACGAGCGTCTCGGCGTCAAGGTCCGTGAGGTCAGCTGCCCGAACCTGCCACTGTCCGTGCCCACCTACTACGTCGTCGCACCCGCCGAGTGCTCCTCGAACCTCGCGCGCTTCGACGGTGTGCGCTTCGGTCATCGCTGCGACGCCCCGCGGAACCTCGCAGACCTCTACTCGCGCTCGCGCGGTGAGGGCTTCGGCGCCGAGGTCAAGCGCCGGATCATGACCGGCACCTATGTGCTGTCGGCCGGCTACTTCGACGCCTATTACCTCAAGGCCCAGCGCGTGCGACAGCTCATCAGCGCCGATTTCGCCCGGGCTTTCGCGGACTGCGACCTGCTGCTTGGGCCGACCTCGCCCACGACCGCGTTCGCCATCGGCGCCAAGTGCGACGACCCGATCACCATGTACCTCAACGACATCTACACCATCGGCGCGAACCTCGCGGGGCTGCCGGCGATGTCGCTGCCTTGTGGTTTCGCGGGTGGCCTGCCCGTCGGCCTGCAGCTGATCGGCCCGCATTTCTCAGAGGGGCGCATGTTGAACGCCGCGCATCGCTACCAACAGGAGACCGATTGGCACCTTCGCGCGCCGTCGGCGTGGGCCTGAACATGGCGGGTACGGACATGGTGGGCACGGACATGGCGGGTACGGATAGCGGATGGGAAACCGTCATCGGTCTCGAGATCCACGCGCAGCTCGCCACGCGCTCCAAGATCTTTTCGGGCTCCGCCACCGCATACGGCGCCCTCCCCAATACCCAAGCGAACCTCGTCGATCTCGGCTACCCGGGTGTGCTGCCGGTGCTGAACGGTGAGGCGGTGCGGATGGCGGTGTGCCTCGGTCTCGCCATCGGCGCACGGATCGCGCCGCGCTCGGTGTTCGCCCGCAAGAACTATTTCTACCCGGATCTGCCGAAGGGCTACCAGATCAGCCAATACGAGCTGCCGATCGTGGCGGAGGGCATGCTCGAGATCGTGCTCGACGACGGTGTGCGCAAGCGCATCGGCATCACGCGTGCCCACCTCGAGGAGGACGCCGGCAAGTCGCTGCACGAGGGCTTACCGGGACTCACCGGCATCGATCTCAACCGCGCGGGCACTCCGCTCATCGAGATCGTCAGCGAGCCGGACATGCGTTCCGCACGCGAAGCCATCGCCTACATGAAAAAGGTGCACACCTTGGTGCGCTACCTCGGCATCTGCGACGGCAACATGCAGGAAGGTTCTTTCCGTTGCGATGCCAACGTCTCAGTGCGGCGGCGGGGCGCAGAGCAGTTCGGTACCCGTGCCGAGATCAAGAATCTCAACTCCTTCCGTTTCGTCGAGAAAGCCATCAACTTCGAGGTCGAGCGCCAGATCGAGCTGATCGAATCCGGCGGCAAGGTGGTGCAGGAGACGCGGCTCTACGACCCTGACAAAGGCGAGACGCGCTCGATGCGCTCCAAAGAGGCGGCCAACGATTACCGTTACTTCCCCGATCCCGACCTGTTGCCGGTGCTGCTCGAACCCGCCTTCGTCGAGGCAGTGCGCGCCACGCTGCCCGAATTGCCGGATGACAAGGCAGCGCGCTTCGTGCGCGATTACGGCCTCTCCGATTATGACGCGGGTGTCCTCACCGCGAGCCGTGAGCTTGCAGCCTTCTACGAGGATGTCCTGCGCCGTGTCGGCAGCGATCCTAAACTCTGCGCGAACTGGGTGATGGGCGACTTCTCAGCCTTCCTCAATCGCGACAACCTCGAGGTGGGCGCGGCGAAAGTGGATGCTGTCCACCTCGCCGGTCTGGTCTTGCGCATCGTCGATGCGACTATCTCCGGTAAGATCGCCAAAGAGATCTTCGAGGCGATGTGGGAGAGCGGCGCCTCGGCGGACGCGGTCATCGAGCAACAGGGCCTGCGCCAGATCACCGACACGGGCGCCATCGAGGCGGCTATCGATGAAGTGATGGCGAGGAACCCCGGCCAGCTTGCGGACTACCGCTCCGGTAAGGACAAACTATTCGGCTTCTTCGTCGGCCAAGTGATGAAGGCCACCGGCGGCAAGGCGAACCCTGCGCAGCTCAACGAGCTCCTCAAGGCGAAGCTCGCCGGATGAACGACGCAGCAGAGGGCGCGCCTGGAGCGCCCGCTGAGACGGACCGCCTAGAGGGCGGCCCCGAGGCAGCCCTCGATGTCGCCTTGCGTTTCACCGTCGAACATCAGTCCGTCCGCGGGCAGTTTGTGCGGCTCGGGCCTGCGTGGCTCGAACTGCGCGAGCATGCCGATCACCCCGCGTCCGTTCGCCGACTGCTCGGCGAAGCCTCAGCGGCGGCGGTGCTGCTCGCCGCGACCCTGAAGTTTGAGGGCGAACTCACCTTGCAGTTGCAGGGGGACGGTGCAGTGCGCCTGTTGGTCGCGCAATGCACCCACGACCTGCGCGTGCGTGCGGTGGTGCGGTTCGACGCGGCGTCCTTCGAGGGTGAGCGCGACGGCATTGGGGCGGAGCTGGACTTCCCGTCCTTGGTGGGTCAGGGGCAGCTCGCCGTGACCGTCGAATCGACGCAGGGTGGCGCGCGTTACCAAGGCATCGTGCCGCTCGGCGGCGACTCGTTGGCCGCCGCGCTCGAGCAGTACTTCGATCAATCGGAGCAGCTCCCGACCACGGTGCGGCTCGGTGCCGATGATGCCCGCGCTGTGGGATTGCTGGTGCAGCGGTTGCCGCAGTCTGGTGGGATGTCCGTCGCCGGTGACGACACCTCAGACAGTGGCTCGGCGCGCAGCGCGCGCGAAGCCGAAGCGACCCGTACGCTCGACACCGCCCGTACGGCGCTCGCAGGACTTGCGACCGACGAACTGCTCGCCCGTCCGGTCGAGGATCTGCTGCGCCGCGCCTGTGCCGGTGAGGACCTTAGGCTCCATCCCGCCCGTGCCGTGGGTTTCCGCTGCCGCTGCAGTCGCGAGCGGGTGGCCGGGATGTTGAGCGCACTCGGCGCCGACGAACTCGATTCGATCCTCGCCGAGCAGGGTGCTGTGACGGTCACTTGTGAGTTCTGTCAGCGCCCGTGGAGCTTTGACGCCGTGGATGTCTCGGCGCTGACGGGGGAGGCCGACCGCCGGCCACCCGGGTCGCCCATCGTCCACTGAGCGCCGTCCGCGGGGCGTCAGGCGCGGTGGCCGCTCGCGAGGTACTCCTCGCTCTGCATCTCCACCAGCCGGCTCGCGGTGCGCTCGAACTCGAAGGCCAGTCTGCTGCCGCGGTAGAGCTGTGACGGCGCGACCGCCGCCGACACCACGAGGTTCACACGCCGGTCGTAGAACTCATCGACCAGCGCGATGAAGCGACGGGCAGCGTTGTCACTGTTGCCGCGACCGTCGAACACCGGTACACCGGACAACAGCACCGATTGGAACTCGCGGGCCAGGCTCACATAGTCGTTTTGGCTGCGCGCGCCCTCGCAAAGCGCGGCGAAGTCGAACCACACGACATTGCCACAGCTGCGCAGCACCGGGATCTCGCGGCCCTCCACCGAGAGCGTACCGCCGATCGTCCCCGCTCCATCGGCGAGGTCCTCGAAGATACCGGTCATCTGCGTATCCGCCATGGTCGAGCCGCCCTGCAGCCAGATCGGCACCCGGGTGAGCTGTCGCAGCCGGTAGTCGCTGCCGCCATCCACGCAGACGATCTCGCAGTGCCGCTCCAGCAACTCGATCGCGGGCAAGAACCGTTGGCGTTGCAGGCCGTCGCGATAGAGGGCGGCAGGTGGTAGGTTCGAGGTGAACACGAGCGTCACCCCGCGATCCACGAGCTCTGTGAACAGTCCGCCGAGCAGCATCGCATCGGCGATGTCCGAGACGAAGAGTTCATCGAGGCACAAGAGCCGTGCCTCGGCTGCGAGGTCCGCTGCGACGGCGCAGAGGGGTGCAGACTGGTCGTGATGGCGGCGCAGCCCCGCGTGCACGCCTTGTATGAAACGATGGAAGTGGATGCGCTGCCGAGGGACGCTCGGAATGCTGTCGACCAGCAGATCCATCAGCCAGGTTTTGCCCCGGCCCACACCGCCCCAAAGATAGACACCGCGCGGCGCAGCGCCATGGTTGGCCGGTCCAGAGAATCGGCGCAGCAGCCGTGCGGTGAATGAGACGCGCTCGGCGCGCAGCAGTTCACCGCGCAGCCGCTCGAGCGGCGCGAGGGCGGCGCGTTGCGCCGGATCCTGGCTGAAACCGTCCGCTGCCGCAGCCTCTGCGTAGCGCTGTTCGAGACCACGCGCCGCGCCGCCGGCGTTCACGTACGCAATCCCGGCAGGTCGTGGAACAGCGCGAGCGAGGCGGGGTTGGCGAGCGCCGCAGTGTTGCTGACGGGACGGCCATGGACTACCTCACGCACCGCGAGTTCCACCGTTTTGCCGCTCAAGGTGCGCGGGATGTCGTCCACAGCGATGATCCGTGCCGGCACATGCCGCGGTGAGGTGCTATCGCGGATCGTGTTGCCGATGCGCTGGCGCAGCGCCTCATCGAGGATCGCGCCGTCGCGCAAGCGCACGAACAGCACCACCCGTTCTTCCCCCTGCCAAGCTTGTCCGATGCAGACCGATTCGAGGACCTCAGGGACTTTCTCGACCTGCCGGTAGATCTCGGCGGTGCCGAAGCGCACGCCGCCCGGATTGAGCACGGCGTCCGATCGGCCGTGGATCGTGAAGGCACCGCGTGCGTTTCGCGACGCGAAATCGCCATGGTGCCAGACACCGGGCCAACGCTCGAAGTAGGCGGCGCGGTAGCGCTTGCCGTCGGGATCGTCCCAGAAGCCGAGCGGCATCGACGGGAAGGGTTGGCGGCAGACGAGTTCACCCAGTTCGCCGGGCGGCAGCGTACCGCCGTCCGGGCCCGCGACATCGGTCGCCATGCCCAACCCGGCGCATTGGATCTCGCCGCGGTACACCGGCGCGGTGGGGTCGCCGAGGCAGAAGCAGGAGATGATGTCGGTGCCACCGGAGATCGAGGCGAGGTGAACCTCGCGTTTGACTGAGGCATAGACGAAGTCGAAGCCCTCGGGTGCGAGCGGGGCACCGGTGCTGAGCACGGTACGCAGTGCACTTAGGCCGCCGAGCGCTGGATCGCCTGCGGGGGCGTAGCCCTGCTTCGCAAGCGCCGTCAGGTAGCGAGGGCTGGTGCCGAAGGCGGTCGCCTGTTCCTCGGCCGCAAGACGCCAGAGGATGTCGGGACCCGGATGCAGCGGTGATCCGTCGTACAGCAGCAAGGTCGCGCCCGAGGCCAAGCCGCTCACCAGCCAGTTCCACATCATCCAGCCGCAAGTGGTGAAGAAGAACAGGCGGTCGCCTCGCTTGAGGTCGGTGTGCAGTTGGTGTTCTTTGAGGTGCTGCAGCAGCGTGCCGCCAGCGCCGTGCACGATGCACTTGGGTAGACCGGTGGTGCCCGACGAGTACAGGATGAAGAGCGGATGGTTGAAGGGCAGGCGGACGAACTCGAGGCGGGCACCCGGCGTACCGAAGCTGCGCCATTCGATCGCGCCTGGCAGTAGTACTGTGGCGAGCGGATTGGACGCCGCATCGGGTCCCGCGAGGAAAGGCACCACCACGACGGTGCTGATCGAGGGCAGTGCGGCGAGTGCGCGCGCGATCGGCGTCAGCGAGTCGATGCGTCTGCCGGCATAGGCGTAGCCGTCGGCGGTGAACAGCACCTTGGGAGCGATCTGTCCGAAACGGTCGAGGACGCCCGAGATCCCGAAATCGGGGGAGCAGGACGACCACACGGCACCGATGCTGGCCGTGGCGAGCATCGCGACCACCGCCTCGGGGATGTTCGGCAGGAATCCGACGACGCGGTCGCCGGGTTGGACGCCCGCTGCACGCAGTCCGGCGGCGACCCGCCCGACTTCCGCGCAGAGAACGCGCCAACTGAGCACCCTGCGGCGCGCCTGCGCGGTCGGCGTGAATTCGTCCCACGCGATGATCGCCGGCGAGTCATCGTGGTGACGCAACAGGTTTTCGGCGTAGTTGAGGCGCACCCCCGGGAACCACTCGGCGCCCGGCATTCGATCAGCCTGCCGCAGCACAGGCTGATCGACCCAATCCGCGACGACCCCCGCGTAGTGCGCAACCTCGAACCAGAAGGCGTCCGGCTGCTCCAGCGACCAACGGTGCAGCGCTGCATAGTCCTCGAGTGCCAACCCGCGCCGCGCACGCACGCGTTCGGTGAAGCGGGTGAGCAGGGCCGCGGCGACACGCGCGGGCGGCGGGATCCAGATCGGTGCGTCGTCCATCGTGGGCTGGCGTCCGGGAGAGAGACCCCTTAGAGCGACTGGTAGATCGGCCCCGAGCCGCCTTCAGGGGTCGTCCAGTCGATGATCTGGTAGGGGTCCTTGATATCGCAGGCCTTGCAGTGCACGCAGTTTGAGGCATTGATCTGCAGGCGCTTGCCGCCGGCGCCATCGTCCACCATCTCGTAGACATTGGCCGGGCAGAAGTTCAGGCAGGGGTTGCCGTACTCGGTGGCGCACTTCGTCGCGCAGATCGAGGTGTCGCGCACCTTCAGATGCACCGGTTGGTTCTCGTCGTGGGAGTTGTTGGCGAAGAACACGGCGGCGACGCGATCACGCGGCGGCAGACTGCGATCGATCCAGCCGCGGTCAGGCGAATCAAAGGAGTCGAGGCGTTGCGTCTCGGCATAGGCCGCCTTGTTGCGCAGCGTCCAGGGCGTACGCCCACCGAGCAGCGTCTCGAGACCGGCGTTGGCGAGCGCGAACCAGAGACCGCGCTTAAAGCCCGGCTTGATGTTGCGCACCTTACGCAGTTCCTGCCCGCCTTCGGAGGCGCGCCAACGGGCATCGAAGCCCGCGGGCGAATCATGCTCAGCGAGGTGCTCCGCAGCGAGCATGCCGCAGCGGATGGCTTGGTGGATGCCCTTGATCTTGGCCACGTTGAGCGTACCGGCCGCATCGCCCACCAGCATCGCGCCCGGCATCTCCATCTTGGGCAGCGACTGCCAACCGCCCGCAGCGATGGTGCGGGCGCCCGAGGCGAGGATCTCACCGCCCTCGAACAACGGTTTGATGCTCGGATGGTGCTTGAACTGCTGGAAAGCCTCAAAGGGCTTCAGACGCGGATCGCGGTAGTCGAGCCCGACCACATAGCCGACATACACGCGGTCGTTGTCGAGGTGGTAGAGGAAGCTGCCACCGTAGGTGCCGGAGTCGAGCGGCCAGCCGATGCTGTGCTGGATGAGACCCGGCTCGACCCGGCCAGGCGGCAGCTGCCATAATTCTTTGAACCCGAGACCGTAGGTCTGTGGATCGCAGTCCGCGTCGAGCGCGTATCTCTTGATGAGCTGCTTGCTGATGCTGCCGCGACAGCCCTCAGCCAGCACCGTGATGCGGGCGCGTATCTCGGGGCCTGGTGCAAAGTTGGGGCCGGGTTCGCCCGATCTCTCGATGCCCACATCGCCGATCTGTACGCCGGCGACCGAGCCGTCGTCGTTGAAGAGCGGTTGCGCGGCCGCGAAACCCGGAAAGACATCTACGCCGAGCGCCTCGGCGCGTGCTGCGAGCAACGGCGTCAGGAGCCCCAGCGAGACGATGAAGTTGCCATCGTTATGCTGCTGCGGCGGCACCGGCATGCGGATACGACGGGTCCGCGTGAGCAGCGCGAACTCGTCGCGCTTGGCCGGGATGCAGATGCCGGGCGGCGCATCGCGCCAACCGGGCAGCAGGGCGTCGAGCGGAGCCGGTTCCAGCACCGCCCCCGACAGCGCCTGCGCACCGATGGCCGAGGCCTTCTCGAGCACGCAGATGTTAAGCTCGGGTCTCTTTTCTTTGAGCTTGATAGCGCAGGCCAGGCCTCCGGGGCCGCCCCCGACCACCAGCACGTCGTACTCCATCGTATCGCGATCGATGTCCATCAGTCGGCTCCGTCGTTCACTTCGTCGTTCACTTCGGCTGCATGCGGATGCCGCCGTCCAAGCGGATGGTCTCACCGTTCAGCATGGCGATCGAGTAGATGGACTCGAC
Source organism: Klebsiella pneumoniae (assembly GCA_945860725.1). GTDB lineage: Bacteria > Pseudomonadota > Gammaproteobacteria > Steroidobacterales > Steroidobacteraceae > UBA964. The sequence continues at coordinate 9,197 of CAMAQZ010000041.1, read as the reverse complement.
CATCTGCGCATACTCATCGGGGCGTCCGAGGCGCGAGGGGAAGGGGACCTGCGCGCCGAGCGAGGCCTGGATTTCCGGCGGCAGCCCACCGACCATCGGCGTGTGGAAGATGCCCGGCGCGATTGACATCACACGCACGCCGAACGAGGCGAACTCGCGGGCGAGCGGCAGCGTCATGCCGGCGAGACCTGCTTTGGTGGCCGAGTAGGCGGCTTGGCCGATCTGACCCTCGAAGGCGGCGACCGAGGAGGTGTGGATGATGACGCCACGCTCACCGTCGGCATTGGGTGTGTTGCGCTGCATGATCGCAGCGGCGGCCTTGTCGCAGAGGAAAGTGCCGACGAGGTTGATCTGCACCACGCGAGCGAAGAACTCGCCGGCCATGGGCCCGTTACGGCCGAGCACGCGGGCCGCACCGATGACGCCTGCGCAGTTCACGAGCAGGTCTATGCCGCCCATCGCCACGGCCGCCGCATCCATCGCCGCGTTGACATCGGCCTCGGAGCTGACATCGCAGCGCAGGAAACGCGCCTTTGCGCCGATCTCCGCCGCCGCGGTTTGTCCGGGGCCTTCCTGGATGTCGAGCAGCGCGACCTGACCGCCGCGGGCGGCGATGTGCTTGGCCACTGCGTTGCCGAGACCGGATGCGCCGCCGGTCACGACGGCGCGGGCTTGGGTGATGTCCATGTTGAGGGATTCTCCGAGGATCTTGGGAAGTTGTGTCTAAGTGGGCGGTGGTCAGACGTGCGGGCTCAAAGCCGCTCGATGGCGATCGCAGTGGCCTCGCCGCCGCCGATGCAGAGCGCAGCGACGCCGCGGCGCAGTCCATGCCGTAGGAGCGAGTGGGCGAGCGTCGCGACGATGCGCGCGCCGGTCGCGCCGACCGGGTGGCCGAGGGCGCAGGCACCGCCGTTGATGTTGAGCTTGTCGGCGGGGATCCCGATGTCCTGCGCCGCGGCCATCGCGACCACCGCGAAGGCCTCGTTGACCTCGAAGAGATCGACGCCGTCCGCGGTCCAACCAGCGCGCGCGAGGGTGCTGCGGATCGCGGCCACCGGTGCTGTGGTGAACCACTCCGGTTCATGCGCATGGCTGGTGTAGGCGACGATGCGGGCGAGCGGCGTGAGGCCGCGGGCGGTCGCGGCGGCTTCGCTCATCAGGACGAGCGCTGCAGCGCCGTCGGAGATGGACGAGGAGCTCGCGGCAGTGACGGTACCGTCTTTGCGGAACGCTGGCTTCAATTGCGGGATCTTTGCGAGGTCGCAGGTGAAGGGTGTCTCGTCGCGCTCGATGCGCGTCTCGCCTTTGCGTCCCTTGACCGTCACCGGAGTGATCTCCGCGGCGAACGCGCCGTTCTCTACCGCTGCCAACGCGCGGCGGACGGACTCAGCAGCGAACGCGTCTTGGGCTTCGCGTGTGAACGCATAGCGGTCGGCGGTGTTCTCGGCGAAACAGCCCATCAGTTGGCCGTCCCACGGGCTCTGTAGTCCGTCGTAGAACATATGGTCGAGGATCTCGCCATGCCCCATCCGATAGCCACCACGCGCCTTGAGCAGCAGGTAGGGCGCATTGGTCATGGACTCGAGACCGCCTGCCACCACGATCCCGGCATCACCGGTGCGGATCTGGTCCGCTGCCATCATGATGGCCTTCAGTCCGGAGCCGCACATCTTGTTGACGGTGGTGGCGGGTGTGCCGACCGGGATGCCCGCCCCGATCGCAGCCTGCCGAGCCGGCGCTTGTCCGACCCCTGCCGGCAACACGCAGCCCATGATCACTTCCTCGACCTCGGCGGGTGCGAGTCCGGCGGCTTCCAGCGCGCCACGGATGGCCGCTGCGCCGAGTTGCGGCGCAGTCGCCCCGGCGAGCACGCCTTGGAAAGCGCCGATGGGAGTGCGGCGCGCAGCCACTATTACGACGGAAATCGACATCCGCTATACCTCGCCGGGGAAAGAAAAGCCGGGGGAAAGGAAAGAAGTGTAGCCAACGAGTCGCCGAGGCGCACCTGTCGCGACGCGCGGCGGCAGGACGCCGCCCGTCAGTTCGATGTGTGGGGGTCGCTGCGTGCCAGCGCATCAGGTTCGTCGAGCTTGGCGAGGATCGCGGCGCGGGCGGCGTCGCGCAGCGCAGCCGCTGCCCGTTCGGATGGCAGGTCTAGGTCGATCAGCATCGGCGCCAAGATCTCGAATTCGACACGACCAGGGCGTGGAAAGAATCGCGGGCTCGGCAGGATGTGCCGGGTCCCGCGGATCACACAGGGCACCACCGGACAGCGTGCGGCGACCGCGCTCGAGAACGCGCCGAGGTGAAACTTCAAGAGCCCGGGCTCGCTCACGAAGGTGCCTTCGGGGAAAAAAAGCAGCGACTGCCCGTTGGAGGCGCTGCGCAGCACGCGGCGCGCATCGAGTCCGCCCTTGTGCCGGTTGAAACGCTCCACGAACTGCGTGCCGATCCGCTCGAGCAACAGGCCGGCGAGCGGTACATCCGCCATCTCGCGCTTGACCACGTACGCGAAACGCTCCGGCAACACCGCTTTCACCACGATCGCATCGATGTAACTGACATGGTTGGCGACCACCATGCACTGTCCGGCGGGCAAGCGGTCCGCGCCCGTGATGGTGAGCGGGATTCCGCAGAGTCGCATGATGAGCCGAGCGGCAACGCCGGTGACATAACGCCGCCGATCCATCCCCGGCAGGACCAAGAGCAGCAACAACGTGCTGATCGCCACCGCGAGGAACACCGACCAGGCCACCGACCCGTAGAGCACGCGCAACACCCTGGCGGGGAAGGGTTCCGCGGCGTCCGGGACGACCGTCTTGGGATCGATCGAGGGATCCTCCATGTCGGCTTTCGGCTCCTGCGCACGGACCAGATGATGACGGCACGATATGCTTGGTGGACGCGACAGGAAAGTCAACGATTGCCTGCGATTGTGAGCCCCGTCACGGCTTAGCTTTGCCGCGGTGGGCATACTGTCCTCATTCAATGAACGAATCCGTAACAGCGAACCCGGTAGTACAGCGCTTCCTCGATGTGGTGTGGATGGAGCGCGGATTGTCGGCCAACACATTGGCAGCGTATCGCGCCGACCTGCTGGCGCTCGGTCGCTGGTTGGAGACGCGCGGCACCGCCTTGCCGGAGGCGACCCGCATCGATCTGCTGGAGTTCGTGGCGGCGCGCGCCGAGCACGGCGCCCGTCCGCGCTCGACGGCACGCCAACTGTCATCCTTCCGTTGTTTTTTCCGTCAGCAGCTGCGCGATGGTGCGATCGCACTGGATCCGACCCTCGACATCTCGATGCCGCGCTCCGGGCGACCGCTGCCGAAGTCTTTGACGGAAGCCGAGGTCGAGCGCTTGATCGACGCCCCGCGTGCCGGCGATCCGCTCGGGATGCGCGATCGGACGATGCTGGAAGTGCTGTATGCGACGGGTCTACGGGTTTCCGAGCTTGTCAGCCTCAAGCACCAGCAGGTGAACCTCAACCAGGGGGTGGTACGCATCTCCGGCAAGGGCAACCGCGAGCGTCTCGTGCCGCTCGGCGGCGAGGCGATCGAGCGGATCAATGAATTCATGGCCGGACCACGCGACGCGATCCTCGGTCAAAAGACGACCGATTACCTGTTCCCGACGCGCCGCGGCGATCGCATGACACGGCAGTCCTTCTGGCACATCATCAAGCGCTACGCGCGGCTCGCCAAGATCGACAAGCCACTCTCTCCGCACACCCTGCGGCATGCTTTCGCGACCCACTTGCTGAACCACGGCGCCGACCTGCGGGTCGTTCAGATGCTGCTCGGCCACAGCGACCTCTCCACCACGCAGATCTACACCCATGTCGCCCGCGAACGCATGAAGGAACTGCACGACCGCCACCATCCACGCGGCTGATCGGGTCGGGTGAGCGGGCTCTGCCGGCGTGCTCTGCTAGAATCGCACCATGAGGAATCTCTATCGGTCCACCGTGGTCGCGGCGGCGCTCAGCCTCGCCGCGGCGTGGGCGGCCATGCCGGCGTCGTCGCAGAGCGCTGTGCCGTCCCCGGGCAAACGGCTCGCGACCCAACCGGATCCGCGCAGCGAACTGGCGCGGCGCATGCCGGGCAGCAAGCCCGAAGACTTCCGCCCGACCCCGATCCCCGGTCTGTACGAATATGCCCGCGGCGCGGACATCCTCTATCTCTCCGCCGATGGCCGGTTCGCCCTCGATGGCGATCTCTACGACCTCAGCAACGACCAAAACATCAGCGACCGCCGCCGTCGCGAGGCAAGGCTATCGCTGCTCGGTAAAGTGCCCGAGGCGAGCATGCTGGTGTTCGGGCCCCGCAACGCGCGCCACACCGTCACGGTCTTCACCGACATCGACTGCGGGTTCTGCCGCAAGCTGCATTCCGAGATGGCGCAGTACAACGCGCTCGGCATCCGGGTGCGTTATCTCTTTTATCCTCGATCAGGTCCGGATACCGAATCCTGGAACAAGGCGGTTGCGGTTTGGTGTTCACCCAACCGTAACGACGCCTTGACGCGCGCCAAGAACGGCGAGTCGCTGAAGGCGGCCAAGTGCGATGCGTCGGCGGTGACGCGCGATTACGAACTCGGCAACGAATTCGCCGTGCAAGGCACTCCGGCCATCATCATGCCGGACGGCGACATGCTGCCGGGTTACCTGCCGCCGGCGATGTTGCTCAAACGCTTGGAACCGGCTGCACCCCTCAAGCCGGGTGCGCCTGCTGCGCCGGCGACGCCCAACCGTCCGACCGGACGCTGATCGGTCCGCTGGCGCCGCGTGGCGTCAACGCTCGAGTAGTTTGAGCTTGTCAGGCTTGCCTTCCCAGGCCTTGGCATCGGCGGGCGCAGCGCCCTTTTCCGTGATCACCGGCCACTTGCGGGAGAGCTCGGCGTTCAACGCCTTGAAGGATTCCTGGCCATCCGGCACTTCGTCCTCGGAGTAGATCGCCTCGACCGGACATTCCGGCTCACAGAGGGTGCAGTCGATGCACTCATCCGGATCGATCACCAGGAAATTAGGTCCCTCGTGGAAGCAGTCCACGGGGCAGACCTCCACGCAGTCCATGTACTTGCACTTGATGCAGCTCTCAGTGACGACGAAAGTCATGATCCTGTCCCTTGCCGACGAAAGCGGGGACTTTATAACGCCGCCGCCCTCCGCGCCAACCACCCACCGCCGACTGCCGACCGCAGGCAGCCCAGACGCCGTTCAGACCCGGGTGCGGCGGTCGAGCTCCGTGAAGTGGTGCCGGTCGAGCCCGGCGGCGCGGTCTTCGAGATAGCGCTGAAGCGTGAAGGTGGTGCTGGTGAAGGCGATCTCGTCCCAGGGGATCTCGTGCTCGGCGACCATACGCACCTCGAGGCTTTCCTCGCCTGCGCCGATCTTGGGCGAGCGCAGCCTGCCGCGGAAGAACACATGCACCTGTTCGGCGTGCAGTACATGGACCACCGACAGCAACGAGCCGATCTCGACATCCGCCAAGGCTTCTTCCATGGACTCGCGCGCCGCGGCCTGCTGCAGGGTCTCACCGTTCTCCATGAAGCCCGCCGGGACCGTCCAGAAGCCGAGCCGGGGTTCGATGGCACGCCGACAGATGAGGATGCGACCCGCGTCGTCCTCCGGCACGCAACCGACCACCAGTTTCGGATTCTGGTAGTGCACGGTCTGGCAGGACAGACAGACGAAGCGAAGGACTTGGTCGCCCGCTGGGATGCGCCGTTCAACGCCGGCGCCGCATGTGCTGCAGTATTTCATGGGGTATTCAAGTGGTGCCGGGAGAGGGAATCGAACCCACACTCTGTCGCCAGAACCGGATTTTGAGTCCGGCGCGTCTACCAGTTCCGCCATCCCGGCGCCGGGAGGACAATCTGGAAAGTATACTTCAACCCGTGCTCGCCGCCGACTTCGACTATCCACTGCCGCCCGAACTCATCGCCCAGCAACCCCTCGCCGAGCGCAGCGCCTCGCGATTGCTGGCGGTCGGTGCGGCGGGCGACCCTTGGCGGGACCTGTCCTGCAGCGCGCTTCCCGGGCTGCTCGAGCCGGGCGACCTGCTGGTGTTCAACGACACTCGGGTGGTGCCGGCGCGCCTGACGGGCCGCAAACCGAGCGGTGGCGCGGTCGACATGCTGCTCGAGCGGCCGCTCGAGCCCGGGCCAGGGGCGGTCCGTGGCGCGGCACGGGCGCTGCTGCACATGCGGGCGAGCAAGCCGTTGCGTCCCGGGCAGGTGGTGGTCACGGACGGTGGCGATCTGGTGGTCGAAGGGCGCGAGCAGGACCTCTACCGCGTGCGGTTGCCGGCGCCGGCGCTGGAGTTTTTTGGCCGCCATGGCAGCGTGCCCTTGCCGCCCTATATCTCGCGGGCGCCTGAGGCTGCCGATACCGAGCGCTACCAGAGCGTGTTGGCGCGGGTGCCGGGTGCGGTCGCGGCACCGACGGCGAGCCTGCATTTCGACACCGCATTGCTCGAGCGGCTCGAGGCGGCGGGCATCCTGCGGGCGACCGTCACGCTGCATGTCGGCGCCGGCACTTTCCAACCGCTGCGCAGCGAACGCATCGAGGAGCACATCATGCACGCCGAATGGGCGGACATCCCGCCCGAGACCTGCGCTGCGATCGCTGCCGCGCGTGCCGCCGGCCGACGCGTGGTGGCGGTCGGTACGACCGTGGTGCGCGCCCTCGAGTCCGCGTCGGAACCGCTGGGGCCTTGGCAAGGCGACACCCGGATCTTCATCAAGCCCGGGCATCGATGGCGAGTGGTCGATGCGCTGGTCACCAACTTCCACCTGCCGCGCTCGACGCTGCTGATGCTCGTCAGCGCGTTCGTCGGTCGTGAGACCCTGCTCGCGGCCTACGCCCACGCGATCGCCCAGCGCTACCGCTTCTTCAGCTACGGTGATGCCATGTTCCTCGAGCGCTCCAAGCAGGACGCCGGTCCGTGAACCTGCGTTACGAACTGCTCGCCACGGATGGCGCGGCACGCCGCGGGCGTGTGCATGCCGTCCACGGCAGCATCGAGACACCCGCCTTCATGCCCGTCGGCACCTACGGCACGGTCAAGGCGATGACCCCGGAGGAACTCGAGGGGCTGGGCGCCGAGATCATCCTCGGCAACACCTTCCACCTGATGCTGCGGCCGGGCGCGGCCTTGGTCGCCGAGTTCGGCGGTCTGCACCGCTTCATGCACTGGCAGCGGCCCATCCTCACCGATTCAGGCGGTTTCCAGGTCTTCAGCCTCGCCAAGATGCGCAAGATCAGTGAGCAGGGGGTGCGTTTCCGTTCGCCGGTCGATGGCAGCGAGGTGAACCTCACCCCCGAGGGCGCGATGGATGTACAGCGCGCGCTCGGCTCGGACATCGCGATGATGTTCGATGACTGCACCGCTTGGCCGGCGACCCACGAGAACGCGCGCGATTCCATGCAACGCTCGATGCGCTGGGCGGTACGTTGCCGTGACCACTACTGCCGCGACCATGACGGTCCGCCTCCCGGCGCGCTGTTCGGCATCGTGCAGGGCGGCATGTACCCGGACCTGCGAGAGGCCTCACTCGAGGCGTTGCTGGCCCTCGACCTGCCGGGGCTCGCCGTGGGCGGCCTCGCCGTGGGCGAACCCGAGGCCGAGCGCTTGGCCGTCCTCGAACATCTCATGCCCCGCATGCCCACCGACCGTCCCCGCTACCTCATGGGCGTGGGTCGCCCCGAGGACATCGTCGCCGCCGTGCTGCGCGGTATCGACATGTTCGACTGCGTGATGCCGACGCGCCATGCCCGCAACGGGCATCTTTTCACCTCGACCGGGGTCGTCAACATCCGCAATGCCGCGCACCAGCGCGACCAAGGGCCGATCGACCCCGAATGCGGCTGCTACACCTGCCTGAACTACTCGAGGGCTTATCTTCGGCACCTCGATCGCTGCAACGAGATCCTCGGATCCCGCCTCAACACCGTCCACAACCTCTACTTCTACCTCGGGCTCATGCGGCAGCTCCGGGAGGCGATCGAGGGGGGGAGGGTGGAAGCTTTTGCCCGCGATTTCCTCGCCCGACGGCAGTCGGCCGCGCCTGTGGCATAATTCGCGGCCTTTTTTAGACCGGACCTCCGAGGGCCCCTCCCATGAATGGATTGATCCCTGAAGCCTACGCACAGGCTGGCGCTGCGTCCCCCGGCGGCCAACTCGCGCCGCTGCTGATGATGGTGCTGTTCATCGTCATTTTCTATTTCCTCCTCATCCGTCCGCAACAGAAAAAGTCCAAGGAACACCAGGCCATGCTCTCGGCGCTGTCGGTCGGCGACGAGGTGGTCACCGTGGGTGGCATCCTCGGCAAGGTCAGCGCGATCGGCGAGGGCGTGGTCACGCTTGAAGTCGCCAAGGACGTGCAGATCAAGGTCCAGAAATTCCAGGTCAGTTCGCTCGTGCCCAAGGGCACCCTGAAGGGCTGATCCATGCTCGAATTCCCTCGCTGGAAGTATTGGCTGGTCGCGGTGGTGCTGCTGGTGGCCGCCGTGGTCGCGCTGCCGAACGTGTTCGGCGAGGATGCCGCGTTGCAGATGGTGCGCAAGGACCGCGCCGCCGTCGGAGCCGACGCCGGCCGCGAGGTGATCCGGCTGCTCGCCGACCGTGGCGTCGCGGTGTCGCGCAACTACGAGGACCAAGGCCGATTGATGCTGCACTTCGATTCGGTCGCGCAGCAGCTGAAGGCGCGGGACGCCGTCAATGAGACCTATGGCAAGGACTACGCGACCGCCCTGTCGTTCGCCTCGCGCGCCCCCGATTGGCTGCGCTCGGTCGGCCTGCGGCCGATGCCGCTCGGCCTCGATCTGCGCGGCGGTCTGCACCTCCTCTACCAAGTGGATGTCGACGGTGCGGTCTCGCAATTGCTCGAGGTCTACGAACAGGATGTGCGCCGCGCACTCGGCGGCGCGGGCCTCGCGTTCACCGATGTGACGCCGGTGGCTGATGGCGCCCCGCAGCCGAACGGGCTACGGGTGTTGCTGCCGGCCGGGTCGGACCTCGACGCGGTACGCGCTGCGCTGCGCAGGATTCTGCCGGATCTCGCCTATTCTGAGGTCTTCGCGACCGAAGGCCCGGCGCTGCAACTGCTGCTCACACCCGTGCAAGTCCGCGAGCGGCAGGACTACGCCATTCAGCAGAACCTCACCACGCTGCGTAACCGCGTCAATGAACTTGGCG